>DATCQX010000116.1:0-14747 GCA_036569285.1 Streptomyces sp.
CCGGGCGGCGAAGGAGGCGTTCAACGGCATCGATCTGTGGGACGTGAAGCGGAGTTACCGCTACGAGCAGGGTTTCACGTTCGAGGTGAACCTGTCGGGTGTGGCCCGGCAGGAGCGGTTCGGGCTGGGTGACTGATGGACCTGACCTGGAGCGCGCAGGAGGAGGCGTTCCGCCGGGAGGCGCGGGAGTGGCTGGCCGCGCACGTGCCGTCGCGGCCACTGCCGTCCGGGGACACCCGTGAGGGTTTCGCCGCTCATCTCGGCTGGGAGCGTGAGCTGTTCGCGGCCCGCTGGTCGGCGGTGTCGTGGCCGCAGGAGTACGGCGGGCGCGGGGCGTCGCTGTGGGAGTGGCTGATCTTCGAGGAGGAGTACTACAGGGCGGGCGCACCGGCCCGGGTCACCCAGAACGGCATCTTCCTGCTCGCCCCCACACTGTTCCGGTACGGCACCCCCGAGCAGCAGGCCCGGTACCTGCCCCGGATGGCGGCGGCCGAGGACCTGTGGGCGCAGGGCTGGTCGGAGCCGGAGGCGGGCAGCGACCTGGCGGCGATCCGCAGCCGTGCCGTCCGCACGGGGGGCGGCTGGCGGCTCACCGGGCACAAGACGTGGACGACACGCGGCGCGTTCTGCACGCACCTCTTCGGCCTGTTCCGCACCGACCCCGAGGCCGCCCGGCACCACGGCCTCACCTATTTCCTGCTCCCGCTCGACGCGCCCGGCGTGACCGTCCGGGGTTTCCGACGGCTCGACGGGGACGAGGGGTTCGCGGAGGTGTTCCTCGACGACGTGTTCGTCCCGGACGCCGATGTGCTGGGCGAGGTCGGGCAGGGCTGGCAGGTCGCGATGGCCACGACGGGGTCGGAACGCGGGCTCACCCTCCGCTCGCCGGGGCGCTTCCTGCGCACCGCCGACCGGCTGGTGGAGTTGGCGCGCGCGACGGGGACCCACAGCGACCGGGTGGTGCGGGCGTGGATCGACGCGCAGGCGTATCAGTGGTTCACGCTGGAGCAGGTCACGGCGATCGCCGACGGCCGTGAGGTGGGTGCCGAGGCCAGTCTGAACAAGCTGTTCTGGTCGGAGCTGGACATCGAGCTGCACGAGACGGCCGCCGAACTCCTGGGATCCGAGGCCGAGTTGGCGGGGCCGTGGAGCAAGGGGTTCCTCTTCTCGCTCGCCGGGCCGATCTACGCCGGCACGAACGAGATCCAGCGCAACATCGTCGCCGAGCGGCTGCTCGGGCTGCCGAGGAGGTGAGCGGGTGCGGTTCTCCGTGGCCGAGGTGGACGCGGCGCTCGCCGAGGCGGCGAGTGGGGTACTCAGCAAAGAGAACGTCTGGCAGGCGCTCGCCGACGTCGGTGTCCTGGGCGCGCTGGTGCCGGGCGAGGCGGGGCTCGACGAGAACTGTCTGCCGCCGTTGATGGAGGTGCTGGGGCACAGTGGGGTGGCGGTACCTGCGGCCGAGACCATCGCGGTGGGGGCGCCGCTGCTGGCCGGACTGCCGGAGCTGGCCGGGGTGCTGGACGGTTCGGTCGCTTTGACGGCCACGCTGTCGGAGGGCGCTCCCGTGCCCTTCGCCGCGCGTGCGGACCTCGTCGTCGCCCTCACGGATCGCCGCCTGCGGCTTTTCCGGCGCGACGAGTTGGGGATCGAGCTGCTCGAATCGGTCGACCCTTCACGGGAGTTGGCGCGCATTACGGTTCCACAGCAGGGTGGGGTGCTGCTGGCCGAAGGGGCTTCGGAGGTCGAACTCGTCCGGCGGCGCGGGGTGTTGGCGACGTCCGGGCTGCTGGTCGGGCTGTCGGGGCGGATGGTGGAGCTGACCGTGGCGTATGTGCGGGAGCGGAAGCAGTTCGGGGTGCCGGTGGGGTCGTTCCAGGCCGTCAAGCACGCGTTGGCCGAGGTCGCGGTGGCGGTGCGGTTCGCACGGGCATCCGTGCTGGCCGCCGGGTGGGCGCAGGCCGCCGGGGAGCCCGACGCCGACGTGCGGACGTCGGCGGCGAAGGTGCTCGCCTCGGAGGCGGCGCGCGGGACGGCCCGTGCGGCGATCCAGTGTCACGGGGCGATGGGCTACACGACGGAGTACGAACTGCACCGGTACGCCAAGCGGGCCTGGGCGCTCGCGGCGGACTGGGGTGGTCCGGCCGAGCATCAGGCCCTGATCGCACGGCGGTTGGGGCTCACCGGGAACCGAGGAGGCGCGGCGTGATCTGTCAGGGCCGGGTGGTCGTCGTCACCGGCGCGGGCCAGGGCCTCGGGCGCGCGCACGCGCTCGCGCTCGCCGCCGAGGGTGCCGCCGTCGTCGTCAACGACCTCGGGGAGGCGGCGAAGTCCGTCGTGGAGGAGATCACCGGGCGCGGCGGGACGGCGGTCGCCGATCTCGGGGACGTCAGTGACTGGGGGTACGCGGAGGCGTTGGTGCGGCGGGCCGTCGAGGAGTTCGGGGTGCTGCACGCGCTGGTGAACAACGCGGGGGTGAACCGGGACCGGATGCTGGTGTCGATGACGGAGGCGGACTGGGACCTCGTCCTGAGGGTCGACCTCAAGGGGCACGCGGCGCCGCTGCGGCACGCCGCCGCGTACTGGCGCGAGTGCGCCAAGAGCGGGCGCCCCGTGGCCGCGCGGATCGTCAACACCAGTTCCGGGGCCGGGCTTTCGGGGAGCGTCGGGCAGGGGAACTACGGTGCCGCGAAGGCCGGGATCGCCGCGCTGACCGTCATCGCGGCGGCCGAACTCGCCCGGTACGGGGTGACGGTGAACGCGATCGCGCCGTCCGCGCGCACCCCGATGACCGAGGCCGTCGAGGCGTTCGCCGAGCGGATGCGGGCACCGGAGTCCGGCTTCGACGCGATGCACCCCGGGAACGTCTCCCCCCTCGTGGTGTGGCTCGCCTCCGCCGGGTCGGGGTCGGTGAGCGGGCGGGTCTTCGAGGTCGAGGGCGGGACGATCAGCGTGGCGGACGGCTGGCAGCACGGGCCCCGCGTGGAGCGGGACCGGCGGTGGGAGCCGGGTGAAGTGGGGGCGGCCGTCACGGAGTTGCTGGCGCGGGCGCCTGATCCGGCGGTGGTGTACGGGAGCGGCTAGGAGTTGGCGCGGCGTCCCGCGTGAGCAGCAGCCCGCACCCGTACGCCCGCCCCCGCCCCACCCCCTGCACCAGTGCCGCCACCAGCGCGGTGGGGTCGGTCACCGTGAGCGTGCCCCGGATCTCGGCGCGAGTCAGGCGCAGCCCTTTGTGCGGGCCCGTGCTGGAGGCGGCGGGGAGCATGCGGACGGACAGGGCGTCGGGGGTGGCGGTGGCGCCGATGCGGGGGATGCCGTCGGGGGATTTCGGGGGCTCGCCGGGTGGTTGGAGGCGGGACTGGAACCAGGTGCGGACGTGGTCCGGGCGGGTGTGGGCGGTGCGGCGGCCCCGGGGGCGGTCGCCCGGTGGGCCGTCCGCACGGCTGTACGTCGGGTTCACGATCGTCCGGAAGTCCAGGGTGTCGCCCGTGCGGAAGGTGCGGTCGACGGTGATGACGTGCGGTTTCCTGGTGAGCGCGCCGCGTGGCAGGCCCGTCCAGTCGCCGGGGACCCTCGACTGGACGACCAGGACGAGGACGCCCGCCTTGAGGTCGACCGACCAGGTGGACAGGACGCCCATCTGGGCGCGGGCGTCGGGGTCGCCGTCCGTGTCCCAGCCCCGGAAGCCGCTCATCACCGTGCGGTGCATGTCCTGGGCGTCGATGAGGGACTTCGCGACGAGGGGGTGGTGGATGTCGAGGGCGAGGATGCTGTGGGTGGCGACGAAACGGGCCGTCATCGGATCAGGTCCTCCCACCCCGTGGCGTTCTCGTCGATGGTGACCCGGGTGCGGATCTCCCAGCGCGTGCTGTGGACGGGGGTGTCGGCGTCGAAGGTGACGGGCTGGTCCTGGACGGGCGTGGCGCCGGGCGTGTCCGGGTGGGTCTGGGTCCACGCCCAGGGGCGGGGTGAGGGGGTGGGGCCGTCGGCCGGGAGCAGGGCGGTGGTGCGGAACGCGTCCTGGACGGTGGTGTGCCGCAGGAGTGGTCCGGCGATCGTGCCGGAGGGCGGGCAGGACTTGCGGCCCAGCCACAGGAGGCGGGCGGGGTGTTCGAGGGCCGCCGCGACCGCGCGGAGCAGTCCTGCGTCGTCGTGCTGGAGCGCGGCGACGAACGCCGCGTCCGCGAGGTACCAGCGTTCGGTGACAAGTCCGCCTCGGGCGAGCTGATTCGACACGAGGGCGCCGGAGTCCGGGTCGGTGGCGATGTACTTCGGGGCGCCGTACCAGTCGTCGAGCGGGTGGTGCCCGAACGTCTCCCCCTCCGCTGCGGCCATGCTCGCGGCGAGGGCCGCGGCTCTGCGGTGGTCGGTGACGACGTCACGCGGGCGGACCGGGAAGCGGCCCGCTCCGACGAGGTGGTGGTCGCGGGTGGGGGTGCCCGGGTGGTCGGCGCGCACCCCGTACCGCACGGCCGCCAACTCGCCGAGTCCCTGGCGCCGTTCGAGGCCCAGCGCCGCCGCGCACATGCCGATGACGCCGGATTTGGTGGGGCGGCTGTGGGTGTCACGGCGTGCGGCGAAGCGGGAGAGGGTGCCCCAGGACTGGAGGGGGCCGGCGAGACGCACGAGGAGGGTGTGCGGGCCCACCGAACTCACCGGGCCCTCCGAACTCACCGGGCTCACCGGGTCAGTTCCTCGACGGAGTCGACGTCCTGGACGCCGAGTTCCCGCAGAACAGCGTGCACAGCAGGGTCGTACGTCAGCACTCGGCCCTCGGTGATGTCGTCCCGCTTGCTACGGACGAACCAGTGATGTTCCATCAGCGTCCGCACCGCGGCCTCCCCCGCCGGCCCGCCGCTCTCGTCGATCGGCCTCTGAAAAGCGCCCCCGTAGTTGAAGGCCCGCTCCCCCTCGAAGGCCAGCACCAGCACGGGCAACGACCCTGTCGACGCGGTCGAGTTCTTCTTGGCCTGCGGAAACGCGTTCACGAACGCGTCCACGAACTCCGCTTCGGCGGCCCGCGCAGCGACCTCCGCGTCCGCCTCGGACATGCCGCCCGCCCGCAGGTTGCCCGACAGGGTGCGCCGGTCCAGTACCGCGTGCCGGTAGAACGTCCCGGAGATCAGCGACTGGTACCCCGTCATCCCGGCGCCCGCGTCGTCCACCGCGTCCAGGAAGTCCAGCGCGTTGTTCTTCCGGTCGATCTTCGCGTCGTCCGCCGCGGCGTAGAAGTCGTCGGTGGCCTCCGCCTGGTGCACGGTGAAGGCGTGCCCGCTCTGGATGGCGCCGTCCACGTTCGGGGAGTCGGCGATCTCTGCGAGGAAGCGGCCGTAGAGGGCGATGTCGATGGCGTCGCGGGGGGCGAGGGCGGTGAGGACGGCGGTGCGCGCGGCCTTCTCCAGGGCGGGCAACTCGGCTTTCTCTCCTCGCCTCTTGGCCTCCTCGGCCGCCTGGTACCGGGATGCCCAGGCCGTGATCTCCTCCTCGTGGGCCGCGAGGTGTTCCGCGATCCGCTCCCCCGCGTCGCCCGGCGCGAACAGCAGCACCTTCGTCAGGTTCGCCACGGTCGGTTTCGCCGGATCACCGAACTTGAGGCCGGTCGCCTGGAGCACAGAACGCGCCGTCGGCAGCGCGCGCTCCGGAGGCCAACCGTGCCGGTTCTCCAGGGCGTTGGCCGTCTTCAGCGCCCATTCCCTGGTCCGTACGCCCATGCTGTAGTCGCCGAGGGGGCCCTTGCCCGCGTTGGCCCGGTCCCGGGAGTACATGCGCTCGGCGCGGCGGCGGGCCTGACTGGTGATCAGGTGGCGTTCCACTCCGCCGTACACGATGGTTTTCGGGGCCCCGTTCTCGTCCCGGACGGGGAGGACGGCGACGAGGGTCTCCAGAAGGTGCAGGGAGAGGAACTGAGGGCGGGCGGGGGTGCTCACGTCAGGTCGGTGCCCTTCTTGGGTGGCGGGGTGTGGAAGTCGACGGCCCAGCGGTAGGGGACGCGTGCGGTGCGGTCGCGCCAGTCGGCCAGGTCGTCGGCGAGGCGCGGCCAGGAGGGCGGCGGCATCTCGCAGGAGCGCAGGCGGGCGACGGCGTGCCGGAGGTGGCGGACGGGGAGCGGGCGGCTGGCGACGATGCGGTCCATCAGGCGGACCGCGCCCGGGTCGTCGGGGCCGCGTCCGAGGCCGCCGCCGATCCGGCGGGCGGCGGCGCCGAGGCTGCCGTATCCCTTGTGCGGCCGGTCGGCGCCCTGGTGGTAGATCGCGAAGAGGAACGCGACCTGTTCGAAGACCTCCCGGCGCAGGTCGTCGTCCCGGGGTGCGTGGCAGCCGGCTTCGACGCGGGCGCTGGTGACGGCTCCGGGGCGGCGCAGGGCGGCGAGCGAGCCGTAGTCGCGTCTGGTCATCAGGCCGGTCAGCCACTGGCCGAGGAGTTCGCTGGGCGGCGGGTGCGGGCTCATGCGCGTTTCCCCTTCAGTTCGTCGGGGGCCTTGGGGCCGGTCAGGTCGGCGTTCAGGCGGCGGGTCGCCTGGGCGCGTGCCTGGTGGCCGCGCGAGGTGGCGGGCAGGGGGTCGAGGCGTCGGTCGAGGAACCGGCGGGCGGCGCGGGCGAGGTCGGTCGCGTACTCGATGATCGCTGTGTCGAGCCGGTACTTGGTCAGGGCGGTCGAGGTCTCGTCCAGGAGGGTGTGGAACGGGACGGCCGCGTACATCCAGTACTCGGGTCGCGCGTCGAAACGCGCCAACTGGTGTGGCCTGTCGGAGGGGTTGGGGTTCGGGTAGGTGACGGTCCAGGCGACGTACGCGGCCCGGGACAGGCAGGTCGCGACGTACTCGGCGATGCGCGAGCCGCGTTCGGCCGCGTACCGCAGTTCGATCTCCCGGCCGCGCACGAAGGGGAAGGTGTCCGACACCCAGGTGACGGCCGAGCTGTGCCGGGTGATCAGCCCCACCGCCCAGAGGGTGACCCTGGTCCTCGCGCGCCGGGCGATCCTGTCGTACAGGTCGCCCTCCTTCCGGTTGGCGACGGCGGCGTACAGGGCGTGCGCCTCGCGCCAGAAGGCGCGGGAGGCCGACGGGCGCAGCGGCGTGTCCTCGCCCGGTGGATACACGGCGTCCCGTGCCGGAGGGTCCGCGAGGAGTTCACCGGCGGCCACCAGGACGCGGTCGACGGCGATGCGGTCCCCGGTGGTGACGGGGCGCAGGAGGATCGAGCGGCCGAGGACGGTGTGCAGGTCGGCGGGGCCGTCGGTGGTCCGGCCCCGGGGTTTGGCGGTGAATCCGCGGCGGGGTGCGGGGGACACGGTCCAGGTGTGGTTGAACGTGCCGGGGCCGGCGCCGTCGAGCGGGAGCAGGTTGAGGAGCAGGGTGTCCTTGAGGGTCGGGCCGAGGGCGACGACGCGGACGCGTGCGGCGAGGCGGCCGACGGCCAGGTTGGTGAGGGTCGGTCCGAGGGTCTGTCTGCCGGAGACGCGGGCGCGTCCGCTGGGGCCGTAGGCGTGCTGGGCGAGCATCGCGCGGAACGCGGCGTCGGCCGGGAGGGGTTCGGTGTGGGCGAGGTGGTGGTGGTCGAAGAACTGGTTGTAGTCCCCGGCGCGCTCGATCACCAACTGGGCGGGCCCGGTGCCGTGTTCGTCGAGGTAGGGGGCCAAGAGGGCGTTCTGGCCGAGGGGTTGGGCGGGGTGGAAGAGGTCCCACTGGTCGTCGGGGCGGGTGGCGAGCCAGGTCGCCGCGCGGGCGGTCAGTTCGGCTTCGGGGACGGTCGCGGCGTCCGGGACGGCGTAGCAGATCGCGAGCAGGTACTCCAGGAGGGCGACGGTCTCGCCGGGTGTCGTCGTCGCGAGGCCGGAGAGTTCGTCCGCTCTCCTCAACGCGTCGACGAGGGTGACCAGTTCGCGTGTCCCGCCGTCCGTGGTCACCGGAACGCAGGGTTCCTGTCGCGGGTCCCAGCGGGGACGCGCCGAAGGCCGGACTGTTTCAGTCATTGCGCCCACTTCCCCCCTCACCGGTCTTTGGCCCCTGGTGAGATGAGACCGGACCGTAGCACGCTCGGCGGGAGTTGTATGGGTATCTCGGAGGATTTCAACTCAAAGGCGTACATGTGGTGTTGGGGGACGATCGCCCCCACCAAGGGGTACGGCTGGACCCCGCTCGCCGTGGAGCTGGTCACGGCGGCGGCGGTGTCACTGAGGCTCTGGGACCAGCTCTCCGAGCACGAACAGGAGGACCTCACCGCCGAGTTCGCGGCGCCCGACCCCCGCTCGGCCCGTACGGCCGTCGCCCTCCTCGCCGGGCTGAGCCGGATCGGGCTCGCCACGCCCGCGCGCATGAACTCCTTCGGCAAGGGCGTCGGCTGGCTGGACAACGCCGCCGCTGGGCTCGGCCACGCGACGGAGACCTGGCAGTACGGCGCGCTGCAGGCGGGCCTGCCCCTGGAGCCGTTCGACCCTCACCCGTACGACGCCTCCCCCGCCCACATCACCGCCGCCGTGCTGCCCCGCCTCACCGGCTGCACCTGCCCGGGTTTCACGGACGGCGAGCACTGCGACACCCCGGAGCACGAGGGCCTCTACGCCGCCGCGTACGCGCTCGGCCCCCCGGGCTCCGGTGTCCTGCACGCCGACACGGTCGCCGTCGCCTTCCGTGCGACCGGCGGCCCGGCCTGGGACGCGGTGCGGGCCGACATGGTGTCCGCCGTCGCCGCGCACGTCGGCGTCGACGCGCGGTCGCTGCCCCGGCTGATCCGGCCCACACGACCTCACCGGCTGACGGCGTTCTCCGAACTGGTCGCCCGCAGTGCCGAGTTGTCCGAGGGCAAGGTCTCGGCGTTCCCGTACGAATCGTGGGACACGATCGCGACGCGGGTGCGGTGGCACGCGCGCAAGGAGGTGCCGGACTGAGGGCTCACCTCTGCTGCGCCGCCAGCCGTATGGGCGCGTTGGCGGCGCCGTACCCGCTGTATCCGCCGTCGCGTTGGACGAACTCGAAGAACACCTGGCCGACGGTCCGTGTGTAGCAGTGGCGGAACTCGCCGCCCTGTTCGTCGCGGTCGTAGAGGATGCCGAGTTCGCGGTAGGCCGCCAACTCCCCTTCCGGCAGGTCGAATCGGGCGGCGAGGTCGTCGTAGTAGTTGCCGGGGACGTGGAGCAGGGGAGCACCGGCGGCGTGGAACTCCCTTGCCGTCGCGATCAGATCGTCCACCGCGACGGCGATGTGGCGGGCGCGTTCGCCGGTCTCGGGGGTGGGGGCGAGGTTGAGGACGAGGTGGGGGCCGGAGGGGGAGGCGGAGAGGGCGCGGCTGCGGAAGAGGCCGTAGGGGTCGGCGAGTTCGACCGTGTCGTGGGGGCTGAGGCCGAGGATCGCGCGGTGGAAGAGGACGGCTTCGTCGAAGTGGTGCCAGGGCTGGGTGAGGGCGAGGTGGTCGAGGCGGCCGTCGGGGTGGGGGGTGGTGCCGGTGAAGGTGAAGTCGTCGGTCCAGCTGGGCAGGCCGGTGCGGCGGGTGGCGCAGAAGAGGACTTCGGTGCCGTCGGGGGCGGCGATGGAGTCGAGGGGGACGTCCTGGGCGGCGCGGTGTTTGAGGACGGCGGGGGCGAGGAGGGCCTCGGCGCGGCGGGCGGAGGCGGCGGGCCGGTCGGATTCCAGGCCGAGTGCCGAGAGCGTCGTACTCGTGCGCGGGGTCGCGGTGTTGAGGACGACGCGGGCCTCGCCGCGCTCCCACAGGGCGACCGGCTTGGTGCGGTGGCGGGCGGTGCGGGTGAAGCCGACGGCGGTGAGGAGGTCCTCGGTGGGCTGGGGGTCGCTGGTGGCGAGTTCGGCGAAGGCGAAGCCGGTGGGGACGACGGGGGCGGGGAGGCGGGAGGCGCCTGCGCTCTCCTCCAGGGCGAGCAGGGAGCGCATGCCGTCGAGGGCTGTACGGCCCGCGTCCGCCTGGCGGAACACGTCGTTGAAGACCTCCAGGGAGAGGGGGCCGGTGTAGCCGGTGGCCAGGACGTGCTTCAGCAGGCCGGTGACGTCCAGGCCGCCCTGGCCGGGGAAGCAGCGGTAGTGGCGGCTCCACTGGAGGACGTCCATCGCCAGGACCGGCGCGTCGGCGAGCTGGAGGAAGAAGATCTTCTCGCCGGGGATGTCCTCGATGCCTTTGGGGTCGGAGCCCCGGGAGAGGATGTGGAAGCTGTCGAGGCAGGTGCCGAGGGCGGGGTGGTCCGCTGTGCGGACGACGTCCCAGGCGTGGTCGTACGTGCTGACGTGCCGGCCCCATGCGAGCGCCTCGTAGGCGACGCGGACGCCGGACTCCTGGGCCAGGGCGGCGAGCCGGGACAGCTGGTCGGCGGCGAGGGCGTCGTCGTCGAGGGCGTGCGCGGAGACGTTGGAGCAGACGAGGACCGTGTCCACGCCGAGGCGCCCCATGAGGTCGAACTTATGGCGGGCGCGGCGCAGGTTGCGGGCGAAGAGGTCCTCGGGGACGGCCTCGATGTCGCGCATCGGCTGGTAGAGGTCGATCGTGAGGCCCAGGTCGGCGGCGCGGGCCGCGATCTCCTCGGGGGTGAGGGGGCTGGCGAGGAGGTCGTTCTCGAAGATCTCGACGCCGTCGAACCCCGCGCGGGCGGCTGCGGCGAGCTTCTCGGTGAGGGTGCCGCTGAGGCAGACGGTGGCGATGGACTTACGCATGGGGCTCACACACTCCATTGGACCACTGTACGGTTCTCTTGATCCGTCTAGCGGAACGATAGGGCGGGCGGTTTGCGATCATCAAGAGGTGCGGCAAGATTTCCTCCGCACCTGCGCACACGACGGTGACCGGGACCACGGGGAGGCAGTACATGAGCACCGACGAGGAACACGCCCCCCAGTCGCCCCCCGCCGAACCCCACTCCCCCGGCGTCCGCAGCGTCCGCCGCGCCGTCGAGATCCTGAACCTCCTCGGCGAGGACCGCCCCGTCGTCACCCTCCGCGAGATCACCGAGGCCACCGGTCTCGCCAAGACGACGGCGCTGCGTCTCGTGCAGACCCTGGAGGAGAGCGGCCTCCTGGCCCCGCACCCCGGCGGGTACACGGCGGGCCCGGCGCTGTGGCGGTGGGCGTACCTCGCGCGCGGCCAGTGGGAGATCCCCCAGGAGACCCGCAAGGTCATGCGCGACCTCGCCGACCGGCTGGGCGAGACGGTGAACATCTTCGTCGCCCGGGGCGTGCACCGCATCTGCGTCGCCCACGAGGAGAGCACGCACCCCCTGCGCCACGTCGTGGGCGTCGGAGACGAACAGCCCCTGTGGGCGGGCGCCTCCTCCAAGATCCTCCTGCGCGACGCGCCCGATGCCCTCCTGCGCCGCGTCGCCGCGACCTCCCCGCAGGGCGAGCCGTCCACCGAGCGCCTCAGGGCCTGGGCGGCGGAGGCGGCCGAGCGCGGGTACGCCGTCAGCTCCAGCGAGTTCGACGAGGGCCTCACCGCCGTCGCCGTCCCCGTCACGGGCCGCACCGGACGCGTCGCCGCCTCCCTCTCCGTGAGCGGACCCACCCACCGCTTCCCGTACGAGGTGATCGAGTGCTTCGCCGCCGAGCTCGGCCAGAGCGCCCGCCTCATCTCCGAGCAGGGTTTCAGCCACCCGCTGGGCAGCGCCGGCTGAGCGCGCCCTCGGGGCCCGCCGCCTCGCGCACCGCCTGACGATTCGGCGGTGCGCGAGGTATTGACGCTGCCTCTGGGACACCTATGCTCCCCATCGTCCGACGGCTCGTCCGTCGTTCGTACATGCGAACAGGACGACGCGCACCACCCCTTCAGCACCCTCCGCACCACGGCTGAACAGGCAGAAGTCCACCCATGAGTGGGAGCGCTCCCACTCCCTGTTGGAGGATCCGATGGACGTCGCAGGAGAGAACGCGGCCGGTATGTCATGGCTGAGCGAAGGCATCAGCAGGCGCAGAGCGCTCGCGGGTGGAGCGGGGCTCGTGGTGGGGGCGGCGCTGCCGTTCACCGCCGAGGCGGCGGGCTCGTACACGAACCCGGTGCTGTGGCAGGACTTCGCCGACATCGACGTCATCCGCGTCGGCGACACGTTCTACTACTCGGCGTCGACCATGCACTACTCCCCCGGCGCCCCGATCCTGCGCTCCTACGACCTGGTCAACTGGGAGTTCGCCGGGCACTCCCTGCCGAAGCTGGACTTCGGCGCCAAGTACGACCTGAACGGCGGCCGGGGCTACGTCCGGGGGGTGTGGGCGTCGTCCCTGGCCTACCGCCCCTCCAACCGCACGTTCTACTGGCTGGGCCAGATCGACTTCGCCCGGACCTACATCTACACCGCGCCCGCCGTCGAAGGCCCGTGGACCCAGCTGACCTCGCTCGGGAACGTGTACTACGACGCCGGCCTGCTGGTCGACACGGACGACACCCTGTACGTCGCGTACGGCAACACCACCATCAGCGTGGCCCAGTTGACGCCGGACGGGCGCGGACAGGTGCGCGCGCAGCAGGTGTTCAGCACCCCGTCGAACATCGGGACGCTGGAGGGCTCGCGGTTCTACAAAGTGAACGGCAACTACTACATCTTCGTGACCCGCCCGGCGAACGGCCAGTACGTCCTGAAGTCCACCAGCGGCCCCTTCGGCCCGTACACGGTACGGCAGTTGCTGCTCGACCTGCCGGGCCCCGTGCCCGGCGGCGGGGTCCCGCACCAGGGCGGCCTCGTCCAGACGCAGTCCGGCGCCTGGTACTACCTCGCCTTCGTGGACTCCTACCCGGGCGGCCGGATCCCGGTCCTCGCGCCGGTGACGTGGACCTCGGACGGCTGGCCGGTGCTCCAACTGGTGAACGGCGCCTGGGGAACGTCGTACCCGAGCCCCTCCCTGCCCACCCCGCCGCGCCAGGTCACGCCGATGATCGGCGTCGACACCTTCGACGGGACGACGCTGAAGCCGAAGTGGGAGTGGAACCACAACCCGGACAACTCCAAGTGGTCGGTGAACAACGGCCTGACGCTGTCCACGGCGACGGTCACCGACGACCTGTACTGGGCCCGCAACACCCTCACCCACCGCATCCAGGGCCCCTCCTCCACGGCCACCGCGACCCTCGACATCACCGCGATGCGCGACGGCGACCGCGCCGGACTCGCGCTGCTGCGGGACTCCTCCGCGTGGATCGGCGTCAAGCGGGACGGTGCGACGACCCGGCTCGTCATGGTGAACGGGCTGACGATGGACGGCAATTGGAACACGACGGGGAAGGGGACGGAGGCCGCGAGCGTGACGCTGACCTCCAACAGGCTCTGGCTGCGCGCGAACGCCGACATCCGCCCCGGTGCCGCCCGGCCCGGCACCTTCTCCTACAGCCTCGACGGCGTCACCTACACCCGCCTCGGGCCGGCCTTCTCGATGGGCAACGCCTGGCAGTTCTTCATGGGGTACCGCTTCGCGCTCTTGAACCACGCGACGAAGGCACTCAGCGGTTCGGTCCGCGTCTCACGGTTCGAGGTGTCGGTGCCCTGACCTGCCGACCGCCTTCCGCCCCGGTGTGGCCTTCGGGCCGGGCGACTGCATAGCCTGGCCCAACAGGATGTAGTGACCACCGAGGAAAGGCCCCCCTTGACCCCCGGCAGCTATTACGAGCGCATCGACGACCGCCGCTTCAAGCCCACGCACCACGCACAGGGCGCCTGGTCCCCGGACGAGCAGCACTTCAGTCCGCTGGGCGGTCTGATCGTCCACGCCATGGACCGGCATCTGGCGGACCGCCCCGGCCTGCTCCTCTCCCGGATCAGCTACGACATCCTGGGCCGTCTGGCCTTGGACGAGTGCGAGGTCGAGGTGGAGACCGTCCGGCCCGGGCGGACGATCGAGTTGATCGAGGCCGTCGTCCGGATCTCGGGGCGGCCCGTGGTGCGGGCGCGGGCGTGGCTGCTGACGGCTCTCGACACGACCGGGGTGGCGGGCGGTACCGGTGAGGTGCTGCCCGCGCCGGAGACGTCGGAGCCGTGGCCGATGAGCGACCACTGGTCCGGCGGGTACATCGCCTCCGTCGAGAGCCGGGTGCCGGTCCAGCCGCGGCCCGGTCGCGGTACGGCCTGGGTGACCACCCCGCACACCCTCGTCGCCGGTGAGCCGGTCAGCCCGCTCGCCTCGTTCCTCACGCTCGTCGACACGGCCAACGGCATCGCCGTACGCCGCCCGCCGACCGAGTGGATCTTCCCGAACGTGGACCTCACGATCCACCTCCACCGCCAGCCCCGGGGCACCTGGACCGGCCTCGACACGACCGTCTCCTTCGGCCCGACCGGACAGGGCCTGACCAGCACGGTCCTCTACGACATCGAGGGTCCCGTGGGCCAGGCCCAGCAGATCCTGACGGTGCGTCCGGCTCCGGGGAGCTGACGCCGTCTCGACTACGCGTCGGTCTCGGGGCGTTCGGCGTCCGCCCAGTGCGTGTGGAACGCGCCCGGCTTGTCGACGCGGCCGTACGTGTGCGCGCCGAAGTAGTCCCGCTGTCCCTGGAGCAGTGCGGCGGGCAGGCGTTCGGCGCGCAGGGTGTCGTAGTAGGCGAGGGAGGCGGAGAACGCGGGGACGGGTATGCCCCGGCGGGCCGCGGCGGCGACGATCTCGCGCCACGGGACCTGCGCGTCGGTGATCTCGCGCGCGAACTCCTTCTCCGTCAACAGGCTGACGAGGGCGGCGTCTTGGGCGTAGGCGGCGCGGATGCGGTCGAGGAAGGAGGCGCGGATGATGCAGCCGCCGCGCCAGATGCGGGCGACGGCGGCGAGGTCGATGTCCCAGC
>DATCQX010000117.1:0-6086 GCA_036569285.1 Streptomyces sp.
CCCCCACCTCCCTCTCCCCCTCCCGTGCCAGTGACTTCATGCAGTGCCCCCTCCTCTATCGCTTCCGGGTCATCGACCGGCTGCCGGAGAAACCGAGCGCGGCGGCCACGCGCGGGACGTTGGTGCATTCCGTGCTGGAGAGGTTGTTCGATGCGCCGGCCGGGGAGCGGACGGTGCCGAGGGCGAAGGGGTTGGTGCCGGGGCAGTGGGAGCGGCTGCAGAAAAGCCGTCCGGAGGTCGTGGAGTTGTTCGCGGACGATCCGGAGGGGGAGCGGCTCGGGCGGTGGCTGGCGGAGGCCGAGCAGCTCGTGGAGCGGTGGTTCACCTTGGAGGATCCGACGCGGTTGGAGCCGGCCGAGCGGGAGTTGTTCGTGGAGGCGGAGCTGGAGTCCGGGCTGACGCTGCGCGGGATCATCGACCGAGTGGACGTCGCGCCGACCGGCGAGGTGCGGATCGTCGATTACAAGACCGGCAAGGCGCCCCGCCCGGAGTACGCGGAGGGTGCCCTGTTCCAGATGAAGTTCTACGCGTTGGTGGTGTGGCGGCTGAAGAACGTGGTGCCCCGCCGGCTCCAGCTCGTCTATCTGGGCAGCGGCGATGTGGTGACCTACGACCCGGTCCCGGCGGATCTGGAACGGGTGGAGCGCAAGCTGCTCGCCCTGTGGGAGGCGATCCGTGAGGCGACGCGTACCGGGGACTGGCGGCCGAGGCCGACGAAGCTGTGCGGCTGGTGCGATCACCAGGCGCACTGCCCGGAGTTCGGCGGCACTCCCCCGCCGTACCCCTTGCTGATGGAGTCGCCCTGATCCGGCGGGAGCGCACAGGGCAGAATGGGCCCGGACTATCGAAGGAGACTTTCGTGGCCATCCGTGTCCTACTGGTCGACGACCAGCCGCTGCTGCGTACCGGCTTCCGGATGATCCTGGAGGCGGAGCAGGACATCGCGGTCGTCGGGGAGGCCGGTGACGGTCTCCAGGCACTGGATCAGGTGCGGGCGTTGCAGCCCGACGTGGTGCTGATGGACATCCGGATGCCCCGGATGGACGGTGTGGAGGCGACCCGGCAGATCACGGGTCCGGAGCGGGACGGCCCGGCGAAGGTACTGGTGCTGACGACGTTCGATCTGGACGAGTACGTGGTGGAGGCGCTGCGCGCGGGGGCGAGCGGATTCCTGCTGAAGGACGCTCCGGCCAATGAGCTGGTGCAGGCGATCCGGGTGGTCGCGGCCGGTGAGGCGATGCTCGCGCCGAGCATCACGCGCCGCCTGCTGGACAAGTACGCGACGCATCTGCCGTCGGGTGACGACCCGGTGCCGGACACGCTGAACACGTTGACGGACCGTGAGGTCGAGGTGTTGAAGCTGGTGGCGCGGGGGTTGTCGAACGCGGAGATCGCGGCGGACCTGTTCGTGAGCGAGACGACGGTGAAGACGCATGTGGGGCATGTGCTGACGAAGCTGGGGCTGCGGGACCGGGTGCAGGCAGCGGTGTACGCCTACGAGAGCGGTCTGGTGCGGCCGGGCGCGCAGTAGACGCCCTGTACACACGGACGCGGGGTGCCTCTTCGAAGAAGGGGCACCCCGTTGTCGTCCGGAGATCCTGTCAGCCCTTGCTGAGTTCCCAGAAGCGGAAGACGGTGGAGGCGTCGAGGCAGTATTCGAGGCCGTAGACGTTCTCGCGGGTGACGGCGTACTGCTTGGCCTGCCAGACGGGGAGGACGGGGATCTGGTCGGCGACGATGTCCTGGAGCTGCGCGTAGTCCCTGTCGGTGTCGGCGCGGTTGGTGACAGCGGCGGTGCGGGGGATGAGGGTGCCGGTGATCGTCTCGTTGGTGTAGCGGTTGTTGAGGACGTTGCCCTTGCCGAAGAAGGGGGCGGTGAAGTTGTCGGCGTCGGGGTAGTCGGGGACCCAGCCCTTGACGTAGACGCCGTACTTGCCGGCTTCGATGTCCTTCTCGTACTGGTCGAAGGCGACGGACTTGACCTTGGCGTCGAAGAGGCCGCTGGCGTTGAGCTGGGCGGCGATGGTCTTGAGTTCCTGGTCGGTGGCGGGGCCGTACCGGGAGGGGGTGGACCAGAGGGTGAGTTCGACCTTGTCGGTGATGCCGGCGCCGCGCAGGGCGGCGGTGGCCTTCTCGACGGAGGGGCGGGCGCCGTAGCGGTCGAAGAAGGCGGTGTTGTGGCCGGTGATGCCCGCGGGGATGATCGAGTAGAGGGGGTCGGCGGTGCCTCGGTAGACGTCCTTGATGAGGGCGTCGCGGTCGAGGAGGTAGGCGATCGCCTTGCGGACGGGGAGTTTGCCGGCGACGGGGTCGTCCATGTTGAAGACGAGGTGCTGGACTTCGGCGCTGCTGCCTTCGACGACGTCGAGTTGTTTGCTGTTGTCGCTGTGTTCGGCGTCGGCGATGCCGGCGGAGGTGAGGCCGCGGTAGGCGATGTCGACCTTGTCGTCGAGGAGGGCCTTCTTGAGGGCGGTCTGGTCGCCGTGGAAGAACTTGAGGGTGACGCCGGAGTTCTTGACGCGGATGTCGCCCTTGTAGTTGCCGTTGACGGAGAAGACGGCTTCGTCCTCGCTGAAGGATTCGAGTTTGTAGGGGCCGGAGCCGACGGCCTTGCCGTCCTTGCGCAGGCCCTTCGCGTCGTACTCCTTGTGGTCGACGATGGAGCCGGCGCCGGAGGCGAGTTTGCTGGGGAAGGTGGCGTCGGCGACCTTGAGGCGGAAGACGACGGTGTGTTCGTCGGGGGCCTCGACCGTGTCGAGCATGGGGAACATGATCGCGGGGCCGGACTCGTCGTTGATCTTCAGCATGCGTTCGAAGGAGAACTTGACGTCCTCGGAGGTGAGGGAGTCACCGTTGCTGAACTTGAGTCCCGGCTTCAGGGTGCACTGGTAGACCTTGGTCTCCGTGTCGGTGAAGGTGCACTCCTTGGCGGCGTCCGGTTCGGGGTCGGTGCCGCCCTTGGGGAAGGCGAGGAGGGACTGGAAGACGTTGTTGAACAGCAGCCAGGAGCCGGGGTCGTAGCCGGAGGCGGGGTCGGTGGCGAGGACGTCGTCGGACATCCCCATGACCACGGAGGAGCCGCTGCCGCCGGAGGAGCCGTTCTCGGAGCCGCAGCCGGTCAACAGGCCTGAGGCGAGCCCTGCCACGATCGGGAGGACCGGCCACTGGGTGCGCTTGTTCACGTGTACGTGCCTTGTCGTCGGTTTCTCGGTGTCGTTGACTCGCGGACTCGGTGTCGGTGAGTCGGTTCAGCGCGTACGCCGGGCCGGTGCTGTCCGGGCTGACGGCTGCTGCGTGGGGGTCTCGGGGTGGTTCTGTAAGAGATTAGTAGGCATGCGCGCGCCGCTTTGTGTCTACCGGAGTTGACAGTTCCTCACGCTGTGAAGCCGAATGCGAACGGACCGGAGAATCGGCCCTGGAATGTTTCGTGCAGGGGTTCATCAATCGGGACACTTGGGCAGGCCAGGCGGCCACGGAAAAGGCGTCCGCGCGTGGGGAACGTCACACCGTGGGTGGGGCGGAATTCCGGCCGTTCCCCGGAATGCCGGCGGATCCCCATTGCGCTGCGGCGCCTTCCCGTTCGCGCTGCGGCGCCTCCTCTGAATTCCCAGGCTATCGGGGGCGCCCGGGTTTCGTCAGGCGTTCCGGGGTCAGGCGGCCATCAGCCCGCGCAGGAACGGCACGTCGACGTGTTCCAGGGACGGTACGACGGTGCGGCGGGCGGCGGGCGCGATGGGCGCGACCGACGGAACGGCCACGACCTGGCATCCGGCGGCCTCGGCGGCGGCGACTCCGGTGGCGGTGTCCTCGATGACGGCACATCTGGCCGGATCCGCGCCGAGGCGGGCGGCGGCGAGGAGGTAGGGGTCGGGGTGCGGCTTGGTGCGGGCGACCTCGTCGCCGGCGACGCTGAGGCGGAAGTACTGGGAGCCGAGGGAGGTGAGGACGCGGTCGATGATGCGCCGGTGGGAGGCGGAAACCAGGGCGGTGGGCACGTCGTGCGCGGCGAGTTCGGCGAGCAGGCGGGTGGCGCCGGGCATGAGGGGCAGGGCGCGGCCGATGAGGTCCTCGAAGCCGTCGTTGAGGAGGAGGCAGAGTTCGTCGAGGGGGATGTCGGCGCCGGTGGCTTCGATGAGGAAGCCGGCGCTGCGGCTCATGGGGCCGCCGACGACGACGTGCCGCCAGGAGTCGTCGAGGGTGTGGCCGAGCTTCTTGAAGATCTCGACCTCGACGTCCCACCAGAAGCCTTCGGTGTCCACCAGGGTGCCGTCCATGTCGAGGAGGACGGCCTGGAGGGCGGAGCCCTCGGCGGTGACGGTGGCGGGTGCGGGGACCGTACTGGTCATCCAGTACCTCCTCAGAGGGACGAGCAGGCCGGTCGCGCTCCGTTCCCGACGGAGGGGCGACCGGCCTGCGGTGGACCGACCAGTGTACGGCTCGGGGCGGTGGCACGCGTTTTTTATCGCGTGCTCATCGTGGGGGCCGTGTGCTCAGCGCGCGTTGAAGTACTTCGCCTCCGGGTGGTGGAGGACGATCGCGTCGGTGGACTGTTCGGGGTGGAGCTGGAACTCCTCGGAGAGGTGGACGCCGATGCGTTCGGGCTGGAGGAGTTCGGCGATCTTGGCGCGGTCCTCCAGGTTGGGGCAGGCGCCGTAGCCGAGGGAGAAGCGGGCGCCCCGGTACTTGAGGTCGAACATGTCGGTGATCCGGTCGGGGTCCTCGCCGCCGAAGCCCAGTTCGGCGCGCACGCGCGCGTGCCAGTACTCGGCGAGGGCTTCGGCCAACTGGACGGAGAGGCCGTGGAGTTCGAGGTAGTCGCGGTAGGCGTTGGCCTCGAAGAGCTTCGCGGTCTCCTCGCCGATGCGGTTGCCGACGGTGACGACCTGGAGGCCGACGACGTCCACCTCGCCGGACTCCTCGGGGCGGAAGAAGTCGGCGAGGCACAGGCGGCGGCCCCGGCGCTGGCGGGGGAAGGTGAAGCGGGTGCGTTCGTTGCCCTGGTCGTCGAGGATGATCAGGTCGTCGTCCTTGGAGACGCACGGGAAGTAGCCGTAGACGACGGCGGCTTCGAGGAGGTTGTCGGTCTGGAGGCGGTCGAGGAGGCCGCGCAGCCGGGGCCGTCCCTCGTTCTCGACGAGTTCCTCGTAGGTCGGTCCGTCGCCCGCGCGGGCCTGCTTGAGGCCCCACTGTCCCTTGAAGAGGGCGCCTTCGTCGAGCCAGCTGGCGTAGTCCTTGAGGGGGATGCCCTTGATGATGCGGGTGCCCTGGAAGGGGGCTTTCGGGACGGGGTTGTCGGTGGCGACGTCGGACCTGACGTGCCCCTCGTCCTGCGGCTGTTCCTCGACGGCGACGGCGCCCGCGGCGCGTACCCGGCGCTGCTTCAGCTCGGGCAGGACGGCGCCGGGGACACCGCGTTTGACGCCGATGAGGGCGTCCATGAGGCGCAGCCCCTCGAAGGCGTCGCGGGCGTAGCGGACCTCGCCCTCGTAGAGCTCGTGGAGATCCTGCTCGACGTAGGCGCGGGTGAGGGCGGCGCCGCCGAGGATGACGGGGTAGCTGGCGGCGAGGCCGCGCTGGTTCAGCTCCTGAAGGTTCTCCTTCATGATCACGGTGGATTTCACGAGGAGTCCGGACATGCCGATGACATCGGCCTTGTGTTCCTCGGCGGCGTCGAGGATCGCGGAGACGGGCTGTTTGATGCCGAGGTTGACGACGTTGTAGCCGTTGTTGGAGAGGATGATGTCGACGAGGTTCTTGCCGATGTCGTGGACGTCGCCGCGGACGGTGGCCAGCACGATGGTGCCCTTGCCGTCGGCGTCGGACTTCTCCATGTGGGGTTCGAGGTGCGCGACGGCCGTCTTCATGACCTCGGCGGACTGGAGGACGAACGGCAGCTGCATCTGGCCGGAGCCGAAGAGTTCGCCGACGACCTTCATGCCGTCGAGGAGGGTGTCGTTGACGATGTCGAGGGCGGCCCGGGTCGTCAGGGCTTCGTCGAGGTCGGCTTCGAGGCCGTTCTTCTCGCCGTCGATGATGCGCCGCTTGAGGCGTTCCTCCAGCGGGAGGGCGGCGAGTTCCTCGGCCTT
>DATCQX010000118.1:0-3242 GCA_036569285.1 Streptomyces sp.
AGCGACCGCTCGTCGAACCGGATCTTGCAGTACGTCAGGTCGTCGTCGTTGACCAGCACCAGATCCGGCGCCTCTGCCCCCGCCAGCTCTGCGACGACCGTCCGCCCACCCGTGACGTCCACCTCGGCCCGCGCGTACCGCACGACACCCGCGTCCGTCCGCCGGTACAGCCCCACCGCGACCCGGTGCGGACGCGCCGGCGAACCCTCCTGCACGACCGCCAGCTCGACGACCCGGCCCCCGTCGAGCCGCACCTCGGGCGTCAGCGAGTTCAGCCCGGCCGTCTGGAGCCACGACCGCGCCCAGGCGGCCATGTCCCGCCCGCTGGTCTCCTCCAGCACCGACAACAGGTCCCCGAGACGCGTGTTCCCGTACGCGTGCCGCTTGAAGTAACGCCGCGCGCCCTCCAGGAACGCGTCCTGTCCGACATACGCGACGAGCTGCTTCAGCACCGAAGCGCCCTTCGCGTACGTGATCCCGTCGAAGTTGAGCTTCGCGTCCTGGAGGTCGCGGATGTCGGCGGTCACCGGGTGCGTGGAGGGGAGCTGGTCCGCGCGGTAGGCCCAGGACTTGCGGCGGTTGGCGAACGTGATCCACCCGTCGGTGAAGCGGGTCGCGCCGACGAGGGAGAACGAGCCCATGAAGTCCGCGAAGGACTCCTTCAGCCACAGGTCGTCCCACCACTCCATCGTGACGAGGTCGCCGAACCACATGTGCGCCATCTCGTGCAGGATCACGTTCGCCCGCGCCTCGTACGACGCGCGCGTCACCTTGCCCCGGAAGATGTACTCCTCCCGGAACGTCACCAGACCCGGGTTCTCCATCGCGCCGAGGTTGTACTCGGGGACGAACGCCTGGTCGTACTTCCCGAAGGGGTACGGGTAGTCGAAGTGGTCGTGGAAGAAGTCCAGGCCCTGCTTGGTGACGAGGAAGACGTCGTCCGCGTCGAAGTGCGGGGCCAGCCCCTTGCGGCACATCGCGCCGAGGGGGATCTCCAGCGCCGTGCCGTCCTCGAACTCGCGGCGGTACGTATCCGTCACGTAGTGGTACGGGCCCGCCACCACGCACGTGATGTACGTCGAGATCGGCTTCGTCTCCGCGAACCGCCACACGCCGTCCGTCTGCGTCCCCGCGCCGTTGCTCCACACCGTCCACCCCTCGGGCGCGCGGACCTCGAAGCGGAAGGGCGCCTTCAGGTCGGGCTGCTCGAAGTTGGCGAAGACGCGGCGGGAGTCGGCCGGTTCGTACTGCGTGTAGAGGTAGACCTCGCCGTCCTCCGGGTCGACGAAGCGGTGCAGGCCCTCACCCGTACGGGAGTAGGCGCACTGCGCGTCCACGATCAGCTCGTTCTCCGCGGACAGGTCCTCCAGGGCGATCCGCGCGCCGTCGAACACCTCGCCCGGGTCCAGGTCGCGGCCGTTCAGCGAGACGGCCGTGACGCTCGGGGCGATCAGGTCAGCGAAGCTGGACGCGCCCGGCTCGCTGCACCGGAACCTGATCGTCGTCACCGACCGGAACGTGCGGTCGCCGACCGGGTCACCCACCGCCGAGCGCAGATCGAGCGCGATCTCGTACGCGTCGACCGACAGCAGCGCGGCCCTCTCCCTGGCCTCGTCACGCGACAGATTCTCACCGGGCACGGGCGGCACTCCCTCATGGCTTCGAGCAGACTCGGCGCGCCCCGAGAAACCCCCTGGCCATCGCGGTACGCCTGGACAGGACCGATCCTGCCATGCGCTCCTGACCCGGCACATCGGGGAAGGTCCCTGATCCACCCCTGCGGCCGAACGGGTGAGCGGACCCCGAGGGGGCTGCGGGGCGTCCCCGAAACCGGCCCTGATCCTCGCGGAAGCGGGAATGGCGGGGGGCGGCCGGGCGTTGGCACGGCAATAGCCGCACCATTTACGTGTTCCGCATCCGAACTTTCACGTGTTCCGCTCACGAGGAGAGACATGTCCGAGACGGCCGCCGAGAAGACCCCCGTCGACTTCTGGTTCGACCCGCTGTGCCCGTGGGCCTGGATGACGTCCCGCTGGGTCCTCGAAGTCCAGAAGCAGCGCGACATCGACATCCGCTGGCACCCCTTCAGCCTCGCCGTGCTCAACGAGGACAAGCTCGACCAGCTGCCGGAGGAGTACCGCGAGCTGCTGGCGACGAAGGCGTGGAAGCCGATCCGTGTCGTGACCGCCGCCTGGCAGAAGCACGGTGACGAGGTCGTCGGCCCCCTCTACACCGCCCTCGGCACCCGCTTCCACAACAACGGCGAGGGCCCGACGGTCGAGGCCATCGCCGCCGCCCTGGAGGAGGTCGGCCTCCCCGCCGACCTCATCGACTACGCCGACCAGGAGGACTTCGAGTTCGACGCCGAGCTGCGCGCCTCCCACAAGGAGGGCATCGACAAGGTCGGCCAGGACGTGGGCACGCCGATCATCGCCGTCCCCGGCCCCGAGGGTAAGGAAGTCGCCTTCTTCGGCCCCGTCGTCACCCCCGCCCCCAAGGGCGAAGCCGCCCTCCGCCTCTGGGACGGCACCATCTCCGTAGCCTCGGTCCCCGGCTTCTACGAAATCAAGCGCACCCGCACCCAGGGCCCGATCTTCGAGTGACCCACGGGGCCTACGGGCCGGCCGGGGGAGGGCTCGCGAACTCCTCCGGCAGGTTCTCGCCCAGCTTCCAGTTGTCCTTCCGCTGAACGCGCCGGCACCCCGCGCCGGTGCACCGGTGGTAGGCCGACGGCCGGAACCGTTCCCCGCTCTCCCCGGGGAACCGGCTCATCACCTTCGCCGTCGCCGCGATCTCGTCCCCGACCAGATCCCGGAACAGCCGCAGCGGCCCCTTGCACGTCGGATTGGGGCACTGCACATGGGACTCGGCCACACATACCTCCTCGCACCGGGAGAAGGAGCATAGAGCGCCCGGCACTCCGGCGGCAGCCCCGGAACCGGACCTTCCGGCCATCAACGCCCCACGCTCGCGCACCCGTTCACCCAGGGGGCACCATGGACCGCATGACGAAGATCGACAGCACGGTGCCGCACTCGGCCCGGATCTGGAACTACTGGCTCGGCGGCAAGGACAACTACCCGGTGGACGAGGAGGCGGGCGACGCCTACGCGGCCGTCTTCCCCGGCATCGTCACCATCGCCCGCAGCAGCCGCGCCTTCCTCGGCCGCTCCATCCGCCACCTCGTGGAGGAAGCCGGCGTCCGCCAGTTCCTGGACGTCGGCACCGGCCTCCCCACGGCC
>DATCQX010000119.1:0-7395 GCA_036569285.1 Streptomyces sp.
GCAGCGGCACCCCGCAAGCGCGGGCAAGCGACAACACCCCCCACCCCAGCCACCCACAACCCGCACTGACCCCCACGCGGTCACCGAACCGCACGCAGCTCCCCGCCCCCACGCGTCCCCCTACCCCCGACGCCCTCATCACCACCGGCGGCACCGAGTCCAACCACCTCGCCCTCCTCCTCGCCCGAGAGGCCCACGGCGGCAGTGTCAGGCTTGTCTGCGGGGAGAACGCGCATCACTCCCTCACACGTGCCGCATGGCTTCTCGGGCTGCCTGAGCCTGTGGTTGTGCCGACCCCGGCCGGTGTTCTCGACCCCGGGGCGCTCGATGAGGCGCTGGGCCGGTTCACCGGGCCGATGATGGTCGCCGCGACCGCAGGCACCACCGATGCCGGACTGATCGATCCGCTCCCGGAGATCGCCGCCCGCTGCGCGGCGCACGGTGCTCGGCTGCATGTTGACGCCGCTTACGGGGGCGGCCTGCTGTTCAGCGCCCGGCACCGGGGGAAACTCGCCGGGATACGGCTCGCCGACACCGTCACCCTCGACCTGCACAAACTGGGCTGGCAACCGGTCGCGGCGGGCCTGCTGGCCGTCCGCGACGGCACCGACCTCACCCCGCTTCACCAGCGCGCCGACTACCTGAACGCGGACGACGACACAGAGGCGGGCCTCCCCGACCTGCTGGGGCGCTCGCTGCGGACGACACGCAGGCCGGACGTCCTGAAGATCGCCGTCACGCTGAAAACCCTCGGACGTACGGGACTTGGCGAGATCACCGACCACGTCTGCGAGACAGCCCAGCGGTTCGCCGACAAAGTCACCGCGCACCCCGCCTTCGAGCTGTACGCCCGCCCGGTCATCAGCACCGTCCTGTTCAGACCGAGGAACGCCGACGCCGCCGTCGTCCGCCGCACTCTTCTCGAACAGGGCCGAGCCGTCCTCGGACGGGCCCGGACCGGCGACGGACAACTCTGGCTGAAGGCCACCCTCCTCAACCCCCACACCGGGCCGGCCGACCTCGACCGCCTCCTGAAACTCGTGGAAGGAACCACCCCCACATGACCGACGCCCCCACCCCGGCCGACCCCCCGCACGACCTCGTCGGCATCGGCATCGGCCCCGTCAACCTCTCCCTGGCGGCTCTCGCCCACCCCCTCACCGACCTCGACACCGTCTTCTACGAACAACGCCCCGGCTTCGACTGGCACCCCGGCCTCCTCATCGACGGCACCCGCGTCCAAGTCCCCTTCCTCGCCGACCTGGTGACCCTCGCCGACCCCGCCAGCCCCTGGACCTTCCTCAACTACCTCAAGAGCCTCGACCGCCTCTACCCCTTCTACTTCGCCGAACGCTCCCACATGCAGCGCGCCGAATACGACGCCTACTGCCGCTGGGTCGCCGGCCACCTCCCCGGACTCCACTTCCGCCACCAGGTCGACGCCGTCCGCTGGAACACCGAACGCGCCCTGTTCGAGGTCGACTTCACCCACCTCGACGCCGAAGGAGAAGCCGAGGCCCTCGGCCGCGCCTACACCCGCAACATCGCCCTCGGCGTCGGCACCGAACCCCACATCCCCGACTCCCTGCGCCCCCTCGTCGACGCCCCCGGCGTCCCCGTCGTCCACGCCGCCGACTACCTCGACCACCGCGCGGCCCTCCTCACCGCCGGCCACGTCACCGTCGTCGGCACCGGACAGTCCGGCGCCGAGATCTTCCTCGACCTCCTGCGCCACCGCCCCAAGGGCCGCGAACGCCTCCACTGGATCGGCCGCAGCGAGGCGTTCGCCCCCATGGAGTACTCCAAGCTCGGCCTCGAACACTTCACCCCCGACCACACCCGCTACTTCCACGCCCTCCCCGAACCCGTCCGCGACGAACTCCTCGCCAGACAAGGCCACTTGCACAAGGCGATCGACGCCCGCACCCTCGCCGCGATCCACGACGAGCTCTACGACCGCACCCTGCACGGCGGCTGGCCCGACACCGTCATGACCCCGGGCGTACGGGTACGGACGGCCGGCCGCATCGCCACCACCAAGGTCGAACTCCACCTCGACCACATCCAGCAGGGCACCCGCTCCCGCCTCACCACCGACGCCGTCGTCCTCGCCACCGGCTACCGCGAACGCCCCCTCGACCGCCTCCTCGCCGGACTCGACACCCACCTCCGCCGCGACAACGCCGAACGGCCCCTGATCGACGACCAGTTCCGCCTCGTCCTCGACCCCGCCGTCACGGGCAGCGTCTACGTCCAGAACGCCGAACGCCACACCCACGGTGTCGGCGCCCCCGACCTCGGCCTCACCGCCTGGCGCAGCGCCACCATCCTCAACTCCCTGACAGGAAAAGAGACCTACCCGCTGCCCGCCCGAACCGCCTTCACCACCTTCGGACTTGAGGCCAACCCCCGAGTCCCCGCAGCCCGCCAGCCCCGCACCCTCACCCCGCTCGTCGAAGGACGCTGACGACAGAAAGACCCGGACGGCAAAGGGGAGTTGCCCGAACCCGCGAGCAACTCCCCTTGACGGAACCCCTAGAACACCGGGCCGCCTAGAACACCGGCGTACCGTTCCGCGTCAGCTTCCAGCTCACCGACGCGAAGTCCTTCGGGTCCAGCACACCCTTCGCCGTCACCCACTCCGAGATCCGCGTCCGGATCTCCGTCGACTCCGCCCACAGCTCCTTCGCCGACGCCACGTGCGGGAACGCCCCACCGCCGTTCGCACGGTAGTTGTTCACCGCGAACACGAACTGCTGCGCGTCGTCCAGCGCCTTGCCCTCGAACGTCAGGTTCTTGATCCGCGAACCCGCCGGCTGAGCGATGTCGATGTCGTACGAAAGCCCCGACACGTAGTCGTAGTTGTAGTCCGGACGGCCACCCGCGTTCGTCAGCTTCTCGACGTCCACCACCGCGTCCGGCGCCGTCTGCACGAAGTACTCCGCCGAGTACTCCAGGTACGCCCGCACCTGAGCCCCCGTCAGAAGCTTCGCGACCAGCGTGTTGTCGTACACGTACAGCGACGACAGATCCCGGATCGTCACCTTGCCCGCCGGGATCTCCGACGTCCGCGAGAACGGCGAACCCTGCGAGATCACCGGCAGCGACGCGTACGACGTCCCCGCCAGCGCCGCCTTCACCACGTCCTCCTGGACCTTCGTGATCAGGTCGATGATCGGGGCGTCCTTGTACCGCGCCTCGACCGTCGTCAGCGTCACCGTCGCCGTACCGACCACCTGGTTGACGTACTTCACGACCTTCGCGTGCTCGTCGCTCAACAGCCGCGTGATCTTCGGGTCGTCCGCCACCGAGTTGGAGTTCAGCACCTTCGACGCCACCGACTCGACGCTCCAGCGGCCCTTCTCGAAGACCAGCTCCACATCGAACACCGACAGCCGCTCCGCATACGCCAACGGCTCCGAAATGACCACCGTCTTACCGGTCTTCTCGTTGACGACCTTCAACTCCGGGATCTCCACGTGCGCGTGGCCGATCAGCATCGCGTCGATCCCCGGCACCTGCTTCGCCACCAGCGCCGACGCGTTCTCGATGTGCGGCAACTGGTCACCGTACGAGGACGTCCCGGAAGAGCCGGAGTGCGCCGAGACGATCACGACGTCCGCACCCAGCGCCTTCAGCCTCGGCACGTACTTCGCCGCCTGCTCCTCAAGCCCCGGGAACGCCAACTTGCCCTGCACGTACGCCTTGTCCCAGATCGCGATGCCCGGGTTCGTCAGACCGAGGATCGCCACCTTGACCGGCGGCGCGCCCTTCGGGCACAGCGTCTTGATCACGTACGGCTGGAACGCCGGCTTCAGCGTCTTCGCGTCCACCGCGTTCGCACCCAGCAGCGGGAACCGCAGCTGCGACTCGAACTTCCGCAGCGTCTCGATGCCGTAGTTGAACTCGTGGTTGCCCAGCGCCGCCGCGTCGTACCCGATCGCGTTCATCGCCTGCGCCATCGGGTGGACCGGACCGCCCTTCGCGGTGATCGGGTCCACCTTCGCGTAGTAGTACGTCAGCGGCGTGCCCTGGATCGTGTCGCCCGCGTCGATCAGCAGCGTGTTGTGCCGGCCCTTCTCCGCGCGGATCCGGTTCACCAGCGTCGAGATCCGCGCCAGACCCTGCGCGTTGCCCGCCGCGTCCTTGTACTCCGCGTCCTTGAAGTAGTCCCAGTTGAAGACGTGACCGTGCAGGTCCGTCGTCCCCAGCACCGTGAACGAGTAGCGCTTCGGCTGCTTCGGACGGGGCTTCGTGGCCGCCTGCGCCGGAGCCGCCGCCGTACCCGCGATCGCCACCCCCGCCCCGGTCACGGCGGACTTCTTCAGAAACTTCCGGCGGTTCAACGGCATGTCTCGTACTCCTCGGGGAATCGTAAATGACGCGCGTAGATTCTGACCCGTCCACGATGTCCGCAACAGGTCCAGAAGGTTGCGATCAGGTGACCTGACGGGTTCGAACCGGCCATGCCGAAGCACCCCCCATCAGGAAAACCGCTCATCGGAGCATCAGGCCGCACACGCAAACGCATGTCAACAACCCTTCACGCAAAGGTTGTTGAGCGGCCATACAACGCCGAATTCCTACCCGGCGGTAGGGCCTAGGCTCGACTCATGCGCCGAGCGAAGATCGTCTGCACCCTGGGGCCCGCCACCGACTCCTACGACCAGATCAAAGCCCTGGTCGACGCCGGAATGGACATCGCCCGCCTCAACCTCAGCCACGGCAGCCACGCGGAACACGAAAACCGCCTCCAGCGCGTCCGCAAAGCCGCCGAGGAGTCCGGGCGGGCCATCGGCATCCTCGCCGACCTCCAGGGACCCAAGATCCGCCTCGGCACCTTCACCGAAGGGCCCGTCCTCCTCGAACGCGGCGACACCTTCACCATCACCGTCGAAGACGACGCCCAAGGCGACCGCCACTCCTGCGGCACCACCTACGACGGGCTCGCCCGGGACGTCACCCCCGGCGAACGCATCCTCGTCGACGACGGCAAAGTCTGCCTCCACGTCACCTCCGTCGACGGACCCCGCGTCCACACCGAGGTCGTCGAAGGCGGCGTCATCTCCGACCACAAAGGCCTCAACCTCCCCGGCGTCGCCGTCTCCGTCCCCGCACTCTCCGACAAGGACGAAGCCGACCTCCGCTGGGCGCTCCGCGCCGGCGCCGACATCATCGCCCTCTCCTTCGTCCGCAGCGGCAAGGACATCGACGACGTCCACCGCATCATGGACGAAGAACGCCGCCGCCTCCCCGTCATCGCCAAAGTCGAGAAACCCCAAGCCGTCGACGCCATCGAGGACATCGTCGCCGCCTTCGACGGGATCATGGTCGCGCGCGGAGACCTCGGCGTCGAGATGCCGCTGGAGCAAGTGCCGCTCGTGCAGAAACGTGCGGTGAAACTGGCCAAGCGCAACGCCAAGCCGGTGATCGTCGCCACCCAGATGCTCGACTCGATGATCGAGAACTCCCGCCCCACCCGCGCCGAAGCGTCCGACGTCGCCAACGCCGTCATCGACGGCACAGACGCCGTGATGCTCTCCGGCGAGACGAGCGTCGGCAAACACCCCATCGAAACCGTCCGGACGATGGCCAAGATCGTGGAAGCGGCCGAGGAAGACATCCTGGAGAAGGGGCTGCCGCCGCTGACGGACCACAACAAACCCCGCACGCAGGGGGGTGCCGTCGCCCGCGCCGCCGCCGAGATCGGCGACTTCCTCGGCGCGAAGTACTTGGTGGCCTTCACACAGACCGGCGACACTGTCCGCCGGTTGTCCCGCTATCGCTCGCCGATCCCCGTCCTCGCGTTCACCCCGGTCCCGGCTGTCCGGGCACAGCTCAGCGTGAGTTGGGGGGTGGAGACGCTCCTGGGGCCCTGGGTCGACTCGACCGACGCGATGGTGGAACAGGTGGATGAGCTACTGCTCGCGCACGGGCTCTGCGAGCGGGGCGACGTCGTCATCATCGTCGCGGGGTCGCCGCCCGGGGTGTCGGGGTCGACCAACATGGTGCGGGTGCATCACATCGGGGAGGACGACAGTCCCAAGTAAGGGGCGTGGGTCAGTGTTTGGGGCCGACGTGGGTGTCGAGTTGGGCTACTGAGGCTTTGCGGGCGACGGAGATGTTGAACGGGTTGCCGTCGCGGGTGCAATGCGTCCACTCGATACCCAACTTGTCGAGGGTGTCGGTGTAGAGCCGCCGGATGTCGTCGGACTTGTTGGCGAAGAAATAGCGTGGGTACTCGTAGCGCTTGCGCTCACCGGCTACCAGCTTGGTCGTCCAGTTGGTGATGCGGCAGCCGTCGGAGTGGATGAGGCCCCGGATGAACTCCCAGGGGTGGGCATCGACGATGGCCTGCTGCCAGGGTTCGAGGGTTATATGGCGGTCGTGCTTCTTGCCGGGGCCGTGTTGAGGGAACAGGCAGGCCAGGTGCTTGGAGTACACCTTCACGTTGCTGCACCCTGTCCTGCGGACACGGCACGTGGAGTTGCCGGGGAAGACCGCCTGCATAGCGCGCTCGCACTCGTCCATGAGACCGGGCCAGGACTCAGTGCAGGCGATCATGAGGTTGGCGACGCGGTGCCCGGAGTAGTGGCTGATGTGCCCGTCGCCGAGGTACAGCCCCAGCAGGTAGCTGTAGGCCGGTTCGTCGAGCGGGCTGCCGTCGCACCGGGGACAGGTGGGGTTGTGCTTCCCGGGGCACTCGCCGCGGCTCGCCCGGTCAAGGTGCTTCCAGTAGGCGACGGTTCCCTGGGGCACGTTGAGTTCGCGTGCGACGTCCGCGTTCTTCGCGCCGTCGCGCAGGAGGCTGAGCGCCCTCTGTCGCACGTGTGTTCCATGGAAGTGCACGTGCTCAGTCTGGGGTGGGGGTGCGTTTGCGCGCAGCAAAAAGCGGAAGATCACTCGAACGTGATCCTCCGCTTATGGTGCCGGGTATGGGATTCGAACCCACACGTCCTTTCGGACAGAGGTGTTTGAGACCTCCGCGTCAGCCAGTTGCGCCAACCCGGCTAGGCTTTCTGGAGAGGAGTGTACCGGGTCATCGCATCGAGGTGCAGCTAGGTACCCTGCTAACAGCAGCACCCCTGCCCCGACCAAGGAGCCCCCGTGACCGCCGAGTCGCCCCAGCCCGTAGACGCGCCCGACGACGACAAGTCGCACGTGCCTCCGCTGACGACCCGGGTCGTCATCGCCGAGGACGAGGCGCTGATTCGTCTGGATCTCAAGGAGATGCTGGAGGAGGAGGGGTACGCGGTTGTCGGGGAGGCCGGTGACGGGGAGCAGGCCGTCGAGCTGGCCCGGGAGCACAAGCCCGACCTCGTCATCCTCGATGTGAAGATGCCGAAGCTCGACGGCATCTCCGCCGCCGAGAAGATCGCCGAAGAACGCATCGCC
>DATCQX010000120.1:0-11305 GCA_036569285.1 Streptomyces sp.
GTCCTCCCCCAGCCTCCGCACCTCCTCCAGCACAGCCGCCCGCACCTGCGTGTTCCCGATCCGGTGCAGGTGCATCAGCCCCTCCAGCGCCCCCAGCCGATCACCCACCATCGGGCTCGCCAGGGCATTGCGCAGATGCACCGGAAGCCGCCAGTTGATGTTGTGGGCGATGACGATCCGCCCCTCGACGTCGTCCTGCTTCTTGGGCCGCTGCTGAGGCATCGCCTCGACGACCCGGTCATGGACGTACCCGTACAACTCGTCGAGCGTGATGTCACCGTCGCCGTCGAGATCCGCGCTCCCGTCGCGCAGCCCCTCCACCAGGTACCGCGTGAACACCGACTGCGCGGCCTGCCCCTGCGCGCGCTGCCCGTCGAAGGAGTACTGCGTGGAGTCCGAGGCGGTCAGGACGGTGCGCCCGCGCCCCTGGAACCGCTCCAGCGCGTGCACCTCGGTGTCGCCCTTGGTGCGCGCGGGGAACGCCCCGCTGTAGCAGCAGTCGAGGATCAGCACCATCCGCCGGGACGCGCACCCCTCCATGGCCTGGTCGATCTGCTCGGCGGACAGCGCGGTGAACAGGAGGCTGTCGTGCCGGGTGTCGGTGGTGGCGAGGTAGAGCCGGCCGTGGTCGTCCTTGAGACCGTGCCCGGTGAAGTACAGCAGCGTGAGATCGTCACGCCGCCGCCCCCGGTACAGCTCGCTGATCGCCGAACCGACGCGGTGATAGGGCTCGTTGACGAGCGTGGTGACCTCGAACCCGGCGATGTCCGGGTCCCGCAGCACCTCGGCCAGCGCCTCCGCGTCGTGCGCGGGCGAGGTCAACTGCCGCAGCGTGGCGTCCTCGTGGTCGTACGTGGCGACGAGCAGCGCGAGCCTGCGCCCCATGGCTCTACTGCCTCTCGCCGGAGTGCCGGCGCACGAACGCCTCGACCAGCGCCCGGCGTTCGGCGTCGGTCGCGGCCTCCAGCACGATCGTGTCGCCGTCGATCGTGACCGACACGCGGTGCCGGTCGGCGGAGCGGTTCAGCCAGTCCTGCACGGCACCGACGAGCGAGGTGAACACCCCGCCGGGCGCGCTGAGCGCCACGACGATCGCGCCGAGCGTCACCGCGTCCGCGCCCTTCGCGCCCTCGGGAGGGGCCGCGCCGGGCGCGAACCGGACCGACTCCACGTCCAGCGCGTCGAGTTCGGCCCGCAGTCTGCGCACCACCCGCTCGGCGGCCTCCGGTTCGAGTTCGGGGTCGGGCGCGACGTCCAGCCGTACGTCCCGCACCCGCTCCGTGGCCGAGGCGTTCTCCCACATGGTGTCCCCCGATCGCCGCCCGCTTCCAGTGTGGTCGCCCACGGGGCTTCTGGGGAGCCTCTGGGGAAACTTCCGGCGAGAAGCTCCCCGAGGTGCTACAGGTAGTCCTCCAGCCGGGCCACCGTGAAGCCCTGCTCCTCGATGTGCCGGAGCATGTTCACGGTCATCTGCGTGATCGTCCGCCCCTTCAGCTCGGACGGGCCCCGGAAGTGCGCCAGGATGATGTCGCCGGGCCGCAGCTTCTTGCCGGGCTCCTGGTACTGCATGTTCTTGATCTGCATCGACTCGCGCCACAGGACGATCGCCTGGAGCCCGCAGGAGGCGACGGCTGTGCGGGTGGCCTCGTTCCAGTTGCCGTAGGGCGGGCGGAACAGGCGGGGCGCGGTGCCGTAGTGCTCCTTGAGCCTGGCCTGCTGGCCGCAGATCTCCTGCTGCTGGGCGGCGGCGCTCAGCGTGGGCAGGTTGGGATGGGTCAGCGTGTGGTTCTCGACCGGGTTGCCGAGCGACTGGAGCTTCGTGAAGTACCCGTAGTCGTTCCTGATCGCGGCGTCCGTCAGGAACATCGTGATCGGGAGCTTCAACTCCTTCACCATCGTGATGAATTGAGGATCCTTCTCGGCGCCGTCGTCGAACGTCAGGAAGACGATCTTCTCCTTGGTGGGTATCTCGCTGATCACCGGTATCTGCCCGCCGGCCTTCAGCTGGACCGGCTTCGTCGCGGGCGGCGCGGGCGCCTCGGCCAGCGGCTTGAGCCCCCACTTCCGGTAGGCGGCCTCCACGGCCGCCCGGGGGTTGGCGGGCCGCGCCGCACTGGACGCGGAACCGGATCCGGACGGCGACGCCGTCGGCCGGGAGGTCGCCGAGGACTCCGTCGTACACCCCGTCGCCAGCCCCGCGACGAGAAGCGCGCACGCCGCCGCCACTCCCTTGGTCCGCCAGTGCATCGTGCCGCTCCCGTGTTCCGTACACCGTCCCCGTTCACCTGTAGTGATGTCGAACAGAGGTGCGGGGTTCCGTGGGGACACGATGACACAGCCGGGGCGTGGCCGCTGACCAGGGGTGTTCACCGGCCGGGGAGGGCCGGACGGCCGGTTGAGTGGTGTGTTGCGGCAGGAGTGTCAGAGGGCGATGATCTGCCACTGCTGCTCGGGTGCGCGGGTGTAGGTCAGCTGGTCGATGTTGGCCCCGTCGGCGGTCGATCCCGAGTCGACGTTGAGCGACAGGCCGCTGAACCGGTTGATGAGGTAGTAGTAGCCGTCGCCGGTGGGCGTGACCGCCCAGTGCTGCTGGGGGGCGTTGGCGTCCGCCCAGATGGAGACGTTCCCGCCGTTCACCCGGGAGAGTCCGGCCACCTCCATCAGCTTGCCGCTGTTGACGTTCTTGATCTCGTAGTAGCCGTCTCCGGTGGAGGCGAAGGTCCACTTCTGGGCGGTGTTGTCCAGCCACGGCCATTGCTGGATGTTGGTGCCGTTGGCGGTGCCGAAGTCGAACACGTCGGCGACTTTGCCGCTCTTGCGGTTGACGATGCGGTAGACCGTGCCGTCGCCCGGGAGGACCCTCGACACCAGGGCCGGCTTGGCGGTCCGGCCACCGATGTGCAGGCCGCCGATGTTGGCGTAGCCGCCGGTGGCCGCGTTGGCCTGGATCCGTACGAAGCCCACGTTCCGGGCGGGCCATTCGGCCACCTTGGTGGCGCGGTCCCCGGTCCAGCTGCCGGTGGCGACCTGGGTGAAGTTCGTGCCGTCGGTGCTGGTGGAGATGGTGTACGAGGTGATGTCGCCGTCGGTGGTGTCGGAGCGGTTCCACTGCTTCGGCAGGTACTCCAGGGTGGAGACGTTGCTCCACACCCCGCCCAGGTCGATCGTGATCGAGTGGGGCAGGGCCGGGGACAGGCCCCAGGTCGACCAGCAGGTCTCGTAGTTCCTGTCGCTCAGTCCGTCGATGGCGTTGAGCGGCCCCTCGCCGGTGCGGAACGCGGTCGCGTAGGCGCTGACCGGTGTGACGGGGTGCTCGGCGCGCGGGATCTGCGCCGGCAGCGGCGGGCGGGAGGTGTCGGGGCTCCAGGCCGCGCCGACCTCGGCGAGCCGGTTGACGATGTTGGTGTCGAGCCTGCCGTTGCGGTTGGGCGGGCAGTTGAGGATGAAGGAGGTGTACTTCGGTTCCAGGTCGGCCAGGTGGGACAGGATCGCGTCCTTGCTCATCAGGCTCTCGGTCGGTGTGGCCGGATGCCAGAACCAGCCGTTGCTGATCGTCTGCCCCTGCGTGGCGGCGTAGGTGTTTCCGGCGGGCGCGCTGACGCCCAACGGCTCCTCGAAATAGATCGCGTCACCGAGGAACGGCACCGACAGCGCGCCGTGGTCGATCATGACGATGTCCGGCTGGAGCGACTTCACATGCTCGCGGATCCGCTGGTAGGAGACGGCCTGCTGGCCCATCTGCCACGCGTAGCCGTCGGTGATGAAGAGGTCGATGGTGCCGTAGTTGGTGAGGAGTTCGGTGATCTGGCCGAGGATGAAGGTCATGTCGGCGGGCTGGACGGCATCGGTGGTGTCGAGCCCGGACACCCGGTGCCGGCTCTCCCACGCCTCGACGCCGAAGGTGCGGTCCCAGATCGAGTAGTAGAGGCCGACCCTCAGTCCCTTGGCCCGGAAGGCGTCGCAGTACGCCTTCACCACGTCGTGCTTGTAGGAGCTGTTGGCGACGTTCTGGGTGCCGTGGGCGCTCGGCCACAGGGCGAAGCCGTCGTGGTGCTTGGTCGTCAGGATGCCGTAGCTCATCTTCGCCGCGGCGGCGGCGTCCGCCCACTGCGCGCAGTCCACGGCGGTGGGGGCGAACAGAGCGGGGTTCTGGTTGGGCTCGGCCCACTCCTGGTTGGTGAACGTGCCCAGGTTGAAGTGGTTGAACATGCCGAACCGCATGTCGACGAGTTTGCTGAGGCTGGTCTGGAGGTCCGCGGCGGCGGCCTCGGCGAGCAGGCGGGAGAAGCCGGGGACCACGGGCAGCGCGCTCGCGGCCACGGCGGCGCCCGCGGCGCCCAGCAGGGTACGACGGGACAGTCTTCTCTCTGACGACATGGGTGTACTCCTGGTCGGGTGGGTCGCGGTGTTCGGGGCTGAGGCGGTGAAGGCGGCGGGCGGGCCCGAGGGCGCGTCCCGCCGCGGGTCGGTCAGCGCGGTGCGGGGGTCACAGCGCCGTGAAGGTCCACTGCAGGTTGGCGCTGCTGCCGGACGTCCACTGCTTGGTGACGGAGCCTGAGGAGACGTTGCCGCCGCTGTCGAGGACGAGGCCGGTGGTGCGGTTGGCGATCGTGTAGCTGTTGCCGCTCTGGAGGGTGATCTTCCACTGCTGGTTGGAGCCGCCGTTCCACGGCGCCTGCTGGGCCGGGGAGCCGGCGGCGGTGCTGCCCCAGCCGTCGGCGACCATGCCGTTGGTGCGGTTGACCAGCTTGTAGTAGCCGCCGCCCACGTCGACCGCCTGCCACTGGAGGTTGTTGCTGGAGTCCCAGCTCCACTGCTTGAGGTTTGATCCGGAGGCGACGTCGCCGCCGCTGTCCAGAGCGAGTCCGTTGGTGACGTTGGTGATCCGGAAGTACGCCGCCGGGTTGAACTGGACCCTCAGCGAGGTGATCTGGTCGTTGTTGCCGGTGGCCCTGAGGTCGGGGTTGTCGGCGGTGAAGGTCCAGGCGGTGCCGGTGAAGTTGTCGCCGGAGTAGCCGACCACCTGGTAGCCGGGGGCCGGACGCAGGCTGGAGATGGTGCGGACGCCCAGGCCGGCCGCGCTCAGGCCGGCCGCGGTGTAGTCGCCGACGGGCAACGGGGCCGAGCCGCCGCTGTAGTTGACGTCCGTGTAGGCGGTCGCGCCGGCGAGCGGCAGCAGGGTCGGGATGGCGCCGGAGAAGGCCAGCTTCAGGACGTAGGCGCCCGCGCTGTAGGGCGCCGAGGAGGGCAGGGTGACCGTGAGACCGGCGGAGGTCTGGGTGGGCGCGGGCAGGTCGATGGAGGTGCCGGCGGTGGAGCCGAGCAGCTTCACCGAGGTCAGTGAGGAGAGGTTGATGCGGTCCGAGCGGAGCGTCTTGATCGTCACCGAACTGCCGGGCCAGCCCAGGACGGTGGCGTACAGGACGGTGCCCGCCTTGTCGCGGGTGAAGCGGATGTCCTGCGCGGTGCCGGCCGTCGGAGTGGTGAAGGCGCCGCCGCCCATCTTGGTGGGGCCCTCGCCGTACACGGTCCAGGCGCGGGTCGAGTACACCGACTCGCCGAAGCGCTTCAGGTAGTCGCCCATGCCGAGCAGGATGTCCTTCTGGGCCTGCGGGATGGTGCCGTCGGCCATGGGCGCGATGTTGAGCAGGACGTTGCCGTTCTTGCTGACGCGGTCGATGAACGAGTGCAGCATCTGCTGGAAGGTGTAGTAGCCGATGCCCTGGGTGTAGCACCAACTGCTGCTGGAGATGCTGTCGTCGGTCAGCCAGTAGGGGGTGGTGAGGTCGGCCGGGCCGCCGCGCTCGTAGTCGAACACCTCGCCCTTGCCGTTGAACCCGTCCTTGTAGGTGGCGACGACCTCACGGCCCCAGGCGTTGGCCTGGTTGTAGTAGTAGGACAGGAAGTTCAGGCGCCGACTCTCGTCGACCGCGTCCAGTTTGAAGTCCTGCCACAGGATGTCCGGCTGCGCGAGGTCGATGACTTCCTTGAGCTTGTCGTACCAGAGCTGGTTCTCCGCGGCCGACCCGAGCTGCCCGTACAGCTTCTTGAGGCTGGGGTCGGTCTGCGCGGGGACGAACTCGTAGAAGCCGTTGTAGTGGTACGCGTGGTGCATGGCGACCAGCAGCTTGAGGCCCTTGGCCCGGAGCGCCGTGGTGAACAGCCGCAGCAGGTCGAGCTTCGGGCCCTTGGCGACCGAGTTCCACTCGTTGACCTTGCTGTCCCACATGGAGAAGCCGTCGTGGTGCTCGGCGACCGGGCCGGCGAACCTGGCGCCCGCGTCGAGGAACAGCTGCGCCCACTCGTTGGGGTCGAAGTTCCCGCCGGCCGACTTCAGTTTCGGCGCGAACTGCACGAAGTTGCCCGCGAGGTCGTTCGCCCCGTTGATGAAGTTGTGGTACGGCCATGCCGAGGGCTGGCCGTAGGTCGCGATGTGGTGCTGGTTCACGCTGTCGCCGGCGTGATACATGCTCCGCGGATACCACTCGTTGCCGAAGGCGGGGACGCTGAAGACGCCCCAGTGGAAGTAGATCCCGAACTTCGCGTCCTGGAACCACTCCGGAGCCGGCGGGTGCTGGTCGACCGAGTTCCAGTCGGGCGTATACGTGCTCGGCGCCGCCTGGGCGACACCGGCGCCCAGGACACCGCCGGCCATGGCCGCCGCCGCCACACCGGTGGCGGCGGACAGGAACTGGCGTCTGTTGAGGGAACGCGACATGAGGACATCCCTGAGCTAGGGGCAAGGGGGACGGGGAAGACGCGCGACGCCGATGGCTGCGGGGCGTCGGGGGTTACGCACGAAGGTCTGCCATGTGACGCACGAATGTCAACGGGTGTGCAGGGATGAAAGCCCGTGCCTCCAAGGTCTTTTGACCCTGTATGGGGGGCTATCAGAGCATCGCCATAGAGGCAAACATGGAATGTCTGAGAGCTGGGCGAAGGATGCGGCAGCCTATGGGCCGCCCGTAGGCAAGCCGTCGGTCCATCACGAGTGTGCAACATTGATGGGATGGATCAACTGGCCGAGGAAGTCGTATCCAGGACTTTCGTCGCAACCCCTAGACAGCCTGATTCCTTGAGCCCTATAAACATCCCATCTCTCCGCCGATGACACACAACCTTCGCATCGGCGTAACAATCCCGCTCCGGGATCAGCGCGAGGAAACGCCCATGAGACTGAGAACCACCCTCGGCTCCACCGCCTCCGTCGTCTGCGCACTGACGCTGCTCAGCGCCTGCGGCAGCGGCACCACCGCCTCGTCGAGCGGCGAACCGCTCGTGGGCGTCGACTACCCGCGGTCCGACACCGACTTCTGGAACTCGTACATCAAGTACACGCCGGAGAACGCCAAGCAACTGGGCCTGTCGCTGAAGACCACGAACTCCCAGAACGACGTCGCCAAACTCACCGCCAACGCGCAGACGTTCATCAGCCAGGGCGTCAAGGGCATCGCGATGGCCCCGCAGGACACCGCCGCCATCGCGCCGACGCTGGCGCAGCTGGAGGCGAAGAAGATCCCGGTCGTCACCGTCGACACCCGCCCGGACACCGGCAAGGTGTTCATGGTGGTGCGCGCCGACAACCGCGCCTACGGCGAGAAGGCCTGCCAGTACCTCGGCACCAAACTGGGCGGCAAGGGCAAGGTCGTCATGCTCCAGGGCGGCCTCGACTCCATCAACGGCCGTGACCGCACCGAGGCGTTCAACGACTGCATGAAGAAGAACTACCCGGACATCGAGGTGTTCGGAGAGGCCACCAACTGGGACGGCGCCGTCGCCGCGCAGAAACTCCAGACCGACCTCACCGCCCACCCGGACATCAAGGGCGTCTACATGCAGTCCAGCTTCGCCCTCGCCGGAACCCTCCAGGTCCTCAAGCAGAAGGGCCTGCTGGTCGACCCCAAGGACAAGAAGCACGTCTTCGTCGTCTCCAACGACGGCATCCCCGAGGAACTCAAGTCCATAGCCGCCGGCAAGATCGACGCCACCGTGTCCCAGCCGGCCGACCTGTACGCCAAGTACGCCCTCTACTACCTCAAGGCCGCGATCGACGGGAAGTCGTTCAAGCCCGGCAAGACCGACCACGACAGCACCATCATCCAGGTCCGCGAGGGCCTGCTGGAGGACCAGCTCTCCGCCCCGCTCGTCACCGCCGACGGCGGCACCTACGGCGGCGTCCCCAGCGTCAAGAGCGACGACAAGTCGCTGTGGGGCAACAACCTCGGCTGATCCCTTCCCCGCAACCAACGGCTCACGAGAACAAGGCGGTTGAGATGAGCGACGGGGAGCGAGCAGTCACCCCCGCGCCCGCCCCGGCGGACGACGGGCGGGCCCCCGCAGCCCCGCCCGTCGTCGAGGCGACGGGCATAGTCAAACGATTCGGTCCGACGGTGGCCCTCAACGGCGCCCGGATCACCATCAGGCCCGGCGAGACGCACGCGCTGGTCGGCCGCAACGGTGCCGGGAAATCCACCCTGGTGTCGGTCCTCACCGGCCTTCAGGCCCCCGACGAGGGCACGGTGACCTTCGGCGGTGAGCCGGCACCACGCCTCGCGGACCGCGACGCCTGGCGCCGGAACGTGGCCTGCGTCTACCAGAAGTCGACGATCATCCCCACGCTGACCGTCGCCGAGAACCTCTTCCTGAACCGGCACGACCACGGCCGCGGCCGGCTCATCAGCTGGCAGAGCGTGCGGCGGCGGGCGCAGGAACTGCTGTCGACGTGGTCGGTGGACGTCGACCCGAACACCCCGGCCGGTGAACTGAGCGTGGAACAGCGCCAGTTCGTCGAGATCGCGCGGGCACTGTCCTTCGGGGCCCGGTTCATCATCCTCGACGAGCCGACCGCCCAGCTCGACGGCGCCGCCATCAGCCGGCTCTTCGACCGCATCCGCGATCTCCAACGCCAAGGCGTCACCTTCCTGTTCATCAGCCACCACCTCCAGGAGGTCTACGACATCTGCGACATGGTGACCGTGTTCCGGGACGCCGCGCACATCGTGACCGCGCCGGTCGCGGAGCTCCCCCGCACCGAACTGGTCGCCGCCATGACCGGCGAAGCCGCGATCGGCCAGACGCGGACGCGGCCGAGCACCCTCGACCGCACCGCCGGGCCCGCGCTGTCCGTGCGGGCGCTGGGCAGCGACGACGCCTACGGTGATGTCACCTTCGACGTGGGCGCCGGGGAGATCGTCGGACTCGCGGGCGCCGCGGGCAGCGGCCGTACCGAGGTCGCCGAGACCGTCGTCGGTCTGCGGGCGGCCCGGGCGGGCGAGGTGGAGATCGCCGGACGGCGGCCCCGGCCGGGCAGCGTGCCCGCCGCGCTCGCGGCCGGCGCCGGATTCGTCCCGCAGGACAGGCACCACCAGGGCTTCGTCCCTGGCATGTCGATCGCGGACAACGCCACCCTGTCCGTTCCGCACCGGCTCGGCAAGAACGGCTTCCTCAGCCGCGACCGACGGGACCGGCTCGCCGACGCCATGATCGAGAAACTGGCGATCAAGACGCCGGGGCCCGAACTGCCCGTCTCCGCGCTCTCGGGCGGCAACCAGCAGAAGGTCGTCATGGCGCGGGCTCTGGCGGACGATCCGCGTCTGCTGGTGCTGATCAACCCGACCGCGGGCGTGGACGTGCGCTCCAAGGAGTTCCTCCTCGGCAAGGTCGAGGAGACCGCGGAAACCGGGACCGGAGTGCTCATCGCCTCCGACGAACTCGACGACCTGCGCATGTGCGACCGGGTCCTGGTGATGTTCCAGGGCCGAGTGACCTCAGAGATGCCCCGCGGCTGGCACGACCACGAACTCGTGGCCGCGATGGAAGGAGTGGACCTCGATGCCTGAAACCGTCCTCGCGGACGCAGCCGCCAAGGCCGTCGACCCCAAGCCCAAGCGCACCGCCCTGTTCGGCGGCCGGATCCCCCTGGCCCGGCTGCGCGACCTCGCGCTCGTCCCCGCGATCGTCGTCATCGCGATCGTCGGACAGATCGTCAACCCCGTCTTCCTGCAGACCGACAACCTCATCAACGTCCTGCAGACCATGTCCGAGATCGCCCTGCTGGTCCTCGCCCAGACGATGGTCCTCATCGTCAAGAAGATGGACCTGTCGCTGGAGTCCACCATGGGCCTCGCGCCCGGCGTCGCCGCCTGGCTGGTCGTGCCGGCCGGCGCGACCCACGGGCTCGGACTGCTCCCCGGCGCCTGGGCCGTACCCATCACCCTCGCCGTGGGCGCGCTCATCGGTGTGATCAACGCCCTGCTCATCATCCGCTTCGGCCTCAACGGGTTCATCGTCACCCTCGGCATGCTGATCGTCCTGCGCGGCGTCCTCACCGGCATCTCCGGCGGGCAGACCTTCTTCCAGCTGCCGGAGTCGATGCTCTACCTCGGCACCGCGCAATGGCTCGGCATGCCCGCCTCGATCTGGATCTGCCTGGCGCTGTTCGCCGTCGCGATCGTGGTGCTCGGCTGGACCGGCTTCGGCCGCTCCCTGTACGCCATCGGCGGCAACGTCGACGCGGCCCGCGCCGCCGGCATCCGCACCGACCGCGTCCTGTGGACCGTCATCGTCACCGGCAGCGTCCTCGCCGCCCTCGCCGGGCTCATGCTGTCCGGCAGGCTCGCCTCGGTCGCCTCCGCGCAGGGCAACGGCTACATCTTCACCGTCTTCGCCGCCGCCGTCATCGGAGGCATCAGCCTCAACGGCGGCAAGGGCACCATGTTCGGCGCGTTCTGCGGCATCCTCCTGCTCTTCATGATCCAGAACGTGCTGACTCTGGGCGGCGTCCCCGCCCAGTGGATCGGCGCCCTCAACGGCCTGATCATCCTGGTCGCCCTCGCCATCTCCCGCATCACCGGCGGCAAGGTCCAGGACTGAAGCGGGCGGCCGTCCGAGCCGCCCGCCCTCCGCCGCTTCACATCTCGCCGCGCGGGGCCGTACCGCCCCTGCTCTCACAGGAGTTGCCGCCATGTCATCCGCCCTGTCCCCTTCCCCGGCATCTGCCCGCATCACCGCCCTGGACGTGCTGGACGTGCGTTTCCCGACGTCCGAGCACCTGGACGGGTCGGACGCGATGAACCCCGAACCCGACTACTCCGCCGCCTACGTCGTCCTGCGCACCGACGCCGGCGACGGCCTTGAGGGCCACGCCCTGGCCTTCACCACCGGACGCGGCAACGACGTCCAGGCCGCCGCCATCGCGGCCCTCGCCCCGCACGTGGTCGGCCTGTCGGTCGACGAGGTCTGCGGCGACCTCGGCGCGTTCTCCAACTCCCTCGTCCACGATCCCCAACTGCGCTGGCTGGGACCG
>DATCQX010000121.1:0-3440 GCA_036569285.1 Streptomyces sp.
CCCTGGTCCATGAGCCGGAAGTATTCCTCCCGCTCACGGACCAGCTTCTTACGGCCTTGGGCCACCTTCCGCACCTTGCGGATCTCGAACTCCATCGCACCCCTTGAAGTGGGGTGTTGCGACGACTCCTAGAACGCAAGCCCCTACCGCATTCCTTCCCGCCGAATCCACTGAAGAGCGAAAGGGAATCCACCCTGAAGCGAAGCCTCCCGTTCCGGTTGAAGATTCTCCTGTGCCTGCTCGTCATCCTCGGTGTATTTATCGTTTCCCATAACGGTGAGAGTGGATCTGGGCGCCGCCATATCCAGGAACGCAAACTCTCCCTAGCCCCAAACGGAAGGATCAGCAACACATGTCAACCCTCTTTGAGCTAGCCACGCTGGCCGTAATAGCAGCGCTCGCGGCCGCCGCCGTACGCGCAGGAACCCGACGAAGAGCAGCTCGACGCAACACCGGATTATTGGAAACCGGAACCGTGAATTTTCCCTGCCGAATCACATGGAAAGAGGGGCTGGGGCGCAGAGGGAGCGTATACGGAAAGATCGGAACGACGAGCGACAGGGATCCAGAGTTCACCTCCCGATGGAAAAACCCCGTCTCCCTCCCTCGCAGCCCCCACATCAAACAAGAACCAAGCTGGCGAACCGGCCTGACCACCCTGACCTATGCACCCACCGCCCACGGCAAGATAACCATCATCCTCAGCGACGCAGACGCGGAGAACGTGAAGAAGATACTGGGGTCGGAGAAATGACAGCGGACCCAGAGGGCTGCTGGACGGCCGAGGAGGACAACGAAATCGTAGGCTCCGCGATTTCCCAGAACCGCACGGACCTCTGATACTTGGCGACTTACGGAGTGCCCCCCACTCACCAGGGCAAAGGCACAGAAACCCGCCTCCCCGCCACAGTTCTCCCCCACACCACCGACCGCCCGGCATCTTCTCCTCCAGCATCCACCCCGCGGCAACGAGACGCCACCGCCTGACCGGCTTCACCCCGCACCCCCAAATACGCATGACAGGCACGGCGCCCCGCTCAACTCTCCCCACGATCAAGGAACTCCACGAGGGCGACAAGAACGACATCGACTGGATGAACCGCTTGGACGAACCCCCACGAGGCACACCCCAAGGCCCGGACCACACATACAGCCCGTCTCACCCTCGGCCAAGAGCACTACCGGGCCGGCGGCCACCCCCTCTGAAACACCACCCCACCGAACCGCCACGCGAGGAGGGGCCACCCGGCATCACCGGCTGACCCCTCCTTTCCCCACGGATACCGCCCCGGTTCCCCTCCTGCACTTACCGGGGCAGCACCACGACATAGGCGGACGGCGGGCGGTCGGCGGCGGTGAGGAGGGCCGTGTGGATGACCATCGCCTGCTGCTCCATCGACTCACGGAGCTTGCGGGGGGTGATGTGGACGACCGTGATACCGAGGCGCTCCAGGGTCTCCCGCTTGCGAGCGTGCTCGGCCCACAGGACGTCGTCCTCCTGCCGTGGCGCGCGAACGTCCAGTTCGAGCGCCACCGCGTGGTCCGGCCAGTACGCGTCGAGCCCCCCGAGATGCGGCCCGCCGGGAAGGCGGAGGTCGACGTTCCAGAGCGGCTCGGGGAGGGCGTGGTCGCGGACGAGCCGGTAGAGCCGGCTCTCCGCGAGGGCCCGCCCCTCGGCCAGCAACGTGTCGACCGCCTCCACCACATGCGGCCGGTTCAACAGCTTCGCCCGGTTCAACTCCCGCACAGCGACGGCCGGTTCACAGTGCCCGTCACGGACGGCCTCCGCCATGAGCCCGCGGACGACGCCGGCGTCGTCGATCTCCGACACCGCGTCGGCGAGGGCGCGGGCGACGGGGGCGACGGGAACCCCCATGAGAGAGACGGGAACCGGCGGCGCCGCCGCGCGGACGATCCGGACGTACCCGGTGGAGCGCAGCCGCCGCAGGCGGGGGACGAGGACGTCGATGTACTCCTGCTCGTCCAGCGAGGGCACCGAGTCGAAGCCGTGCAGCCACAGCGCCGCGAGCCCGGTGACCATCCCCTCCACTTCGGACGACGCCCCCTGCGACGGCACCGACGAACCCCGCCCGATCGCACCCCGCCCCACCCCCCTGCCCTCCCGCGCCGCATACAGCAACGCCCCCCGCACCCGCTCCTCCCCCTTGACCCGCGCGGAGTGCAACGCGTACACCCCGGGCAGCAGTTGCTGCCAGGGCCCGTTCGGCCGGCACCGTTCGTTCGTCTCGGCCTGGGAGACACCGCAGGCGCGGAGCTGAGCCGCCGTCAGGATGCGGCCCTGTTCGGCGGGGGCGGAGGAGAGGAGGGAGAGGGGGCACTGGGTGAGGGGGGTGTCCGAGTTCATGCGATCGGGATTCCCGCGCTCACTCGCCCCTTTAACCGCTGTTACACGCCCGTCGACAAATGCGGACAACGCCGCACTAAAGGACGGGTGTTCGGTTGCCGATAAGCGCCGAAAACCCCTGGTCCCGGGGGCGGGGCCAGGGGTTACGGGGCCGATTGAACGGATTTCGTAACGCTCACTGAACGCCGAATCCTTGGCCAAAGGGCCAAAGCTAAACCTCGGCCGGAGTCAAATCTCCGCTCAAAGCCACGACTTGGCCAGAGCCAAGCCCTGGCCAAAGCCGCCCCCGAAAACTAGCCCCCCGAAAACCAGCCCGCGAAAACTAACCCCCCGAAATCACCCCCTGCGCCCGCAGCGCCCGCCCCAGATCGTCCCGCCCCTCCAACACCAGCCTCCGCAACGCCGGAGCCGCCCCCTCATGCCCCGCCAACCACGCGTCGGCAGCCTCCAGCACCGAAAGCTCTGCCCCCGGCACGGGATACGCCGGGAACAGCCCCGACACCACATCCACCCCGATCTGGATCGACCGCTCCGCCCACACCCGCTCGATCGCGGCGAAGTACTTGGACACGTACGGCGCCGTCAACTCCCGCTGCGACGACCGCGCGAACCCGGCGATCGTCGCCCCCACGAGCGCGTTGGACAGGGAATCCCCCTCGACGACCTGCGCCCACGCCTGCGCCTTGACGGCGGCCGAGGGCCGGGCGGCGAGACAGCGGACGTGGTGGCGCTTGCCGGACGCCGTGTCGTCACGCACCAGCTCCGCCGCCAGCTCGGCCTCCCCGACGGCACCGTGCGACGCGAGCGCGTCCAGCAGGACCCACCGCAGCTCCTGGTCGATCTCAAGCCCTGCGACCTTCTCCGCCCCGTCCAGCAGTCCCCGCAGGAACGCCAGGTCGTCCGGCGAGTACGCCACCGACGCGAAGAACCGCGCCCACGCCAGCTGAGGCTCGCTCCCCGGCTCGGCGGCACGCAGATCCCGCAGCGCCACCCGCGCCACCAGCTCCTCCCCGGCCGCGCGCCCCTCCGCCGGCATGTAGTTGACCAGCGCCGAGTCCGCCCACGCGAGCACCAT
>DATCQX010000122.1:0-5498 GCA_036569285.1 Streptomyces sp.
AAACCCACCCCCAAGCCCAGCGCATCCGCCGTGACCTACCCGGTGTACCACCAGGCCGCGCCCCGTAAGAGCCCGAGCCACGGCACCACGTCCCCGGTCACCTACGTCCTGCTCATCACGGCGCCCGCGGTGATCGCCGTCGCCGCCCTGCGCCCGCGCTGAGCCGTCCGCGCGCCGGCGCACTCCACCTTCACCCCCACGTCGACCTCCCCCCACCTTCACCCTCACGTTCACCAAGGAGGCCCCCTTGCCCGAATGGCTAGTCCTCACCCTCTCGATGGCCGCCGCCGTGGCGGTCGTGATCGTCGTGGCGTTCCTGCGCGAGCGCACGGCGCCGGAGGACGAGGACCCCTCGGAGACCCCGGACGTCATCGAGTACATGACGATGTGGATCGGCGTGGTGTACGCGATCGTGCTGGGTCTCGCGATCGCGGGCGTGTGGGAGGCGAGGAGCGCCGCCCAGGACCATGTCCAGGCCGAGGCCCAGGCGCTGCACGAGATCTCGGAGCGGGTCCGGGTGTACCCGGCGGAGGAACGCGACCGCATCCGGGAGGACGTCGACGCGTACGTCAGGCACATCGTCGACGTCGAGTGGAAGACCATGAAGGACAAGGGCGAGATCACCGACAAGGGCGACCAGTTGCTCGGCGCGCTCCGCGCGGACGTCACCGACTACGAGCCGAAGACGGACTTCCAGGCGCAGCAGTACCAGCCGCTCCTCGACCAGGTCGCCGCCGCCGACCAGGCCCGCACGGCCCGCGCCGACTCGGTCGACCCGACGATGCCGGGGGTGGTGTGGGGCGGCCTGCTGGGCGGCGGCATCGTCACGATCGGCATGGTCTTCGCCCTCCAGATCCGCCGCACACCCCGGGAACTGGTCCTGGCGGGCCTCTTCTCCGCCCTGATCGCCTTCCTCCTTTTCCTGATCTGGGACTTCGACGCGCCCTACAGCCGGGGCATCACGGCATCGGCGGAACCGTTCCTCCACTTCTTCCCGCACATCGGGGGCTGACGGCACCTCAGCCCGCCGTCGTCACCCCCGGCCACGCCACCATCCCCCCGCCACGCCGCCGAAGTCCCCTGAGCGGCCCACACACATGCCCCATTCGCACGACACGGATCGCGCGTACGCACACCTGTTCCTAGCGTTTCGGTCATCGAGGTGCATTCCAGGCACGCGCGGAACAGGTCCGCGGGCTGCTCCTCGGGGACCGGAGGATCGACCATGCGCGCGATACGCGTCGCCTCGGCCGCACTGCTGGGCGCGAGCGCCCTGGCCTTCACCGCACCGACCGCGGCAGCGGGCGACCACGACGACGGCAGGGGCTTCTCGGCCCGCGTGCTGCCGTCGACCATCGCGGCCGGGGGCCAGGTCACCCTCCAGGTGAGCCGGGACCGGGGCGGCTGCGACGGCACGGTCATCGTGTCGTCCGGCGTGTTCGACACCGTCCGCATCCAGCCCGGCCGCACCCAGACCACGGCGACCGTCGACTGGGACGCCCGGGCCGACGCCACCTACCAGGTGACGTTCACCTGCAACAGCGACGGCAGCACGCAGGTCCCCCTCACCATCGCCGGACACAACAACAGCAACGCCACGGCGTACCCGCTCTACCCCTCGAACCGGGGTGTGCACGCCGGTGAGGGCGGCACGATCGGCGGCTTCGACCTCAAGGAGCTGGGTCTCGGCACCCTGCTCATCGTCGGATCCGTCGGCGCGGCGTACCACTTCTCCCGTCGCCGCACGGGCGAGGACGGCGCCTGACACCTCACCCCCACGCTTTCGGCCCGGCCCTCGCGCACATCGAGGGACCGGGCCGAAAGCGTTGCCGCGCGAGGCGGTTCAGATACGGCGCTCCGCGCGCCGCCGCATCCAGAACACCCCGCCGCCGAGGACAGCCGCCGCGACGAGCCCGCCGCCGATCGCCACGTCCGTCGGCGTGGCCCCGGTGCTGGACGACCCGCCGAGCCCGCCCCGGACCCCGCCGAGGACGGTGAAGACGCCGGGGAAGGTCCGGGTGCGGCCCTCGCAGAGCGTGGTGACGCTGTACGAGCCCGCGCTGGCGAAGGAGTTGACCCGGACGGTCGCGGTGGACGTGTTGCCGCCCAGCGAGGTCAGGTTGGTGGTCGGGAAGGCGGGAGAGCTGATGGTGCTGCCCCCGGTGGTGCACGCGTTCTGGCCGCCCCCGTTGACAGTCAGCACGAGCTGTCCGCCCCGGGCGATGACGCTGGGCGCCGAGGTGACGGACGTCGGGTCGGTCCAGGCCGAGGCCGTCGGGGCGGCGAGGCCCAGGACGGCGCACGCGGCGGCCGAGGCCGCCAGGGCACGAGTGGTTCGCATGGTTCCTCCGCGGAAGGCGCCCCGGGGCACGTCCCCGGTCTGTCGGCGAGAAAGCGCCTCCCGGAAAGACCCTCAGATGCCGTGCGGGCGACCGCATTTCGGGAATGGTCCGTCCTGGTGAGGCGACACGCCGTACGATCTGCGGACAATCGGACATCCCCGCAGGTCACGGACCGTCAGAAAATTTCGGCGGCCGTCAACTCGGATGGCGCACTTCCCCGTCCGGCGGCCACCCGTTCGCCGCGCGCAGCGAGCCGCTTCCCGCGGGCCGCCCTAGCGTTTCCGGTATGCGCTATGGGACACGGCGACGGCCGTGTCGAAAGGGGATGGCGAATGTCGGGTTACGAGCTGTCCGGGTCCGCGGACGAGGAGGAGCGGCCGAGGAAGCGCGCGCCGTGGGGCGTGATAGCGCTGGTCCTGCTGACCGGCCTCGCGCTCATCCGCAACGGTTCGGGCGAGTTCGACGCGGGCCCGCCGCAGCCGGCCGCCGCTGCCGCCGCCGACAGCCGCTCGGGCGGTCTGACGGGCAGCGTCTTCGACAGGACGCCGGACCCGCTGCCGTACTCGGTGCCGAACCGGGTGCGTGTCCCGGCGATCCGGGTGGACGCCCCGGTGATGCCGGTCGGCCTCGACGCGGCGGGCTGGGTCGACGCGCCGCCGCCGGAGGACCCGAACCTCGCGGGCTGGTTCACGGGCGGGGTCGCGCCCGGCGAGAAGGGCACGGCGGTGGTCGTCGGCCACGTCGACAACAAGCTGGGTCCCGCCGTCTTCTACGGCCTCGGCGCCCTCAAGAAGGGCAACAAGGTCGAGGTGTCCCGGGCGGACGGGAAGACGGCCGTGTTCGAGATCTACGGCATCGAGGTCTTCGCGAAGAAGAACTTCCCCGGCGACCGCGTGTACGCCTCGAAGGGCTCCCCCGAGCTGCGGGTCATCACCTGCGGCGGCGGCTTCTCCAAGGCCCACGGCTACGACGGCAACGTCGTCGTCTTCGCCCGCCTGACCGAGGTCCGCTGAGCGACCGCGGCCGGGCGGGCGCCGGTCTCAGGCGGGGTGCCTGCGGGGGACGGTGATGTGGTAGCCGGAGTCGATGAGCTGAGGCAGGTACCGCCGCAGGGCCCGCACACTCTGACTCCGGTCACCGCCGGCGTCGTGCGACAGGACGACCACCCCCGGCGCGGCTCCCCTGTCCACGCGGCTGACGATCGTCCCGGTCCCCGGCGTCGTCCAGTCCAGCGTGTCCACCGTCCACGCCAGCGGCTCCATCCCCAGCTCGGCCCCGATCTGGAACGCGGCCCGGTTCCACGCCCCGTACGGTGCCCGGAACCACCGCGGCTTCTCCCCGTACCCCTCCTCGATCACCTCGCACGTCCGCTCGATCTCCGACCTGATCCGCCCCCTGCGCAGCTTCGTCAGCAACGGGTGGGACCAGGTGTGATTCCCGACGACATGCCCCTCGTCCGCCATCCGCGCCAGCAGATCCTGGTTGTCGACGGCCATCTCCCCGCACACGAAGAACATCGCGTGCACCCCGTACTCGCCGAGGGTGTCGAGGATGGCCGGCGTGTACCGGGGATCGGGCCCGTCGTCGAACGTCAACACCATGGCGTTCCCCCGCCCGGACACCTCCAGGATGGGCCGACGCCGCACAGACAACCGCGAGGAGGTGGAAGGCGGCCCGAACCCGGTGCTGGGCTGGAGCCGAAAGGAGGAGGGCTTCAACGGAGCGGACCTGGCGGGTGCCCCGGCGGCAGGAACAGCAACGGGCTCGTCCTCGCCACTCACCCCCAGAGCAACACCCCCGGCAGCAGCAAGGCCGGCTCCCCACAAAACCCGCCGTCGGGTGAACACCTGATCTTTCTTCATGACTCATCAGTCACCCGAGCAACTACAGAGTCACCCCCGCGACACCAATTGGCGGCTCAATTCCACTCAGCCAGCCCAAACGCCCTTAGGGGCGCGGGGAACTGCGCGATCAACCACGACGGCGCCGCACCCGGCAACCACCCCGCAGCCCCCCTACCTCCTCCGAACCAACGGAAACGGCAACGTCTCCCGAATCGTCAACCCCGTAATAAACATGACCAGCCGATCCACCCCGATCCCCAGCCCACCGGTCGGCGGCATCGCATAAGCCAACGCCTCCAGAAACTCCTCGTCCAGCTCCATCGCCTCAGGATCACCCCCCGCCGCCTTCAACGACTGCTCGGTCAACCGCCTCCGCTGCTCGACAGGATCGGTCAACTCGGAGTAGGCGGTCCCCAGTTCCGTCCCGAACGCCACGAGGTCCCACCTCTCGGCCACCCGGGGATCCGACCGGTGCTGCCGGGTCAGCGGAGACACGTCCGTCGGAAAGTCCTTGTAGAACGTGGGCAACTGCGTCCGCTCCTCCACGAGCCGCTCGTACATCTCCAGCACGACGTCACCGCGCCCGTCACCGTCCCCGTACGGCACCCCGGCCCGATCGCACAACCTTCTCAGCACACCGATCTCCGTATCCGCGTCGACCTCCTCCCCCAGCGCCTCGGAGATCGCCCCGTAGACGGTCTTGACGGGCCACACCCCGGAGATGTCGTACTCCTGCCCGCCCTTGCGGACGAGAGGCGTGCCGAACGCCGCCCGCGCCGCCCCTTGGATCAGCTCGCGGGTCAGGTCGAGCATGACGTCGTAGTCGGCGTACGCCTGGTACGCCTCCAGCATCGTGAACTCGGGGTTGTGCTTGGGCGAGACGCCCTCGTTGCGGAAGGTGCGGCCCATTTCGAAGACCTTCTCAAGACCGCCGACGCAGAGCCGTTTGAGGTACAGCTCGGGGGCGATCCGCAGGTACAGATCGAGGTCGTAGGCGTTGATGTGCGTGGTGAAGGGCCGGGCGTTCGCGCCGCCGTGGATCTGCTGGAGCATCGGCGTCTCGACCTCCAGGTACCCGCGTTCCAGGAGCCCTTGCCGCAGCGCCTGGACGGCGGTGGAGCGGATACGGACCGTGTCGCGGGCGGCGGGGCTGGTGACGAGGTCGACGGCACGCAGCCGGACCTTCGCCTCGGGGTCGGTGAGGCCGCGCCGTTTGTCGGGCAGGGGGCGCAGGCACTTGCCGGTGAGCTGCCAGTCGTCCACGAACACGGTCGGCTCCCCCTTGTCGCTGCGCCCTGCGCGCCCGCTGACG
>DATCQX010000123.1:0-3873 GCA_036569285.1 Streptomyces sp.
CTACTTCGCGATGGACGCGGTCGCCGCCGTCGTCGAGGAGACCGGGATGCGCGCCCACCTCGGGCAGGTGTACTTCTCCTCCCAGGGACCCCGGGGCCGCGAGGAGTCCCTGGAGTTCGCCCTGCGCCACCGGGGCGGCGCCGGCGGCCGGATCACCACCGCCCTCGCCCCGCACGCCCCCTACACCGTCACCGACGCCGACCTCGCCGCCACCGCGGCCCTCGCCCACGACCACGCCCTCCCCGTCCACCTGCACGCCGCCGAGAACCGCGAGCAGACCGAGACGAGCCTCGCGCGCCACGGCGTCACCCCGGTCGACGTCCTGGAGCGCACCGGCGTCCTCGACACCGACGTCCTGATCGCGCACGGCACCGGCATCCTCGACCGCGACCTTCCCGTCCTCGCCCGCGCGCGGGGACGCGTGTCCGTGGCCACCGCCCCGCGCGGGTACCTCAAGTTCGCCTGGCCGGACACCACACCCGTGCGCGCCCTGCGCGACATCGGAGTCCCCGTGGGGCTCGCCACGGACGGCGCCGCCTCCAACAACTCCCTGGACGTCTGGGAGTCGATGGCCCTCACCGCGCTCGTCCAGAAATCGGCCACCGGAGACCCCCGCTGGCTGACCTCCCGCCAGGCCCTCGACCACGCGGGACCGCAGAGCGCCGCCGCCCTCGGACTCGACGACCGCATCGGCACCCTCGCCCCCGGCATGCGCGCCGACCTGATCCTCGTCGACCTCACCGGCCCCCACACGCAGCCCGTCCACGACCTCGCCGCCACCCTCGTCCACAGCGCCCGCTCCCGCGACGTCCGCACGACGATCGTCGACGGCCGTGTCCTCATGCGGGACCGCCGGCTCCTCACTGTCGACGTCCCCGCCGTCGTCGCGGAACTGACCTCCCGGCTGCCCGCCCTGACGGACCGCAGTCACGGGCGGCGTGTCCAGGAGTACGACACCTGAGACACGGTCACAGAAAAACTTTCGCGGACGACGATGAGTTCCGCGCGCGCCTTCAGTCACCCCTTCCGACGGACCGTCATACCGAAGGGGTGAGCGATGTCGCTCCCGGAGATCGTCTCGCGTGAACAGTGGCGCGCGGCGCGCGAGGACCTGCTGGCGAAGGAGGAGGCGCTCGCCCGCGCGCGGGAGGCACTGGCCGCCGAGCGGCGCCGGATGCCGATGGTCGAGATCCGCGCGGAGTACGTCTTCGAGGGCGGCGACGGCAAGGCGACCCTGCCGGACCTCTTCGACGGACGCGGGCAACTCGTCGTGCAGCACTTCATGTTCGCGCCCGAGTGGGACACCGGCTGCCGGGGCTGCGCGGCCTCCCTCGACCGGATCGGCCACCTCGCCCACCTCAGGGCCCGCGACACGTCCTTCGCGGTCGTCTCCCGCGCGCCCTACACCCGCATCCTGCCGTTCAAGGCCCGCCTCGGCTGGACGGTGCCCTGGTACTCGTCCTACGACAGCGACTTCGACGCCGACTTCGAGATGAGCGTCCCGCGCGCGGACGGCGAGACGCTGGAACGCGCCGGAGTGAGCTGCTTCCTGCGGAGCGCGGACCGCGTCTTCCACACGTACTCGGCCTTCGGGTGCGGACCCGACGGGCTCCCGTTCACCGACAGCCTGCTCGACCTGACCCCGTCGGGGCGCCCACCGGGCGTGCCGGTGCTGTTCCACGACGAGTACGAGTGATGCGTAAGAGGCCTGAACGCCGGACCTCACAGCCGGTCCTGACAGTGCGTCGGCTATGTCTCGGTTCTGTCACTTGGTGAGCCGTTTCGCCGTCGGGCGGCGTTAATCCCTTCGAGGGACGACGTCAGCTACGAGGTGCGACATGGTGAACGGGCGGACAGTGCTCGAACAGTTCCCTGCCGGAGGGCCGCGCGGCTCCTGGCCGGCCGAGGAGTTCGCGCGCGCCAGACGCTCGGAAGGGCTCCCGGCGGAGGTCGTCATGGACCTCGCGAGCGACACCTTCCTGGTGATCGTGCGGGGTCACTCGGCCGAGTGAGCGGGCTGCCGCGCGGCGAACTGCTCCGCCTGGAGCGCGTACAGCTCGGCGTACACGCCCCCGGTCGCGAGGAGTTCGTCCGGCGTCCCCGACTCGACGAGCCGGCCCTGCTCCAGGACGTGCACGAGATCGGCGTGGCGGACCGACGCCAGCCGGTGGGTGATCAGGACGACGGTCTGACCGCTCCCGGCGAGGGCCCGGATCTTCTCGAAGACCTCCAGCTCCGCCCGCGCGTCCAGCGCCGCCGTCGGCTCGTCCACCACCAGGATGCTCCCGCGCCGGTAGGCCGCCCGCGCGATGCCGAGCCGCTGCCACTGCCCGCCCGACAGCTCGTGACCGCCGCTGAACTGCCGCGCCAGCAGAGTGTCGAGACCGCGCGGGAGGTCCGCGACGACATCCTCGGCGCCCGCCTGCGCGACGGACGCGGCGAGCCGCTCCTCGGTGAGCGGCGCGGCGGAGCGGCCGATCGCCACGTTCACCTTCGCCGTGAACGGCCAGCGCTTGAAGTCCTGGGCGACCATCGCGATCCGCTCGGCGAGCTGACGGCGGTCCGCGTCGGCCGCGTCCACGCCGTCCCACAGCACCCGCCCCGCGTCCGGCCGGTACAGCCCCGCCAGCAGCTTCACCAGGGTGGTCTTCCCGGAGCCGTTCTCGCCGACCAGCGCGATGATGCGGCCCAGCGGCAGCGTGAGGGTGACGTCGTCCAGGGCCGGACGGTGGTCCGGGGAGGTGTCGCCCGGGTAGCGGAAGGTGACGTTCTCGAACCGGATCTCGCGCGGGTCCTGAGGGAGGTCCACCCCGCCGTCCGGGATCGCCCGCTCGGCCGCCTCGACGTACATCCGCTGGAGGTCGCCGACGAACAGGGCCTCCTCGTGGAGCTGGTTCACCTCCAGAACCAGCGTGTTCAGGCTCGCCGAGCCGCTGCGGATCGCGATGACGGCCGTCCCCGCGACGGACAGCGCCATCGCGCCGCCGAGCAGCAGCCCGCCCAGCGTCGCGTACGTCGCGACGGTCGCCAGGCCCGTCCAGCCCGCCGCGATCAGCCCGGTACGCGCCGACAGGCGGGCCAGCCGGGCCTGTTCGGCCTCCGAGGTCTCCGACATCGTCCGGAAGTGCCGCAGCAGGAACGGGCCGACGCCGTGCACCCGGATCTCCGGGGCCGCCGACGGCTCCGTCAGCAGACTCGCGATCAGCTGTCCCGCGCGCGCGTGCTGCACCCACGTGTGGAACGACTCGTAGTGGCGCCGGGCGTTCGTCAGGGCGCTCCAGGCGCTCGGCAGCGTCATCGTCACCAGGAGGGGCAGCAACAGGGGGTGCAGGACCGTCAGGACGCCCGCCGCGGCCGTCAGGGAGATCACCGAGTTCACCACGCGCGTGCCGTACACGATCATCCGCTGGGTCGACCGGGCGCCGTACTGCGCGGTGTCCAGCAGCTTGTGGAAGGAGTGGTCCTCGATCGCCGCCAGCTCCACGGAGGCGGCCCGCTCCAGGTACAGCTCCGTCGCCACCCGCACGACCTTGGGCTCCAGACGGCCCGTCGCGTACGTGGAGGCCGCGCGTAACAGCGCGCCGAGGAACAGGACGACGGCCATCGCGGCGAGCGCGGGGGCGGCGTCGTGGACGCGGTCCTCGATCGGGCCCGTGGCGATCAGGCGGCTCAGCGCGCTGTTCACCGCGAGCAGGCTGACGGCCTGGGTGACGCCCCGGGACACCTCGGCGGCCAGCACGATCGTCGCCGCGCGCGGGTCGGCCTGCCGGGCCAGCCGGAGGCTGACGGCGAGCAGGGAGGGCAGCCGGGTGAGCATCGAGCGGAAGCTCAGCTCCAGGAACGCGTGTTCGTGCTGGTTCCAGCCGGCGTCGT
>DATCQX010000124.1:0-4721 GCA_036569285.1 Streptomyces sp.
GGCGAGCGCGACGAAGGTGACGGGACCGGCGAGCGCGGCGGCCAGGGACGCCAGCACGACGGCCAGGAGCAGCAGTTGGAGGCGCGCCCGGGAGGTGTTCAGCCCGAGGGCGCCCGCCGAGTCGTCCCCGAGGTCGAGGACCGCGAGCCGCCGGTTCATCACCAGCGCCACCGCCAGCGCGAGGAGCATGGCCGTCGTCCCGCCCCCCACCTCGTTCCAGGTCCGCCCGTACACCGACCCGGTCGTCCACTGGATCGCCGAGCCCGCGAGCTCCGCCGGGAAGCGCACGATCATCAGGTTGACGGCCGCCGCCAGCGCCGCCTGCACGGCGAGACCGGTGAGGACCAGGCGGGTGACGGCGAGTCCGCCGCCCCAGTTGAAGACGCCGAGCAGCAGGGCGGACAGGAGGCCGCCGCCGAGCGCGCCCAGCGGGATCAGGGTCTGGGTGGCGCCGGCCGCGAGGAGGGCGACCGCGCCGAGGGAGGCGCCGCCGGTGACGCCCATGACGTCCGGTGAGGCGAGCGGGTTGCGGAACAGGCGTTGCAGCACGCACCCGGCCGCGCCGAGCCCGGCGCCCGCGACGATCGCCGCGAACGCGCGGGGCGCCCGGAACTGCTGGACGACCAGGACGTCCCCGGAGTCCCCGAGCCCGACGAGGGCGCGCAGAGCGGTCGTCGCGGGGATGGCCATCGTGCCGGTGGTCAGAGACAGCGTCAGCAGCGTCAGGAGCGCGGCGAGTCCGAGGCCCGCGAAGAGCAGGACGCGCCCGCGACGGGTGAGCGTGGGCAGCTTGGTCATCGGGTGGCCTTCCGTGCGAGGAGGGCCAGCAGCGGGGCGCCCAGGAACGCCGTCACGATGCCGACCTCCAGCTCGGAGGGGCGGATCACGAGACGGCCCAGGACATCGGCGGACAGCAGCAGCAAGGGGCCCGCGATCAGGCAGCCGGGGAGCAGGAGCCGGTGGTCGCCACCGAGGAGGGGGCGCACGAGGTGGGGCGCGGCCAGGCCGATGAAGGCGACCGGGCCCGCGACGGCGACGGCGGACCCCGCGAGGAGGACGACCGCGAGCCCGCCGAGCAGGCGCACCCGGCCCACCGGCACGCCCAGCGCCGCCGCCGAGTCGTCGCCCAGCGCGAGGGTGTTGAGCGCGGGGGAGACGGCCAGCGCGAGGAGCAGACCGAGGAGCATCGTCGGCAGGACCTGCCACAGCGCGGACAGTGGACGCTCCGCGAGTGACCCGGCGAGCCAGAAGCGGGCCTCGTCCAGGGTGCGCTGGTTCAGCAGCATCACGGCGGCCGTCCAGGACAGCAGGACCATGCGCAGGACGGTGCCGCCGAGCGCCAGGTGCAGGGGGTTGAGGTCGCCGGAACGTTTCGCCAGCGCCTGGGCGAACAGGGCGGCGCACGCGGCGCCGGTGAAGGCGAACCAGACGTACTGCAACGGGTTGTCGAGGCCCAGCGCGTAGATCGCGACGACGACCGCGAACCCCGCACCCGCGTCGATGCCGAGCGTCGTCGGCGAGGCGATCGGGTTGCGGGTGACGCCCTGGACGACGGCCCCGGCGACACCGAACGCGGCGCCGACGAAGAGGCCGATCACCGTGCGCGGCAGGCGCAGCCCCGTCACGACGAGCGCGTCACGGCCGTGCGCGTCCCCGAACAGGGCGCCGGTCACGGTCGACAGGGGGACCGAGCGGGCGCCGAGCGCGAGGCTCAGCGCGGTGCACAGCACCAGCGCGCCGATGCCGAGGGCGAAGAGGGAGAGGTGCCGGAAGGCACGGGAGGGCACACCTGTGGTCGGTGGGCCCAGACGGGTCGCAGTCACGAGGAGTGAGCTTAGGTTAGGCTTCCTTTAGTTTTCAACCGGCTGTGAGATCCGACGCGTTCGTTGTTGTGATCTTCACACCTGACGTCGCGCTTGGGAACACCCCCGGCTGGACACCTTCGACCCGTGGAGCCCCCCATGCCCGTCCTCGACGTCCTGCGCAGGCTCACCGACCTGTGCGACGTCCTCGACGTCCACGTCACCGACGGCGAACTCACCGGCGTCGACCTCCTCACCGACCCCGGCGCCTTCGTCGACGCCGAGGCCGACCGCATCGAGGCCCGCTACGGCGTCCGCGTCCCCACCCACGTCGCCGCCTCCCGCGCCCTGCACGACTACGCCTGGTCCGCCGCCCTGCTGACGACCGGCCCCTGGTTCCTCGAAGGCCGCATCCCCCTCGTGCGCCCCGAGGACCTGCGCGCGAACCTCGCCGACGCCTCCTACCTCGTCCGGCCCACCGGACAGTTCCTCGACGACACCGACCCCCGCACCGCCGTCGCCGCCCACATGGCACCCGTCCTCGACGCCCTCGCCCCCCTCACCCGGCGCGGCGCCCGCGCCCTGTGGGGCATGGTCGGCGACGACCTCGTCTCCGGACTCTGGTACCTGGGCCGCACGCTGGGCCGCGAGGACGACGGCATCCGCGCCGCCACCGAGGTGCTCCCCGGCCCGGCCGCCCCCTACCCGGCGGGCGCGGGTTTCCGCAATCTGACCGCCACGGACGGCAGTTGCCACCCCACCCGCACCCGCGCCGGATGCTGCATGTTCTACGCGATCCGCCCCGCCGAGGCCTGCGCCACCTGCCCGCGCACATCCGACGCCGAACGCCTGCGCAGGATCGGCTAGTTGGCCGATTGCGCCGGTGAATCCCCCGCCGCCAGAAACTGCGTCGCCGCCAACTCCGCGTACAGCGGGTCGGCGCCCACGAGTTCACGGTGCGTGCCCACCGCGCGGACCCTTCCCGCGTCCATGACGACGATCCGGTCCGCCGTCGTCACCGTCGACAGGCGGTGCGCGACGACGAGGACGGTCGTCGAGCGGGCCACGTCCGCGACCGTGTCCCGCAGGGCCGCCTCGTTCACCGCGTCCAGCTGAGAGGTCGCCTCGTCGAGCATCAGCAGCCGGGGACGGCGCAGCAACGCCCGCGCGATCGCCACGCGTTGGCGTTCACCGCCGGACAGCTTCGTCCCCCGGTGACCGACCAGCGTCTCCAGACCCTGGGGGAGCCGCTCCACCAGCCCGTCCAGCCGGGTCGTCTTCAGCACGTCCCGCACGGCGTCGTCGTCCGCGTCGGGGTTGCCGAGCAGGAGGTTGTCCAGCAGGGAGCCCGACAGGACCGGCGCGTCCTGCTCCACGTACCCGATGGCCGACCGGAGTTCGGGCAGATCCCAGTCCGCGAGCGGACGGCCGTCCAGCGTGACGACGCCCTCCTCCGGGTCGTAGAACCGCTCGATCAGCGAGAACACCGTCGTCTTGCCCGCGCCCGACGGGCCGACGAACGCCGTCATCCCGCGCGGCGGCACCGCGAACGTCACGCCGTGGTGGACGAGCGGCAGGTCGTCGGCGTACCGGAAGCGGACGTCCGTGAAGGACACCGACGCCGGTGCGGAACCCGGCGCGGGCAGCGGGGCCGGGCGGGACGCCTGCTCGGCGGGCAGCGCGAGGGCCTCCTGGATCCGGGTCAGGGCCGCCGAACCCGTCTGGTACTGGGCGACCGCACCCACCAAGTCCTGGATGGGCGACATCAGATAGAACACGTACATCAGGAACGCCACCAGCGTCTCGATTCCGATCGCCCCCGTCGCGACCCGCGCCCCGCCCACCGCGAGAACCGTGATGAACGCGACCTGGATCGCGAGCCCCGCCGTGTTCCCGGCCGCCGCCGACCACATCGCCGCCCGCACGCTCTGCCGCCACGACTCCTCCGCCGCCGCGTGCAGCGCCTTCTCCTCCCGGTGCTCCGCCCCCGACGCCTTCACCGTCCGCAGCGCGCCCAGCACCCGCTCCAGCGAAGCCCCCATCACCCCGACCGCGTCCTGAGCCCGGCGGCTCGCCCGGTTGATGCGCGGCACGATCAGCCCGATCACCAGCGCCGTACCCGCCACCACCCCCAGCGTCACCGCGAGGAGCACCCCGTCCACGAACCCCATCACCACGACGGTCGCCACCAGCGTCAGCCCGCCCGTCCCGAGCCCCACCAGCGAATCCGTCGTCACCTCCCGCAGCAGTGTCGTGTCCGAGGTGATCCGCGCCATCAGATCACCCGGCTCGGTCCGGTCCACCGCCGTGATCCGCAGCCGCAGCAGATACGACGACAACGCCTTCCGCGCCCCCAGCACCACCGACTCGGCCGTCCGCCGCAGCACGTACGAACCCAGGCCGCCCAGAACGGCGTTGAGCACCACGAGACCGGTCATCAGCGCCAACGCCCAGGCGACCGGACGGTCTTCGGACAGGTCGGCTATCAACTTCATCGCCACCAGCGGCAGCAGAAGCCCCGTCGCGCCGGTGAGCAGCGAGAGGGCGGCGCCGCCGAGCAGCGTCCAGCGGTGCGGGCGGACGTACGCGAGGAGAAGTCGCCAGGGAGGTGTGGTCACCGGCCCAGGCTACGGTGGCGTGATGTCGTGCCGGACTTGATCACAGGCCCTAAGGTCGGGGGTGGGACGGAGCAAGCCGAGGAAAGGGCAGCCCCATGGCACAGGAAGTGCGCGGAGTCATCGCGCCGGGCAAGGACGAACCGGTACGGGTCGAGACGATCGTCATCCCCGACCCCGGGCCCGGCGAGGCCGTCGTCCAGATCCAGGCGTGCGGGGTCTGCCACACCGACCTGCACTACAAACAGGGCGGCATCAACGACGAGTTCCCCTTCCTCCTCGGGCACGAGGCGGCCGGGGTCGT
>DATCQX010000125.1:0-8146 GCA_036569285.1 Streptomyces sp.
CTGCTGGGCCTCGACCCCCTGGTGGTCGCCAACGAGGGCTGCATGGTCGCCTTCGTCAGCCCCGACGCGGCCGACGCGGCGCTGACCGCCCTGCGCTCGCTGCCGGAGGGCGCGCAGGCGGTACCGATCGGCCGGGTCCTGCCCGACGGGCCCGCCGGGAGGGTCACCCTGCGGACCCTGGTGGGCGCCCGCCGTATCGTCGAGATGCCGCTCGGGGAGCAGTTGCCGCGCATTTGCTGACAGTCAAGGGGACGTGACGACCAGCTTCGCGAGGTTCAGGAAGGCACGGATCGTCGGTGCGCGCAGCCGGTCCGGAGCCCAGCGGGGTGAGCGCAGGGCATTGTCGAAGGGGACCTGGACCGTCCTGCTGGGGGCGATGTCCAGCTCCTGGGCGAAGCTCTCGAACAGGCGGGTGCCGAAGGAGCCACCGAGATGGGGGATCACCAGGACGGCCTCGTCGGCCAGGTGCTGGTACCCGGTCTCGCGCAGCGTGCCGAGCGTGCGCAGCGCACCGTCGAGGGACCGGTCCTCGGAGTTGCAGCACAGGATCAGCCGGTCCGTGTGGCGCAGGACGGCGTCGGCCGACCAGCCCAGGAGGCGGGGTGACCAGTCGGTGAGGACGAAGGGGTAGTACGGCGCCGTGTGTTCCAGGACGCGCGTGTACTCCTGCGGGTGCAACGGGTTCGTGGTGTAGCGCCCCGGACGGTGGGTGACGATCTGGAGGCCGGTCGTGAGCCGCGTGGTGAGGGCACGGACGTCCGCGTACGCCGGACCGGTCTCCAGGGCGGCGAGATCCCGCACGGTGGCCGTACTGCGGTCCGTGAGGAAGCTGCCGAGCGCCCCCTCCGACGGGGCGCCGTCGAGAGCCAGGACCGGCTCACCCCGCACCGCGGCGAGGACGGAGCCCAGCATCACCGTCGTCGTGGCCCTGCCGCTGTACAGGTCGGCGCCCACCAGCGTCAGTCGTCTGCTGTACCGCAGCGTCACCCGCACCCCCTCCAGGAGGGACTCCGCCTCCCGGCGCCCCGGGCCCATGCGCGGCAGCCGCAGGGGGAGCCGGCCGGGGATCTCCCGCGGCACGTCGAGCGGAACCCGGGGGAGAGTGCCGCCGTGTCCGGCGGTGAGGGCCTGAGCGCCTACGGGACGGTGCAGGGCGACGTACCGGGCCAGGACGTCGGCGATCTCGCTCGCGGCCGGCCGCAGCCCGGGATCCGTCTCCTGGCAGCGCAGCACCAGTTTCCTGAGGGGCTCCCACGTGTCGCCCTGCCACAGGTGCATCCCCTCGGGCAGGCCCGGCACACGCAGCCCCGCCTTGGTGCTGACGAGCTGGAGCAGCCCGCCCAGCTGGCGCACGTTGTCCGCGGCCGTGGGGACCGGTCCCGCGCCCAGATGGTGTCCGTCGACGGCGCAGTCCGACAGGTCACCCAGCACGACGGTGCGGCGCAGCACGTAGACGTTGTCGGCGCCCAGTTCGGCGAGGACCACCCCCGAGGCGTGGCACTGGGCGACGGCGCTGGCCAGGTGGTATCCGACCAGCAGACCGCGGAGCGTGTCGAAGGGGGCGACTGTGCGGCGGAACGCCTCGTCGACGAACTCGCCGAGGCGGGCGGGGCGTGCCAGGGGTGCCTCGCTGTCCACGATCGGCGCTGTCGCGAGCCACGGCGGTGAGTCCTCGAACCCGGTGCCGAGCAGCGCCGGAGCGTACGGTCCCCGGAGCCGGGTCAGGGCCTGCGCCTCCACCTCCAGCAACCGGGCGTTGGAGGCGGGCCGGTCCGGCCGGGGGACCCGCAGCACGGCCTCCGTGCCGTCGTCGGCGACCGCCCGGTAGAGCAGAGTACGCCTCCCCAGGAGCCGGCCGCGCAGCGCGTACGGTCCCAGCCGGACGGGATCCCGGCCGGTGAGCGGCCCCCAGTCGTCGACCGCCTCGGGAACCGCCTGCTCCTGGCCCGCGCCCGGCAGCGGTGAGCCGCGCTCGAAGGACACCCCGAACCGGCTGAGCAGCCGCCGCTCGACACTGGTGAACGGCTGGTGCGTGGCGGGCAGCCGGGCGGAGCCGTCCGGGTGGGCCAGCCAGGCGGGGAAGTCGGGGGACCGGCCGGCGAGCTCCTCCAGACGGCTGCCGATCAGGCGGCTGGTGCGCAGGAGTTCGGCCTGCGGCACCGCGTGCAGCAAGGCCGCCTTGGCGTCCTCGGAGAAGTCGAACACCTGGTGCTTCGCGGGCAGCGGCCCCGGCACGGGCGCGGGATGCGGCCGGATCAGGCCGCCGAGGAACACTTCCGCCAGGTGCGAGGGCCGTGCCGTCGGCACCTCGCGCTGCACCAGCCGCATCACCGGCACCGACAGCGGGGACACCGCGGCGAGATGGGCCGCCAGACGGTACGCCTCAGGAGTGGCCGCGTCCCGGAAGTGCTGGACGCTGTCCGTCCGCTGCGACGCGGTGACGGCCCCGTACCGGTCGGGCCGGTCGAGCAGCGGCAGCTCCATGGTGGCGCCGGGCGAGGCGAGCAGCCGGGCCCAGGCGTGCAGAGACGCCGCCGTCGGCTCCAGGACGGCCGCCGGCACCCCTTCGAAGACGGCCAGCTCCGGGGGCAGCACCGGGTCGGTGATCTCCCAGGAGGCGCCGGGGCTGCCGATCCGCCGGGTGGTGACCTGCCAGCGTTGGGCGGCGATGCCGGACGCTTCCCACAGCTCCGGCGGCAGGGTGTGCACGACCGCGACCGGCCCGTGCACCGCCCGCTCGGCCAGCAGAGTGTGCAGGGTGCCGGTGTGCCACGCGGCCCCCATGCCGTCGCTGACGACCAGGACGAGGGTGCGGCCCGAGGGGTCGTTGAGCGTGGAGAGAGGCAGTTCGGGACTGTCGGGTTTGAACGCACCTGCGCGCAGGCGCGGTTCGCGGCCCCGGGTGTCGAGGCCGAACACCCGGGTGGTGGCGAAGGCGCCCAGCCGCTCCAGCAAGGCCCGCAGTTCGGCGCTGAGCCGATGCCACAACAGCATGGACAGGCCGTCGTCGACGAGCAGGGCCAGGTGCAGCCAGCGCTCTCGCACCGGTCGCCGCACCACGTCCGGCAGGCCGGTCTCGGCGAACCGGGCGGCGGTGCGCTGCTCGTCGATCTCCCGACGGTGGCGGCTGTCGTGGCGGCGCCTGAGCGGCCTCAGCGCACGGCCCACGGCCAGTTCGTCGCCGAGCGCCTTGTCCTCGGGCACGCGGACGGGCATCGCCCTGCGGGACGCCGGACAGGCTTCGAGCGGCGCGACCACCGGCGCCTGGCGGGCGGCGCCGTACAGGGCCGAGGGGATCAGGTCGGGCAGGTCCGGATCGTCGGGCCCTGGCGGCGGGGGTTCGACGGCGGTCCGGTCGGGCTCGGGAGCGGGCTCGGGAGCGGACGGCGGGCGCGGCGGGGCCGGTTGCGCGGACAGCGGCGCGTCGGCGCCGACGGGCAGCCGGCGGGCCAGCCACAGGACGTCGAGGATCTGGTCGGCGTCCAGCTCCCGCGTGCCGAACCCGCACGCGTGGAGGATCCGCAGAACCTCCCCCAGCCGCTCTCCGCCGCCCGCCATCGTCACAGAGCCCCGGTCAGCTGGTGCAGCACCGCGCCCCGCAGCCCCTCCGCGTCCAGGTCGACCCCGCCGATGCGCAGGAACACGGCGTTGAGCAACTGATCGGTGGCCAGCTCACCCAGCGCGCGGCGCTCCAGGAACGCCGCGATCAGGTCGTCCGCCTCCCGCATGGCCTCCTGCCCCAGATGGGCCGCGACGATGGCCCGCAACCGGTCCGCGTCCGGCACCGGCAGGGCGAGCCGGACACAGCGGCGCAGGAAGGCGGGCGGGAAGTCCCGCTCGCCGTTGCTGGTGATGACGACGACGGGGAACTCCGCGCACTGGACGCGCCCCTGGTGCACCCGGACCGTGCCGCCGTGGTCGTGGGTCTGCACCTCGACGTCGGCCATGTCCTCCGGGAGCCGGGAGAGTTCCTCGATCTCGAAGACGCCCTCCTCGAAGACGGTGAGCAGGTCGTTGGGCAGATCGACGTCCCCCTTGTCCATCTCGTCGATGAGCAGACAGCGCGGCGCGGACGACGGCACGAGCGCGGTGCCGAGCGGGCCGAGCCGGACGAACGTGCCGATGGACGGCTCACGTTCGCCGCGGTCCCGGCTGAGCGACGACTCGTGCAGTCGGCCGATCGCGTCGTAGTCGTAGAGCGCCTCCGCCACGGTGGAGCGGCTGTTGACCGGCCAGCGCAGCAGCTCGCCCAGCCGCAGCTCGTGTGTGATCGCACGGGCCAGGGACGACTTGCCGGTCCCGGCCTGACCCGTGACCAGCAGCGGACGGCGCAGGTGGAGCGCCGCGTTGACGACATTGGCGTGCCGGGGCTCGATGAGATACGGCAGTTCGGAGCCCGGCCCGGGGACGGGCGAGAAGCGGCGCCACGGCGGGGCGGACGGGAGGACGACGGGCCGGGGGACGCCGTCGCCCCGGAAGAGGCGCCAGCCCGCCTCGGAACCGGACGCGGTTGTCATGCGCTCTCCTGTGGTTCGCTCAGCTGTAATCGGGGCACGGGGCGGTCGGCGTCCGCCCAGGCGAGGACCGGACGGCCGGGAAACTCGGGCAGTCTGGCCAGGGCGTTCGCGCGGTAGCCGCGCACCCCGTCCGGCAGTTCCCGCGTGGCGACCTCGGCCATGGACTTGACGACATGCGACCTCCCCTCCGAGCCGCGGGCCCACACCACCACGGGGATACCCAGGACGAGGCAGGTCTCCACGATCCGCTTCCGCTGCCGGCCGGGCGGTACATCCACGAAGACGCGGACCGTGTCCAGCCGGTTGACGAGCTGCGGGTAGACCGTGTCAGGGCTGACGGACTCGTCGACCGTGAACGGCTCACCCGAGTCGAGCCGGCTCCATCTGGTGCGCCAGTGCGGTAGGAAACGCCCGTTCCGGCGCATGAGTTCGGGACAGCGCACGACCACCGGGAACTCCACACCGAGCACCCCGGGCACGATCTCCCCCGGCACCCGCGCCGCCCACTCATCCACGGGCAGGTCGAGGCTGTCCCGGTCCAGGAGCACCTCGATCATCGGCGGCGGGGCGTCCTCGGCGGCGGGCGCGAGCGAGGTGACGACCCGCAGCACCTCCCGGGCCGCTTCCGACGGCGTGTACGACACGACGCTCTCGGTCGACACCCGCCGCAGCCCCGACCCCTCGTCGCACCAGATCCCCAGCCGGTGGCGGCCCGGCCGCGCCCGGGTGACCTCCATCAGCACCCGCACGCGCGCGGCACGCTCCCGCGCCGAGCGGGCCCACACCAGTGCGTCCTCCCGCCGCTCACTCAGGGTGCCCCGCGCGACGCCGAGCCGCTCGGCCACCCCCTTCGTCCACAGCCGCAGTTCCGCCCGCAGCGGCTCCGCGCACAACTCGGCGACGTACTCCATGACCCGCAGCAGCGCCGGAACCAGCCGTTCCCCCTCGGTGACGCGGCCGTCCCCGGGCAGCGCCTCCAACTGGGCGAGCAGCCCGTCGAGATCCCTGGCATCGGGGTAGACGGCCAGGTGCGGCAGCGCGGCGCGCACCGCCTCGCCCAGCCGTCCGCGCGCCGCCCGGTCCATGAGCGCCAGATGCTTGCGAAGCCCGGCGTACTCCTGCGGCGACAGCAGCAGGGCGGAGGGGACGAGCCCGGCCACCGCCAGGACCCGGTCGGGCGCGCCGCCGGGGTCACCGCGCAGGATCGCCACGAGGGCGGGCAGGGCGCGCGGGTGCGCGAACAGGAACGCGGCGAACTCCTCGGGCGTGGGCGGAGTGACGTCGCTCGCGTACCGGACCCCGCACGCCCGGGCCAGCCGCCGGCCGTACTCGACGCGTACGTTTCCCGAGGGCATCAGCTCCGCCACGAGGTCCGCCAGCTCTCCGAGGGCCCGGTCGTCGACGTCGGCGGGCTCGGACACCGGAACGTCCAGCACCCCCAGCGGACGTAACTCGCTCTCGATGCGCTGCCAGGGGATGACCCAGCTGCGCCGGACCACGTCCTGGGGGTTGTACGGACCGGACACGCTGAAGTGAGCGGCGACCAGACCGATCACGGCGCGCTGCTCCGAGACCCACAGCGGACCGCCGCTGTAGCCGCGACCCATGGCCATGCCGGTGGGCGCCCCGTCGACGTAGGCCACGGGCCCGGTGAGCATGGTGACGGTGACCTGGGCGAACGTGTCCTCATTGCCGCTGCCGTACCAGGCCAGCGCCCGCTGGTGGAGCGTCATCGTGGTCCTCCGTGGCGGCGCGGGCAGGTCGTTGGACATCCCGTCGAGCCGCAGCACCGCCAGGTCACCCAGCCAGATGCGGTCGCCCTCGCGGACCTGCTCCCCGTTCGTGGTGCGCGGCGGGATCCAGTGCTCGACATGCGCGTAGTGCCGATGGGAGCCGTGCAGGGCCACCGGAATCGTCGTCCCGAACCCTGGATCGCGGGGGTCGAACTTGGCGCGGCCCAGCGCGTCGTTGACGACGTGGGCACAGGTCAGGACGGTGCCGACGCCGATGACCACGCCCCCGCCCGCGGTCCGGTCGGTGTCCACGCGGCGCACGGACACCACGTGGTGAGCCGGATTCTCGTCCGTGGCCGTCCCGGTCAGGAACCAGCCCACGGCTCACTCCGCCGCCGGTGCCGCCGGCGGGCCCGCGTCGGCCGGGGCCGTGCCCCAGGTGGCGGTGACGGTGAGATGAGCCTGCCCGCTCCCGCCCACGATCCCGAGTTTCAGGTCCTGCCCGACCTGCACGCCGAACGCCACACTCACCTCGCTGGGCGGCTGCGGGACGGCCCGCACCACGTCGTGCACCTCTTGCAGAAGCGGCCCCAGCGGGCTCAGCGCCAGACGCAGGGCACCCGCCGTGAACTCGGCGACGGCCCGCCTCCCGGAAGCCACCGGGACGACGGTCCCCATGCCCTCGGGAAGGTCGTCGTCCTGCCCGGCCGCGTATCCGGCCGGAGCCTCGGCGAGCAGGAACCTCACGGGCGTACCGTCGCCGAACTTCCCATCCAAAACCGTGGACATGGCCACATTATGACCCAACTCGCCCGTCCTGACAGCCCGTTCGCCACGACGACATCCTCACGACCGAAACAGGCGGACCTTCACGCGGTCGAGCGCCTGCGGGCCCGTTCCCTCTCCGCCTCGGGCAGCGCGTCGGCGGCCGACAGGCGGGGCAGCAGGTCCGGTTCGAGGGTCATGGCGCGGAACACGAGGGCGACGGTCACGTCGTGGTCGGGCCGGTGCACGATCTCGACCGGGTCGCCGGCCCGGATCTCTCCCGGCTCGACCACCCGCAGATACGCGCCCGGAACAGCGGCCTGCGTGAACCGCTTGATCCAGCCCTCCTGCTCCAGCCAGCCCTGGAACGTCGCGCAGGGGATCCGCGCGCACGACACCTCCAGGACGACGTCCGGCCCGACGCGCCAGCGCTCGCCGATCAGGGCGCCGTTGACGTCGACGCCGAGGGTGGTGAGGTTCTCCCCGAAGACACCGTGGGGAAGCGGCCTGCCCACCTCGGTCTGCCACCGGTCGAGATCCTCGCGGGCATAGGCGTAGACGGCCTGATCGGTGCCGCCGTGGTGCTTCACGTCGTAGACGCGGTCACCGGCGAGACCGACCTCACCGGTGCCCTTGGGACCGGGCGCGGAGACGGCGACCGGACCGTCGACGGGCCGCTTGTCGATGCCTGTCGCACTGATGCCCTTCCACGGGTTGGGCCGAGGCTTGCCGACGTTGACGGAGAGCAGCTTCATGGGCGCGAGGGTACGGACCTCCGCGTGCCGGGGCGACCCCATTCTCCGGCCAGGGCCGAACGGCCCACGTGAGGGCCCTGTCCGGCACTCCCCGCTCCGGATCACCGGCGGCGACCATCGAGACGCGGGAGACGAGGCACGAGGCACGAGGAGAGGAACGGCGATGACCGTGACAGCCGGGGACCGGACGGCACAGGCGTGGCGCGGCTTCAGCGGGGCGCACTGGCGCGAACGGATCGACGTCCGCGACTTCATCCAGGCCAACTACACCCCGTACGAGGGCGACGACGCCTTCCTGACCGGCCCCACCGACCGCACCCGGGCCGTCTGGGAGAAGGTCAGCGCCCTGTTCCCCGAGGAACGCGCCCGGGGAATC
>DATCQX010000126.1:0-3396 GCA_036569285.1 Streptomyces sp.
GCTCACCCTCGTCCACGACTGGCTCGCCGACGAGAACGACGCGCGCCTCGCCCTTGTCACCCGCTGCGGGGTCGCCGCCGCCGACGGCGATCCGGTGGACCCCGGCACCGCCGCCGTGTGGGGGCTGGTGCGCACGGCACAGTCCGAACACCCCGACCGCTTCGTCCTGGTGGACATCGACGGCCGGCCGGAGTCGTACGCCGCGCTGTCCACGGCCGTCGCCACCGGCGAACCCCAGATCGCGCTGCGGTCCGGCACCGCCCACGTGCCCCGCCTGGCCCGGCCCACCGGCCTGGTCCCCCCGCCCGGCACCCCCGCCTGGCGGCTGGCGGCACCCCGCACCGGCACCCTCGACGTCCTCACCCTGCAACCCTGCCCCGAGGTCACCGAACCCCTGGCCCCCGGACAGGTACGGCTCGCCGTCAGCGTCGCCGGCGTCAACTTCCGCGACGTCCTCACCGTCCTCGGCATGTACCCGGGCGACGCCGGACTCCTCGGCCAGGAAGGCGCGGGCGTCGTCACCGAGGTCGGCCCCGGCGTCACCGGGCTCGCCCCCGGAGACCGCGTGATGGGCCTCTTCCGCGGCGCCTTCGGACCGGTCGCGGTCACCGACCACCGCACCCTGGTCCGCGTCCCCGCCGGCTGGAGCGACGAACAGGCCGCCACCGCCCCCCTGGTGTACCTGACCGCCTACCACGCCCTCGTCGACCTGGCCGACCTGCGCCCCGGCGAGACCGCGCTGATCCACTCCGCCGCCGGCGGCGTCGGCATGGCCGCCGTCCAGCTCGCCCGGCACCTGGGCGCCGAGGTCCGCGCCACCGCCAGCCCCGGCAAGTGGGACACCGTCACCGGACTCGGCCTCACCCCCGGACAGATCGCCTCCTCCCGCACCCTGGAGTTCGAGGAGACCTTCGCCGACGGCGTGGACGTCGTCCTCGACTCCCTCGCCGGGGAATTCGTCGACGCCTCACTGCGCCTCCTGCGCCCCGGCGGCCGGTTCGTCGAGATGGGCAAGACCGACATCCGCGACGCGGGCGAGGTCGCCGCCGCCCACCCCGGCGTCAGCTACACCGCGTTCGACCTCCTCGACCTCGCGCCGCAGAAGATCGCCGCGATGCTCACCGACCTCCTCCAGCTCTTCGAGACCGGAGCCCTCAAGCCGCTCCCCGTCACCGGCTGGGACCTGCGCCGCGCCAAGGACGCCTTCCGGCACATCAGCCAGGCCCGGCACACCGGCAAGGTCGCCCTCACCCTCCCGCGCCGCCTCGACCCCGAGGGCACCGTCCTCATCACCGGCGCCACCGGCGCCCTCGGCCGGCTCACCGCACGCCACCTCGTCACCGAACACGGGGTCCGGCGCCTGCTGCTGACCGGCCGGCGCGGACCGGACGCCCCGGGCGCCGCCGAGTTCCTCGCCGAACTCACCGAACTCGGCGCCCAGGCCGACCTGGTGGCCTGCGACGTCGCCGACCGCGACGCCCTCGCCCGCCTCCTGGACGGCGTCCCGCTGACCGCCGTCGTGCACGCCGCCGGCGTCCTCGACGACGGCGTGATCTCCGCCCTCACCCCAAGGCGCCTCGCCGAGGTGATGCGCCCCAAGGCGGAGGCCGCGAAGGCCCTGCACGAACTGACCGCCGACCGAGGACTCGCCGCCTTCGTGCTGTTCTCCTCCGTCATGGGCACCGTCGGAGGCGCCGGCCAGGCCAACTACGCCGCCGCCAACGCCTACCTGGACGGCCTCGCCCACCACCGGCACTCCCGCGGACTGCCCGCCCTCTCCCTGGCCTGGGGCTGGTGGGACATCGAGGACGGCATGGGCGGCTCCGACCTCGGCGCGGCGGACCGGGCCCGCATGCGCCGCACCGGCCTGGTCCCCCTGACCGCACCGGACGGCCTCGCCCTGCTGGACGCCGCCCTCGGCCTCGCCGAACCCGTCGTCGTCCCGACCGCCTGGGACCTGGCCACCGTACGCGCCCAGGGCGAACGCAGCCCGGTCGTGCTGCGCGCCCTCGCCCCGCTCACCACAGCCACCGACACCGCCACCACCGGCGCCCCCGACCTCGGCCGCAGGCTCGCCGGCCTCCCCGAGGACGAACGCCGGCGCACCGTCGTGGACCTGGTCCGCGAACACACCGCGGCGGTCCTCGGCCGGGGCGGCGCGAGCGCCGTCGACGCCGACGTCACCTTCAAGGACCTCGGCTACGACTCGCTCACCTCCGTGGAACTGCGCAACCGCCTCATGGAGGCCACCGGCCTGCGGCTGCCTCCGTCCCTGCTGTTCAACCACCCGACGGCGGGCCGCCTCGCGGAGTACCTGCTCTCCGAGGCCGGCACCACGGCGGACACCCCCGCCCCGGTCCTGCCCGAACTGGACCGGCTGGAGGCCGCCCTGCCCAGGGCATTCGGCGACGAGAGCGCCAGGGCACGCGTGGAGGAACGCCTGCGCACCCTGCTCAACCGGGTGAGCGCCGGAGCCGACGGCGACGGCACCCGGGACGACGACACGGAAGGTCTGGAGACCGCCTCCGTCAGTGAACTGCTCAGCTACATCGACCAGGAACTCGGCTGAGTCCCTGCAAGAGACCGAGGGGTTGGCACAACGTGGCACACGACGAAAAGGAACTGGTCGAGTACCTGCGACGAGTCACCGTCGACCTGCGCAGGACCCGCGAACGCCTGGACCGGTGGGAGAACCCCGAGCCGGTGGCGATCACCGCGAGCGCCTGCCGGTTCCCCGGCGGCGCGAACTCCCCGGAGGCACTGTGGCACCTGGTGCGCGACGGCCGTGACGCGGTCGGGGAGTTCCCCCAGAACCGAGGCTGGGACGAGGACACCCTGTACGACCCGGACCCCGACAAGCCCGGCACCACGTACACCAGACACGGCGGATTCCTCTACGACGCAGGGGAGTTCGACGCCGACTTCTTCGGCATCTCGCCCCGCGAGGCGACGGCCATGGACCCCCAGCAGCGACTGCTGCTGGAGTCCTCCTGGGAACTGTGCGAACGGGCCGGCCTCGACCCGGCCTCACTGAGCCGCACCCGCACCGGCGTGTTCATCGGCGCCATGGCCCAGGAGTACGGACCGCGTCTGCACGAGACCGCCGAGGCCAGCGGCGGCCACGCCCTCACCGGCAGCCTGTGCAGCGTCCTGTCCGGCCGCATCGCCTACCACCTCGGCCTGGAGGGCCCCGCCGTCACGGTCGACACCGCCTGCTCCTCCTCGCTGGTGGCCCTCCACCTGGCCGTCCGGTCCCTGCGCTCGGGCGAGTCCGACATGGCGATCGTCGGCGGCGTGACCGTGATGACCTCACCCGGCATCTTCACCGAGTTCTCCCGGCAGGGCGGCCTGGCGGTGGACGGCCGCTGCAAGGCGTTCGCGGCGGGTGCGGACGGC
>DATCQX010000127.1:0-3692 GCA_036569285.1 Streptomyces sp.
CTCCTCGATGGAGGACGTCACCGCCGAGTTGCCGATGTTGGCGTTGACCTTCACCAGGAACCGCTTGCCGATGATCATCGGCTCGATCTCCGGGTGGTTGACGTTGGCCGGCAGCACCGCCCGCCCCGCCGCGATCTCCTCGCGGACGACCTCCGGGGAGACGTTCTCCCGCAGCGCCACGAACTCCATCTCCGGGGTGACCTCTCCCCTGCGCGCGTACGCCAGTTGCGTGACCGCCCGCCCGTCCCGGCTGCGGCGCGGCAGCCGCGGGCGCCCCGGGAACACCGCGTCCAGATTCCGCAGCCCACCGCGCGGAGAAGTGTGCTTGATCCCGTCGTCCTCGGGACGGACCGGACGGCCCGCATACTCCTCGGTGTCACCCCGGGCGATGATCCAGTTGTCCCGCACGGGGGCGAGGCCCCTGCGGACGTCGGTCTGCGCGGACGGGTCGGTGTACGGGCCCGAGGTGTCGTACAGGGTGACCGACTGCCCGTTGGTGAGGTGCACTTGACGGACCGGCACCCGCAGGTCGGGGCGCGAGCCCTCGACGTACGCCTTGTGCCAGCCGATGGACTGCCCGGCCTCGTTCTGCGTGGAGGCAGGCGTGCGTGTGTCCTTGATGGTCATGAGACCTACTCCCTACGCCGGCATTACCCGGTAACAGGTTCAGCGGTCGACGCAGCGGCTTCCGTCAGCCGATGTTTCATGTGAAACATCACTCGATCCCGATGACGTTTCACGTGAAACATCGCGAAGACGAAGGTCAGCGCCCTCTCAGCCCGGTGCTCCGAGCTCCCGCGTGTGCAAAAGGTGTTTCCACGCTAGCGGTAATTGTGGCGCGGTGAACAGTGGGCCTTTGTGGTTCTTGCGATGATCGGTCGGTGACCACACCACCCCGCTCTCCGTTCCCCCCTCCCTCCGAGCCGCCCCACCGGCCCGGCACCGGAAGCGGTCCCGCCTCCGGTCCCGGCCAAATCCCGGACGCCGCACTCGATTTCGGCGCGGAGGGCGAGTACGGAGGGCTGGGCGCCGGGTACGGGGGCAGTGAGGTGGGGCGAGGACCGGGGGTTGGTGGATCCGGACAAGTGCCGGGGGGTGGCGGTGCCGGTCAGGGACCGGGCATGGGCGGTGGTGGTGCCGGGCAAGGGCCGGGCGGCGCCCTCCCCAGACGCGGTCCCGCTCCCTCCGCCCCGACCCCCGGGGGCCATCCCCGAGCCCGGCTCGGCTCACTCCAGCGACGGGGGCCGCTGCTGCGGAACGAACCCGGGCAGGACTTCCGCCGGACGACGGAGCAGGGGGCCGGCAATGGCGGCGCGCCCACCCCGGCTCAGGGTTCCGGATACGGCGTCGGTCCCGTCCGGCGCCCCGAGGACACCGGCCCGACACCACAGGTACGGCGTCCCGCGCACGAGAGTGGTCAGGTTCCGAGGGTCTCCGCGTACGACAGCGGTCCCGTCCCCCGGGTGGGTGGGCCCAGCGGCGGCCCCGCCGCCCCTCAAGCGCCCCGGTACGACAGCGGCCCCGTCCCGCAGTCGTCCGCGTACGACAGTGGCCCCGTCCCCCAGGTCCCACCGCACGCATCCCACGCTCACCAGAACAACGCCAGTCACCCCCCGGCCCCCGACTCCCCCGGGCACTCCCACGCCCACGCCTCCCACGACGACGCGCACAGCACCTCTCACAACTCCCCTCCCGGCGGAGGGCACGGGGGAGGGCACGGCGACTCGCACGGCGGAGGCCATGGCGGCGGCCACTCGCACAGCCACAGTCACGGTCCCGCCGCCCCCGTCTCCCGTCACCTCCGGAAGGTCATCGGCGCGATCCTGATCCCCTTCGCGGCGGCCGTGGTCGTGGGGCTCGTGGTGCTGTGGCCCGGCGGTGCCCCGCCGCACGAGCGGACCGGCGTCGGGTTCGACCGGCAGACGCAGCAGGCGACGGTCACGAAGGTGGAGAAGCTGAGCTGCGCGTCCGTCAACGCCGGGGGCGTGCCGCCGACCGGTGACACCTCCACGGCCGAGGGCTCCTCGGCGGTGCAGGAGGCGAACGGCACCTGCAAGCGGGCGACGATCCGCGTGGACACCGGCAAGGACAAGGGCCGCACCTTCACGGAGATCGTCCAGCCCGACCAGTCACGGCAGTTGAAGCTGAACCAGAAGGTCGTCGTCGCCTACGAGCCGTCCGCGCCGAAGGACCTCCAGTACTCGGTGGCCGACGTCAACCGGCGTTTCCCGATGGCCCTGCTCGCCGGCATCTTCGCGATCGCCGTGGTGATCGTCGGCCGGCTGCGGGGCGTCATGGCGCTGGTCGCCCTGGCGATCAGCTTCCTGGTCCTGAACCTCTTCGTCCTGCCCGCCATCCTCCAGGGCTCGAACCCGCTGGTCGTGGCGGTGGTGGGGTCGAGCGCCATCATGCTGATCGCGCTCTACCTGTGTCATGGCCTCTCGGCGAGAACCTCGGTCGCGGTGCTCGGCACGCTGATCTCACTGCTGCTGATCGGCATCCTGGGCTCCCTGTTCATCGGCTGGGCCGCGCTCACCGGCAACACGGACGACAACACCGGTCTGATCCACGGCCTGTACCCGTCGATCGACATGAGCGGTCTGCTGCTCGCCGGCATCATCATCGGTTCACTCGGTGTCCTGGACGACGTGACGGTCACCCAGACCTCGGCGGTGTGGGAGCTGCACGAGGCGAATCCGTCGATGGGCTGGCGCGGGCTGTACCGGGCGGGCATCCGCATCGGCCGTGACCACATCGCGTCCGTCGTCAACACGCTCGTCCTCGCCTACGCAGGCGCCGCGCTGCCTCTCCTCCTGCTGTTCTCCATCGCCCAGAGCAGCGTCGGTGCGGTCGCCAACAGCGAACTGGTCGCCGAGGAGATCGTCCGCACACTGGTCGGTTCCATCGGCCTGGTCGCCTCGGTCCCGGTCACCACGGCCCTCGCTGCCCTGGTCGTCTCGGCGGACCGCCCCGACGCCAAGCAGACGCCGGCGTCGTCAACACCGGAGGCTCCGGCCCGGGGAGGGCACGGGCGGCGCCGCAAGCGGTGAGCGCCCGGCGGCGGGCAAGGGGGCCGGGACGGTCGTCCGTACGACGGGCGGTCTCCGGGGCTGTCGTGCCCCGGAGGCCGTGGACCCGTTTCGGAAGAACCGTTCCTGCAACTGTCCCGGCCCGCTGAAGCGTTTCCCCGCCCGAGCGGTGCGACCGGCTTCACCCCGCGCTCTGTTCCTCCGCCAGGATCCGGTCCAGCGCGTCGTCGAGATGGGCGTCGAAGTCGGCGAAGGACGCCTCCTGGCCGAGGGGGACCACGCGGTCCGTGCGGTCGAGGAAGGCGATGAGGGGTGCGGCGGAGGAGCGGAAGACCGCCTGGTCGGCGCCGACCTGAAGGCGGATCAGGACCTCGCCGAGGGATTCAGGCCCGGCGGGGGCCACCCTGACGTCGCCCTCGCCGCACGGCCGCCCGACCCCGTCGATCAGCAGCTCACGCCCGAACGTCCAGGTCACGGGGGCGTCACCGGGCAGGTGGAAGGTGAGCCGGACGGCATACGGGTCGTACGACTCGTATGCCAGCTCCACCGGGATGCGGAACGAGAGCTCCTCGGAGACGAGGAAGCTCATCATGACCTCTGCCTGAACTGTCTGTACGGACTCGCGCATCGCCTTACCCGTCTGTGCCGTCGACTGGCCGGGAA
>DATCQX010000128.1:0-12156 GCA_036569285.1 Streptomyces sp.
GAAGGAGATCTCGTTGTCGTGCTTCACCGTGTGCTCGCGCATGGTGAGGATGTCGCACAGCGTCTGGGTGGGGTGCCACTCGGTGGACAGCCCGTTCCAGACCGGCACGCCGGAGTACTTGGCGAGCGCTTCCACGTTCTCCTGGCCGAAGCCGCGGTACTCGATCCCGTCGTAGAAGCGGCCGAGCACCCGGGCGGTGTCGGCGATCGACTCCTTGTGCCCGAGCTGGGTGCTGCCCGGGTCGAGGAAGGTCACGTGCGCGCCCTGGTCGTGGGCGGCCACCTCGAAGGCGCACCGGGTCCGGGTCGAGGTCTTCTCGAAGATCAGCGCGATGTTCTTGCCGGCCAGGAGGCGCTCCTCGGTCCCGGCCCGCTTGGCGGCCTTCAGCTCGGCGGCGAGCTGGAGGAGGCCGCGGAACTCGCCGGCGGTGAAGTCCACCTCTTTGAGGAAGTGGCGGCCGGCGAGGGCGGTCGGGACTGTCGCCATGGGGGCGCTCCAGAGGTACGTGAACAGACTGACCTGTGGAAGTCTATACGATGCCCGGCATTTCTATACAGTTGCTGGTGTGATCATACGGCCGCCCGTTCCACCGGACAGCTCATGCAGCGCGGTCCGCCCCTCCCCCGGCCCAGTTCGCTCCCCGGGATCTCGATCACCTCGATGCCCTGTTTCCTCAGGTGCGTGTTGGTCGTCGCGTTCCGCTCGTAGGCGACGACGACACCCGGCTCCACGCACAGCACGTTGCAGCCGTCGTCCCACTGCTCCCGCTCCGCCGCGTGGACGTCCTGCGTCGCGGTCAGCACCCGGATCTCGTCGAGGCCGAGCGCCGCCGCGATCGCGCGGTGCATGTGCTCCGGCGGGTGGTCCGTGACCTTCAGCTCCTTGTCGCCGACGCCGGGTTCGATGGTGTACGAGCGGAGCATGCCGAGGCCCGCGTACTGGGTGAAGGTGTCGCCGTCGACCATCGTCATCACCGTGTCGAGGTGCATGAACGCGCGCCCCTTCGGCATGTCCAGCGCGACGATCGTCCGCGCCGAGCCGGCCGCGAACAGCTTGTGGGCGAGCATCTCGACGGCCTGCGGGGTGGTGCGCTCGCTCATGCCGATGAGGACGGCGCCGTTACCGATGACGAGGACGTCGCCGCCCTCGATCGTCGACGGGTAGTCGGCCTGTCCCTCCGACCAGACGTGGAACCGCTCGTCGCGGAAGAGGGGGTGGTGGCGGTAGATCGCCTCGAAGTGCACGGTCTCGCGCTGCCGCGCCGGCCAGCGCATCGCGTTGATGGAGACGCCGTCGTAGATCCAGGCGGAGGTGTCGCGGGTGAAGAGGTGGTTCGGGAGCGGGCCGAGCAGGAAGTCGTCCAGCTCCATCACGTGGAAACGGACGGAGGTGGGTTCGGGGTGCGCCTCGAGGAACTCCCGCTTCGTCATCCCGCCGACCAGCAGCTCGGCCAGCTCGGCCGACGGGAGCGGTTCGAAGGCGGCCCGCAGGTGGTCGGTCGCGAGCGGACCGTACTCCTTCTCGTCGAAGACACGGTCGAGGACGAGGGTCCGCGCGGCCGGCACGGACAGGGTCTCGGTGAGCAGATCGCCGAAGAGGTGGACGGCGACGCCCCGGTCCCGCAGGACGTCCGCGAACCCGTCGTGCTCGGCCCGCGCGCGCCGCACCCAGAGCAGGTCGTCGAAGAGCAGCGCGTCCTTGTTGGTGGGCGTGAGTCTCTTGAGCTCCAGATCGGGCCGGTGCAGGATCACCCGGCGCAGCCGACCGGCCTCGGAGTCAACATGGAATGCCATGCCCCCATCTTGACCAGCGGGCGGCCGGTTCATCCGGCATCCGGGGGTCTTTCTGACGGGGGCGGAGGGGCTCGCCGCACTCGGCCGGGCGTTTCCCCGGCTCAGCGAGGGGAACGCCGGGCCGGTGTCAGTGGTCGGCCTCGGCCGGGCTCAGTGTGCTGTCGGCGCCCTCGGGTACGGCCCGCGAAGGGCTCGACTGAAGGTCCGCGTCCAGTGCGGACAGGTCCGCGTTCAGTGACGCCATCAGCTCCTCCATCTGCTGCAGCAACCCCTTCGGCTGCCCGGCGATTTCCTCGGACATGACGGCCTCCTCGGCCCCCGGCCTCACAGAAGAGGCCACTCGGGTGACGCCCCGGCGTCGTCCTGCCGGGCACGGGCGCCGGGCGGTCCGGCTCCGACGTCCCAACGATCATCACGGTCGCCGGTCACTGCCCCACCGGGCCCACCGCACCCGGCGCGGGGATTTTTCACCCGGGAGGGGATGTGGGGGCTTGGTGGGGTGGGGGAGGTTGACGGTCGTACGGGTGTGCGGGATGCGAGCATGGCCTCATGGATCTGCGTATTTTCACCGAGCCCCAGCAGGGCGCCACCTACGACACCCTCCTCTCCGTCGCGAAGGCGACCGAAGACCTGGGCTTCGACGCGTTCTTCCGTTCCGACCACTATCTGAAGATGGGTTCCGTCGACGGCCTTCCCGGCCCCACCGACGCCTGGCTGACCCTCGCCGGTCTCGCCCGCGAGACGAAGCGCATCCGCCTCGGCACGCTGATGACCGCCGCCACCTTCCGCCTCCCCGGCGTCCTCGCCATCCAGGTCGCGCAGGTCGACCAGATGTCCGGCGGACGCGTCGAACTCGGCCTCGGCGCGGGCTGGTTCGAGGAGGAGCACAAGGCGTACGGCATCCCCTTCCCGGCGGAGAAGTTCGGCCGTCTCGAGGAGCAGCTGGAGATCGTCACCGGCCTGTGGAACACCCCGGCCGGCGAGACGTACGACTTCGACGGCACGTACTACACGCTGACCGACTCGCCCGCTCTGCCCAAGCCGGTACAGGCCAGGATCCCGGTGCTGATCGGCGGCGGCGGCCCGAAGCGCACGCCCCGGCTGACGGCCCGTTACGCCGACGAGTTCAACATGCCGTTCGCCTCGGTCGCCGACACGGAGAAGCAGTTCGCCCGGGTCCGCGAGGCCGCCCTGGAGGCGGGACGTCCGGCGGACGCGCTCACCTACTCCACCGCGCTGGTCGTCTGCGTCGGCAAGGACGACGCGGAGGTCGCCCGGCGTGCCGCCGCGATCGGGCGTGAGGTGGACGAGCTGAAGGAGAACGGGCTCGCGGGGACGCCGGGGGAGGTCGTCGAGAAGATCGGGCGGTACGCGGAGATCGGGGCGACGCGCTTCTACCTCCAGTTCATGGACCTGTCGGACCTCGACCACCTGGAGCTGATCTCCAGCGCGGTGCAGTCGCAGCTCGGCTGAGCGGGGGCCCGATTCCCCAGGCCAGATCCCGGCGCACCTGTGACACCCCTGTGACCGGAGTTGTGGCCTCCACCACAGCCGCCGGCCAGAGCGCCTGATGAGGTGGCCCGATGCGCAGACACCTCCTCGTCCCGGCCGTCGCCGTCCTCCTCGCCGCCACCGCGTGCGGCACCGAGGGGGCGGCGGACGCCCGCGCGGGAGGCGGTGCGCCGTCCGCCTCCCCGGTCACCGACCCCGGCATCGACGGCGCCCGTGTCACCTCGGTGACTCTGTCGGGCAGCCTCGCCCGGGTCGTCGCCGCCTACGAGATCGCCAACAAGGACGCCGAGGCGATGACGTACACCGTCACGATCTCCTTCCTCTCGCCCTCCGGCGGCGCGATGGGCAACCAGAAGGTGCCCGCGCGATCGGTGCCGCCGGGCAGGACGGTCACCGGGAACCTGGAGCTCCTCCCCGGTCCCGGCACCGGCGGCGCGTCCACGGCGAAGGTCGTCAAGGTGGACAAGATTCCCACCGCCGAGGCCCCGTCGGAAGGCGGCGCCTGCCCGCCGTCCGGCCTCCACGTGTACGCCGACCAGGGCGACGCGGCGATGGGCCTCAGGGTCGTCGGCATCCATCTGCAGAACTGCGGCACCGCCCCCTACTCCCTGGACGGATTCCCGGAGTTGACCCTCCTCGACGCCGCGCACGACCCGGTGAAGGGTGTCGAGATCCTCAAGGGCACGAGCGGGATCTCCACCGGCGTCGGCGGCGGCGACACCCCGAAGCCGCTCACCCTGGAACCGGGCGAGCAGGCGCAGGCCACGCTCGCGTGGCGCAACACCACCGGGGCGGGGACGGCGGTGAACGTCCCGTACGTCCGCGTGCGCGCGAAGTCCGGCGCCGCCCCGGTGATGATCTCGCCCGGCCTCGACCTCGGCACGACCGGGAAGCTGGGCGTCGGCCCCTGGCAGAAGGCCGCGAGATAACCAAAGGCGCCGGTCACACCCGGTGTGCGAAAGTTGCCCGACCATTCGCGACTCTTCACAGATCCGGCCGGAGAGGCCCATGTTCCTGACCATCACCACCACCGGTACACCCGAACGCCCGGCGACCGACCTCGGCTACCTGCTGCACAAGCATCCCGACAAGGCGCAGACGTTCTCCACCTCCTACGGCACCGCGCACGTCCTCTACCCCGAGGCGAGCCCGGATCGCTGCACGGCGGCGCTCCTGCTGGAGGTGGACGCGGTGGCCCTGGTCCGACGGGGCAAGGGCAAGGGCCGGGGCGGCGCCCCGGACGCGGCGCTCGCGCAGTACGTCAACGACCGCCCGTACGCGGCGAGTTCACTGCTCGCGGTGGCGATAGGCGGCGTGTTCTCCAGCGCGATGAAGGGGACGTGCCACGCCCGCCCCGAACTCCCGGGCGAGCGGCGGCCGTTGCGCGTCGAGGTGCCCGCCCTGCCCGCGCGCGGCGGCCCCGGCCTCGTCCGCGAGCTGTTCGGGCCACTGGGGTGGACGGTCACGGCCGAACCCGTCGCGCTGGACGCGGAGTTCCCCGAGTGGGGCGACTCGCGGTACGTCCGACTGGTCCTGGAGTCCGAGGAGTTGACGCTCTCTGAGGCCCTGCGTCACCTGTACGTCCTGCTGCCGGTCCTGGACGACGCGAAGCACTACTGGGTCACCTCCGAGGAGGTCGACAAGCTGCTGCGCGCCGGTGAGGGCTGGCTGGCCGCGCACCCGGAGCAGAACCTCATCACCAGCCGCTACCTGTCCCGCCGCTGGTCGCTGACCCGGCAGGCCAGGGAGGCCCTGGAGCTGGTGCGGCTCGCGGAGTCGGACGACAGTGAGGTCGAGGAGATCGACAACGCGGTCGGGTCGGAGGCGGAGACGGAGGAGAGGCCGACGCCGCTCGCCGTCCAGCGCCGCGAGGCGATCCTCACCGCCCTGCGCGCCGCCGGCGTTGCCCGGGTCCTCGATCTGGGCTGCGGGCAGGGCGAGTTGGTGAAGGAGCTGCTCAAAGACGTCCGGTTCACGGAGATCGTCGGACTCGACGTGTCGGTGCGCGCCCTCACCATCGCCGCCCGGCGGCTCAAGCTGGACCGCATGGGCGAGCGGCAGTCGTCCCGGGTCACCCTGCGGCAGGGGTCGCTGGCGTACACGGACAAGCAGCTCAAGGGGTACGACGCGGCCGTGCTGAGCGAGGTGATCGAGCACCTCGACCTGCCGCGCCTGCCCGCCCTGGAGTACGCGGTGTTCGGCGCGGCCCGCCCCCGCACGGTCCTCGTGACCACCCCGAACGTCGAGTACAACGTCCGCTGGGAGACCCTCCCCGCCGGGCACGTCCGGCACGGCGACCACCGCTTCGAGTGGACCCGCGAGGAGTTCCGGACCTGGGCTCACGCGGTCGGTGAACGGTACGGCTACGGCGTGGAGTTCACGCCGGTCGGCCCGGACGACCCCGAGGTGGGGCCGCCCACGCAGATGGCGGTCTTCACACAACTGACAGCGAACGAGACCTCGAAGGAGGCGAACGCGGCATGACCGAGCAGCAGCACACCAAGGGGCGTGAACTCCCCGTCACCGACCTCTCCCTCGTCGTCCTCGTCGGCGCCTCCGGCTCCGGCAAGTCCACTTTCGCGGCACGGCACTTCAAGCCGACCGAGGTCATCTCCTCCGACTTCTGCCGGGGGCTGGTCTCGGACGACGAGAACGACCAGAGCGCGACGCGCGACGCCTTCGACGTCCTGCACTACATCGCCGGCAAGCGGCTGGCCTCCGGGCGCCGTACCGTCGTCGACGCGACCAGCGTGCAGGCCGACGCCCGGCGTCAACTCGTCGAGCTGGCACGAAAGTACGACGTCCTGCCGATCGCGATCGTCCTCGACGTCCCGGAGGAGGTGTGCGCCGAGCGCAACGCGGCCCGCACCGACCGGGCCGACATGCCGCGCCGGGTCATCAGGCGGCACGTCGGTGAACTCCGGCGCTCGCTGCGGGGGTTGGTGCGGGAGGGCTTCCGCAAGGTGCACGTCCTGCGCGGTCCGGCGGAGATCGACGCCGCGACCGTCCGCACCGAGAAGCGGTTCAACGACCTGACGCATCTCACCGGGCCGTTCGACATCGTCGGCGACATCCACGGCTGCGCGAGCGAACTGGAGTCGCTGCTCGGCAAGTTGGGGTACGTGGACGGGGTGCACCCGCAGGGCCGTACCGCCGTGTTCGTCGGGGACCTCGTGGACCGGGGGCCGGACAGCCCCGGCGTGCTGCGGCGGGTCATGTCGATGGTGAAGTCGGGCAACGCGCTGTGCGTGCCGGGCAACCACGAGAACAAGTACGGCCGTCACCTCAAGGGCCGCAAGGTCCAGCACACGCACGGCCTCGCCGAGACCGTCGAGCAGATGGCCGGGCAGAGCGAGGAATTCGTCGCGGAGGTACGGGAGTTCATCGACGGGCTGGTCAGCCACTACGTCCTGGACGGCGGGAAGCTGGTCGTCTGCCACGCCGGGCTGCCCGAGCGCTACCACGGCCGCACCTCGGGGCGGGTCCGTTCGCACGCGCTGTACGGGGACACCACCGGGGAGACCGACGAGTTCGGGCTGCCGGTGCGGTATCCGTGGGCCGAGGAGTACCGGGGCAGCGCCGCTGTCGTCTACGGGCACACGCCGGTTCCGGAGGCGACCTGGCTCAACAACACCATCTGCCTCGACACGGGTGCCGTGTTCGGCGGCAAGCTGACCGCGCTGCGCTGGCCGGAGCGCCAACTGGTCGACGTGCCCGCCGAGAAGGTCTGGTACGAGCCGGCGCGTCCGCTGCGCTCCGAGGCGCCGGGCGGGCACGACGGACGTCCGCTGGACCTGGCCGACGTGCACGGGCGGCGGATCGTGACGACCCGGTACGAGGGCAGCGCGCGGGTCTCCGTCCGTGAGGAGAACGCCGCCGCCGCGCTGGAGGTCATGAGCCGGTTCGCGATCGACCCCCGGCTGCTGCCGTACCTGCCGCCGACCATGGCGCCGACGGCGACCTCGCGCGTCGAGGGGTACCTGGAGCATCCGGCGGAGGCGTTCGCGCAGTACGCGGCGGACGGCGTCGAGCGGGTCGTGTGCGAGGAGAAGCACATGGGGTCGCGGGCGGTCGTCCTGGTGTGCCGGGACGCGGAGGTGGCGCGCAAGCGGTTCGGGGTGGACGGTCCCACGGGGTCCCTCTACACCCGTACCGGGCGGCCGTTCTTCGACGACGAGGCCGTCACCGAGGAGATCCTCGGGCGGGTGCGCGCCGCCGCCGACGCTGCCGGGCTGTGGACGTCGCTCGACACCGACTGGCTGTTGCTGGACGCGGAGTTGATGCCGTGGTCGCTGAAGGCGACCGGACTGCTGCGCTCCCAGTACGCGGCGGTCGGCGCGGCCTCGGGGGCGGTGTTCCCGGGTGCGCTCGCCGCGCTCAAGGGTGCCGCCGAACGGGGCGTGGACGTCGGTGAGTTGCTGGCGCGGCAGAGTGAACGTGCCGCCGACGCCGCCGCGTTCACCGACGCGTACCGGCGGTACTGCTGGCCCACCGACGGGCTCGACGGCGTGCGGCTCGCGCCGTTCCAGCTGCTCGCGGTGCAGGGGCGCAGCCTCGCCGCCCTGCCGCACGACGAGCAACTCGCGCTGCTGGACCGGCTGGTGGAGCACGACCCCACCGGGCTGATCCAGGCCACCCGGCGCCTGTACGTCGACACGGGCGACCCCGCTTCGGTACAGGCAGGCATCGACTGGTGGCTGGAGATGACCGGTTCCGGTGGCGAGGGCATGGTGGTGAAGCCTCTCGGGGCCGTCGTCCGTGACGCCGAGGGCCGGCTCGTCCAGCCCGGTGTCAAGGTCCGGGGCCGGGAGTACCTGCGGATCATCTACGGTCCGGAGTACACCCGCCCCGACCAGCTCGCCCGCCTCCGGGGCCGGTTCCTCAACCACAAGCGGTCCCTCGCGATCCGCGAGTACGTCCTCGGCCTGGAGGCCCTGGACCGCCTCGCCGAGGGCGAGCCGCTGTGGCGGGTGCACGAGGCGGTGTTCGGGGTGCTGGCGCTGGAGTCGGAGCCGGTGGACCCGAGGTTGTGAGGTGGAGGGCCCGCGCACCGTGGGGTGACTCCCGGGCCCGGCTCGGGGGTTGCCCCTCGGGCCGGGCCCCTCGCCGTCACACCTGCGGTGACGCCTCCTCCTTGGCCGCGAGTTTGCGCAGCATCTCCAGTACGCGGTCTCTGGATTCGTCGGCGGCGTCGATGGCTTCCATGCACTGCCAGTACGTCGTCTGGTCGGGGGCCGTGGAGGCGAGGCCCACGAGGGCGATGCCGACCTCGCCGAGGAGGCCGCCGAGGCAGAGGAGGGCCTGACGGGCGTCGTCGAGGTCGGTGAGCTGGGCGGCGCGCAGGGACTCGGGCGGGAGGTCGGGGGCGTCGAGAACGCCGCAGCCCCGGCCCGCCAGTTCGGTGAGGCCGAGAGCCTCGCCGCGTAACTCCGGAGGGCCGGAGACCGCGAGGCGGCTGCCGATGGCCTGCGCGAGGGCCTGCGCCTGCCAGACCTCCGCGAGCAGCTCGGCGCCGTCACCACCTCGCGCCAGAGCCCACCGGCTCGCCAGGATGAGCCGCACCGCGTCCATGCGCCACCCCCGTCCGTCCCGGACCCGTTCCTCACGTGTCCGCCTCAACTCCCTTGACCACTACCCAGAGTGAGGGACCGTGAGACGAAAAGCCAGAGGAAGGCGGAAATCTGTGGACAACAAATCGGTTTCGAGCGGCGGGATGATTACTCAAAGTAATAGCGGACGTGATCGTTCCCACTCGCTCCTCATTCCGCTTCCGGCACACTCCCCGCCGCCGGGAACCGCTTCTCGTTGCGCTCGATCTTCGCCGCCAGCGCGGCGAGCGGGTCGACGCCGAGGACCTCGCAGAGCTGGAGCAGATACGCGAGCACGTCGGCGACCTCGTCCCGGACCCGGTGGGCGGTGTCCGGGTCGGACATCACGCGGGCCGACTCCTCAGGGGTCAGCCACTGGAAGATCTCCACGAGTTCGGACGCCTCCACGCTGAGCGCGGCGACGAGGTTCTTGGGCGTGTGGAACGGCTGCCAGTCGCGGGCGGCGGCGAACTCGGCCAGCCTGCGCTGGAGTTCCGGCACGTCGGGCGGGGTGTTGTGTCCTGTCACGCGTCAAGGTCTACCACCGTGACGCCGGACGCCCCGAGCGCCCAGCCGGCGTCGGGGGAGGTGCCGAGGAGACGGATGTGGCCGCGGTCGGCCATCTGGACGGCGAGTTCGAGGAGGGCGCGGCGCTGGCGGAGGTCGAGGTGGGAGTCGAAGTTGTCGGCCAGGACCGTCAACGCCCCCTGCCCGTCCGGGACTTCGCGCGGCGCGTCGACCATGAGGACGCCGGGGCCGGTGAGCAGGACGAGGGCGAGACCGAGATGGCGCAGCTCGCCGTCGCCGAGGCGCAGCAACGTCGTCGTGCCGCCGCCGCGGTCGAGGACGGCCTGCAGACGGCCGTCCGTCGTCGCCTCCGCGCGCAGGTCGACGACCGGGCCCGCGCAGCCGGCGGCCACCGCCGCGACCAGGGAGGTGTGGCGGGCCGCGCATTCCGCGCGGGTGCGGAAGACGACGTCCGCGACGTTGTCGCAGCCGGTGCGCAGGAAGCCGGAGCCGGGGAGGACGGGTTCACGCATCGCGTCGGGGCGGGGGTCGCAGAAGAAGACGGAGCGCAGCGCGACGACCATCTGTTCGGCGGCGCTGATCACCCGACGCTGGGCGCCGGTGCGGCCCGAGACGCGTAACGGGAGGATGGCGGTGCCGAGTTGGTCGTCCGGGAAAGGGGCGCGGATGACGCCCTTCGAGCCGCCGGTGTGCCAGGCGGCGTCCACGTACGGCCGGGTGGGGTCCCTCAGCGCCGTCTCCAACAGCACCGCGCCCCCCGTGCTCAGCCGCTCGCCGACGATCCGCATCCGCGGTTCGGCCTGGACGGCGACGTCGAGCGTCACCGGCCCCTCCGGGCCGTCCGCCGTGCACCCGATCCGGAACCCCCGCCGCCCCTCCCTGTCGGCCCGCGCCCCCACGGGCACGCACGCCCCCACATCCGCGAACACCTCCCGCACCACCGCCCCGCCCCCCAGCCTCGACAATGCCCCGTAAGCCCTCAGCGCACTGCTTTTCCCACTCCCGCTCCGCCCACTGAACAACGTCACCGGCCCCAGCCCGTACACCGCACCCCGATGCCCCGCGAACGCCGACAGCCTCAGCTCCGTGAGACACGGCCGCTGCGGCCTCACCTCACTCCCCCTCGCCTGCGGCACCCTCGGCGCACGCGGCGGCAGCGGCAGAGACAGGGGCTCGGGGGAAGAACGGGATGCGCTCATGCCGCGACCGTAAAAGCCCCCCACCCCGCCGAACCGTTCCGCCGGATCGACGTTCCCCCGATCGGGTTACCGATCCGCCGGGATCCGGTCAGCGGTGGTGACTGAAACGGCGGATGTTGCGACTGTCGGACTGACCGCAGGGTAGAGGCCGGCAGCGCGGAGGTGCTCAAAGTCGGCGGCGGCCTGTCCGGGGTCGTCCGTGCCCTGCGGCGACGCATTCGCTTCAGTCGTACTCGCGCAGCACGCCGATCAACTGGCGCCCCTCATGCGCGCCGTGCCGCAGCAGCAACGCCGCTGTGGTGTGCAGTTCGTTCCACGAGTGCGGGCGTCCGACCTCGGCGGCGTCGGGGATGCTCAGCAGGGCCACCGAGAGAGCTTGGCCTGCTTCTCCGCTCCCGGCGTGCGCGTGGGCGAGGCATGTTCGGAACCATGTCTTGTCGCGCCGGTACTCGTCCGGCAGGGCATCGAGCCCGGCCGTGAGGTCGTCCACCGCTGATCGCCAGTCGCGAAGGTGCAGCGCGGCCATGCCCCGTTGCAGGGTGAACCAGTTCTCGTCGTAGAAGTACATCCAGACGGGTTCGTCCTCCGGGTGCTCGGACGCCCGGCGCATGAGTGTCTGAGCCTCGTCGAACAGCCGGTGCGCGTCGTCGGCGTCCCCGTTCAGTGCGTGCCCTCTCGCCGTCATCTGCGCGGCCATGCCCTGTACGCCCGGAGTGGTGGTGGGGGCCGACCAGCGGGACGCCTCGGCGAGACGCACGCAGCGAGAGGCCTGCCCCTTGGACCACGCCATGTGAGCCTTCATGTTGAGAGTCGTCGCGGCCATGTCGGCATCACCCGCCTCCAGAGCCCACTCGTGAGAACGGTCGTACCAGGTAAGCGCCGTGGCGCTCAGGTCCTGGTCCTGTGCCATCCACGCGAGGAACTGCGCGTGCTCGGCGGCGAGACGGATCACGCGATCGGCCAGCGGTCCACGCGCGCCCGCGTACAAGTCCACGACGGTTCGGAGTTGCTGGCGCATGACGTCGACGAGTGGGCGCGAACCGATCAAGTCCTCCGCGCGTCGGTGCTCGGCAAGCAGCCTGTCGAGCCAATCCAGGGTGGGGGCGTCCACACGGTGCTGGGAGTCGACAACGCTGGTCACGCGGGTCAACAGGTCCTCGTCCGGGCCCGCTCCTGGAAGGGTGAGGCCGGATACCGGCGCGGTGGTGGTCTGTTCTGCCCCGGGCGTGAGATGAGCGGGCACTGCGAGCCCCGCCATGATCCGCTGCCGCACCTCTACGGACGTCACACGGCGGCGACCCCGCTCGATGTCGGACACGTCGGACTGCACCAGACCGACACGCTCTCCCAGCTTGGTCTGGCTCAAGCCGGTGAGCCTCCGGAACGTACGGAAGACCGTCCCCCAGTCGGCACCGACGACCGCTGCCGCAAGTTCCGGGTGAGACCAAAGATCCAGGCGCGAGTCCCCCATAACTCAAATATAGGGCGCTCCTATAGGGCCGCGGGATGGGAGCAACGGGATTGCCGCGCAAGGGT
>DATCQX010000129.1:0-3079 GCA_036569285.1 Streptomyces sp.
GTGCCGCCCGCGAGGAGGACCAGGAGGTCCACCGCGCGCTGGGCTGCGGCGGGCGCGGCCTTGGGGTCGACGCCGCGCTCGAAGCGGCGGGACGCCTCGGAGGACAGCTTGTGGCGGCGGGCGGTGCGCGCGATGGCGACCGCGTCGAAGTGGGCGGCCTCGATCACGACGTCCGTCGTGCCCTGCCCCTCCTCGTGGTCGGCGATCTCGGTGTTGGCGCCGCCCATGACCCCGGCGAGGCCGATGGGCCCGCGCTCGTCGGTGATGACGAGGTCCTCGGCGTCGAGGGTGCGCTCGGTGCCGTCGAGGGTCTTGAGCTTCTCGCCCTGCTCGGCCCGGCGGACGCCGATCGTGCCCTGGACGAGGGTGCGGTCGTAGGCGTGGAGGGGCTGGCCCAGCTCCATCATCACGTAGTTCGTGACGTCCACGGCGAGGGAGATGGGGCGGACGCCGACCTTCTGGAGGCGCCGCTTGAGCCAGATCGGGGAGCGCGCCTCGGGGCTGAGGCCGGTCACCGTGCGGGCGGTGAAGCGGTCGCAGGCGAAGGGGTCGGAGACCTGGACGGGGTAGCCGTACGCGTTGGGGCCCGGGACGTCGAGGAGCGCCGGGTCGCGCAGCGGCAGGCCGTAGGCGATGGCCGTCTCGCGGGCGACGCCGCGGATGGACAGGCAGTCGCCGCGGTTGGCGGTGACGGCGATGTCGAGGACCTCGTCGACCAGTTCGAGCAGCTCGATGGCGTCCTTGCCGACCTCGGTCTCGGGCGGCAGGACGATGATGCCCTTCGTGCCGTCGTCGCCCATGCCCAGCTCGTCGCTGGAGCAGATCATGCCGTGGGACGTCTTGCCGTAGGTCTTGCGGGCGGCGATCGCGAAGTCACCGGGCAGGACCGCGCCGGGCAGGACGACGACGACCTTGTCGCCGACGGCGAAGTTCCGGGCGCCGCAGACGATCTCCTGCGGCTCACCGGTGCCGTTGGCGGTGCCGACGTCGACGGTGCAGAAGCGGATCGGCTTCTTGAAGCCCTCCAGCTCCTCGATGGTGAGGACCTGACCGACGACGAGGGGGCCCTTGAGGCCCTCGCCGAGCTGCTCGACGGTCTCGACCTCGAGTCCTGCGGAGACGAGTTTGGCCTGGACGTCACGGCCGGTCTCGATGGCGGGGAGATCGACGTACTCCCGCAGCCAGGAAAGCGGGATACGCATCAGATCTCACTCCCGAACGGCCGGGTGAAACGGACGTCACCCTCGACCATGTCTCGCATGTCTTCGACGTTGTGGCGGAACATCAGCATCCGTTCGATGCCGAACCCGAAGGCGAATCCGCTGTACTTCTCGGGGTCGACGCCGCAGGCGACGAGCACCTTGGGGTTGACCATGCCGCAGCCGCCCAGCTCGATCCAGCCCTCGCTGGAGCAGGTCCGGCAGGGGCGGTCGGGGTTGCCGACGGACTCGCCCTTGCAGACGTAGCAGACCATGTCCATCTCTGCGGACGGCTCGGTGAACGGGAAGAAGTTCGGCCGCAGCCGGGTCTTCATGTCCGGCCCGAACAGGGAGCGGACCATGTGGTCCAGGGTGCCCTTGAGGTCGGCCATGGTGAGGCCCTCGTCGACCGCGAGCAGCTCGACCTGGCGGAAGACCGGGGTGTGCGTGGCGTCCAGCTCGTCCGTGCGGTAGACGACGCCGGGGCAGATCACGTACACCGGCAGGTCGCGGTCCATGAGGGAGCGGATCTGCACGGGCGAGGTGTGGGTGCGCAGGACGAGACCGGAGTCGGCGCTGCCGTCGGCGGCCTCGACGAAGAAGGTGTCCTGCTCGCCGCGCGCGGGGTGGTCGGGGCCGATGTTGAGGGCGTCGAAGTTGAACCACTCGGCCTCGACCTGCGGGCCCTCGGCGACCTCGTAGCCCATCGCGACGAAGACGTCCTCGATGCGCTCCGACAGAGTCGTCAGGGGGTGGCGGGCGCCGGCCGGGATCCGGTCGTAGGGGAGCGTGACGTCGACGGCCTCCTCGACGAGGACACGCGCGTCGCGCTCGGCCTCCAGCTCGGCCTGGCGGGCGGCGAGGGCCTTGTTGACGGCGCCCCGGGCCTGCCCGACGAGCTTGCCCGCGGCGGCCTTGGCCTGCGGGGGCAGCGCGCCGATCTCGCGGTTGGCCAGCGCCAGCGGGGAGGTGCCGCCGGTGTGGGTGACCTTGGCCTCCTGGAGCGCGTCGAGGGAGTCGGCGGCGGTGAACGCGGCGAGCGCCTCGTCCCGCATACGCTCGACTTCTTCCGGTTTCAACGCCTCGACCTCTACTGGGTCGTACGACTTATTCGGTGCCGACATCTCTTCCCGTACTTCCGTTGGCTGGCTGGCGGTCCCCGTGACCGGCGCGGCGCGCTCCATGGGACACAAAGGTGCCAAAGGCCGAGTCTAACGGGGCGTGGATGTTCGAACGCGCCCGTGGCGGCCTAGCTGAGGTAAGCAGGCGCTGCCACGGGCAACGTAAATCGGAACTGGGCGCCGCCCTGGGGGGCGCGGCCGACCGTGATGACTCCGCCGTGGGCTTCGACGATGCCCTTGACGATGTAGAGGCCCAGGCCCGTGCCGCCGCGCTTGCTGCCCCGCCAGAAGCGGGTGAAGACGCGGTTCATGGACTCCTCCGGGATGCCCGCCCCTTCGTCGCTCACGGTGACCGACGTGCCCGCGCCCTCCCCCTCGCGGGGGGACGCGGCGGACGTGACGTCTATCGTGACGGTTCCCTCGCCGTGGCGCACGGCGTTTTCGATGAGGTTGCTGAGCACCTGGTCGACCTTGTCGGGGTCGGCCCACAGGGCGGGCAGCGGCTGCCCGATCCGCAGCAGGAACCGGTCGGCGGGCTGTCCGGCGGCGACGTACGCCTGGATGTGCCGGCCGACGGCGGCGCCCATGTCGACGGGCTGACGGCGGACCTCAAGGCGCCCGGAGTCGATGCGGGAGATGTCGAGGAGCTCGGCGATGAGGCGGGTGACGCGGTCGGCGTCGGCGTCGACGGTCTCCAGCATCAGGCGCTTCTGGTCGTCGGTGAAGCGCTCCCACTTCGCGAGGAGGGTCGCGGTGAAG
>DATCQX010000130.1:0-7435 GCA_036569285.1 Streptomyces sp.
ATCACCCGGATCATGTTCCGGGGCGGCTCCAGCGAGTACCAGATCAACGGCGACACCTGCCGACTCCTCGACATCCAGGACCTGTTGAGCGACTCCGGCATCGGCCGCGAGATGCACGTCATCGTCGGACAGGGCCAGCTCGACTCCGTCCTGCACGCCGACCCCATGGGCCGCCGCGCGTTCATCGAGGAGGCGGCCGGGGTCCTCAAGCACCGCAAGCGCAAGGAGAAGGCGCTGCGCAAGCTCGACGCGATGCAGGCCAACCTCTCCCGCGTCCAGGACCTCACCGACGAACTCCGCCGCCAGCTCAAGCCGCTCGGCCGGCAGGCCGCCGTCGCCCGCCGGGCCGCCGTCATCCAGGCCGACCTGCGCGACGCCCGCCTGCGCCTCCTCGCCGACGACCTCGTCCGCCTCCGCGCGGCCCTCCAGACGGAGATCGCCGACGAGGCCGCCCTCAAGGAACGCAAGGACGCGGCCGAACAGGACCTGAAGAAGGCCCTCCAGCGCGAGGCCCACCTCGAAGACGAGGTCCGCCGCCTCACCCCGCGCCTCCAGCGCACGCAAGCGACCTGGTACGAACTCTCCCAGCTCGCCGAACGCGTCCGGGGCACCATCTCCCTGGCCGACGCCCGCGTGAAGAGCGCCACCTCCGCACCCCCCGAGGAACGCCGGGGCCGCGACCCCGAGGACCTGGAGCGGGAGGCGGCCCGAGTCCGCGAACAGGAAGCGGAGCTGGAGGCAGCCCTCGAAGCCGCCGAACGCGCCCTGGAGGACACGGTCTCCCACCGAGCCGACCTGGAACGCGAGTTGGCCGCCGAAGAACGCCGCCTCAAAGACGTCGCCCGCACCATCGCCGACCACCGCGAAAACCTCGCCCGCCTCACCGGCCAGGTCAACGCGGCCCGCTCCCGCGCGACTTCGGCCCAATCCGAGATCGACCGCCTCACCGCGGCCCGCGACGAGGCCCAGGAAAGAGCCGTCTCCGCCCAGGAGGAGTACGAGGCCCTGAAGTCCGAGGTGGACGACCTCGACGCGGACGACGCGGAGCTGACCGAGGCCCACGCGACGGCGAAACGCGAACTGTCCGAGGCGGAGGCCGCGTTGAGCGCGGCGCGCGAGGCGACGACCACAGCAGAGCGTGAACGGGCGGCAACAAAGGCACGTCACGAGGCGTTGTCGCTGGGGCTCAGGAGGAAAGACGGCACAGGGATACTGCTGGCGGCGAAGGACAGGCTGACGGGTGTACTGGGCCCGGCGGCAGAGCTGTTGACGATCAGGCCGGGCTACGAGGTGGCCTTGGCGGCAGCGTTCGGCGCGGCAGCAGATGCGCTCGCGGTGAAGGGCCCGTCGGCAGCGGCAGAAGCGATCGGGCTGCTACGCAAGCAAGACGGAGGAAGGGCAACTTTTCTACTGACGGGAGGCGAGGTACCCAGGGGCGCGGGGCTGTGTTCGATGTGCGGCTACCGCCGCGTGGGCGCGACCAGCCACAACGCACCCGCACCCGCCGAACTCTCCTCCGCGACCGAGTTCGTCCGCGCACCCTCCGACCTCCTTCCGGCAATCCACCACCTCCTCCACAACACAGTCGTAGTGGACACCCTCGACACAGCCGAACAACTCATCCGCACCCACCCCCACTTGACCGCGGTCACCACCGAAGGCGACCTCCTCTCGGCCCACTTCGCCCACGGCGGCTCCGCGGCCGCCCCCAGCTTCCTCGAAGTCCAGGCCTCGGTGGACGAAGCCGCAGCGGAGCTGGAGGAACTGGAGGTCGAATGCCAGGAGTTGGCCGCACAACAGGACGCCGCCCGGGAACGCCGAGCCACCTGCGCGGCCGCCCTCGAAGACCTCACCGACAGACAACGCGCCGCGACGAAGGAGAAATCCACCGTCGCCCAACAACTCGGCCGCCTCGCCGGCCAGGCGAGAGGCGCGGCCGGTGAAGCGGAACGAGCCACAGCGGCAGCCGCCCGTGCACAGGACGCCCTGGAAAAGGCCCTGGAGGAAGTGGAGATCCTCGCGGAACGCCTGGCCGTCGCGGAGGAATCCCCTGTCGAGGAGGAACCCGACACCTCCACCCGCGACCGCCTCGCGGCGGACGGCGCGAACGCCCGTCAGACGGAGATGGAGGCCCGCCTCCAGGCCCGCACCCACGAGGAACGCGTCAAGGCCCTCGCGGGCAGGGCGGATTCACTGGACCGCGCGGCACGAGCGGAACGCGACGCGAGGTCGAGGGCGGAGCAACGGCAGCGCCGTCTGAAGTACGAGGCGGAGGTGGCCGCCGCCGTCGCGGAGGGCGCGCGGCGACTCCTCGCCCACGTGGAGGAGTCGGTCCGCGCGGCGGAAGCCGAGCGTGCCGAGGCCGAAGCCGAAAAGGCCGCGAGGGAACAGGAGTTGGCGGCGGAGCGGGCCGTCGGCCGGGATCTCAAGGCCGAGTTGGACAAGCTGACCGACTCCGTGCACAAGGGCGAGGTGCTCGGCGCCGAGAAGCGGATGCGGATCGAGCAGGTCGAGACGAAGGCGCTGGAGGAACTCGGCGTCGAGCCGGAGGGCCTCGTCACGGAGTACGGCCCGCACCAGCTCGTCCCGCCGTCGCCCCCGGCGGAGGGGGAGGAGCCGGAGGAGGAGCCTCAGCCGGTGCCGTTCGTCCGCGCCGAGCAGGAGAAGCGGCTGAAGGCGGCCGAGCGGGCGTACCAGCAGCTCGGGAAGGTGAACCCCCTCGCCCTTGAGGAGTTCGCGGCGCTGGAGGAGCGTCACAAGTTCCTGAGCGAGCAGCTCGAGGACCTGAAGAAGACGCGCACGGATCTCCTCCAGGTCGTGAAGGAGGTCGACGAGCGGGTCGAGCAGGTCTTCAGCGAGGCGTACCGGGACACGGCGCGGGAGTTCGAGGGGGTGTTCGGCCGGCTCTTCCCGGGGGGTGAGGGGCGGCTGATCCTGACGGACCCGGACAACATGCTGACGACCGGGGTGGACGTCGAGGCGCGTCCGCCGGGGAAGAAGGTGAAGCGGCTGTCGCTGCTGTCGGGCGGGGAGCGGTCGCTGACGGCCGTCGCGCTGCTGGTGTCGATCTTCAAGGCGCGGCCGAGCCCGTTCTATGTGATGGACGAGGTGGAGGCGGCCCTCGACGACACGAACCTCCAGCGGCTGATCCGGATCATGCAGGAGTTGCAGGAGTCGTCGCAGCTGATCGTCATCACGCACCAGAAGCGGACGATGGAGGTCGCGGACGCGCTGTACGGGGTGTCGATGCAGGGTGACGGGGTGTCGAAGGTGATCTCGCAGCGGCTGCGGTGAGCGGGCGGCGCCCTCACTGGCCCTCTTGGGCCCCTCCCAAACCTCCATAGATTCAATACTTGAACACATCTGCCACGCATTCCCCTGCTTCGGTGCCTTCTTTCTCACATCCCCCGGTCTTGGTGGTTCACAAGTTGAAGGATTAACGTCTGGGGCGTTGCTTTTCCCTTCAGGTGGTGGGCGGCGGTGTGCTGTGCGCCACTGGAAGGGCTGACTGATCCCGGCAGCGTTGCCGGAGGCCCGAGGAGTTGATCGTGACCAGCACAGCGCAGGGAACAAAGGCGGGAGCCCCGGCTCATCCCGATCATCTCGGGCACGTCATCTTCATCGCCGCTGCCGCCGCCATGGGCGGCTTCCTCTTCGGGTACGACAGCTCCGTCATCAACGGCGCCGTCGAGGCGATCCGGGACCGCTACGACATCGGCTCCGCCGCGCTCGCGCAGGTCATCGCGATCGCGCTGATCGGCTGTGCGATCGGGGCGGCGACCGCCGGGCGGATCGCCGACCGGATCGGGCGTATCCGGTGCATGCAGATCTCCGCCGCGCTGTTCACCATCTCCGCCGTCGGGTCCGCGCTGCCGTTCGCGCTGTGGGACCTCGCGCTGTGGCGGGTCGTCGGCGGGTTCGCCATCGGGATGGCGTCCGTCATCGGCCCCGCCTACATCGCCGAGGTCGCGCCGCCCGCGTACCGGGGGCGCCTCGGGTCGTTCCAGCAGGCCGCGATCGTCATCGGCATCGCGATCTCGCAGCTCGTCAACTGGGGGCTGCTGAACGCGGCCGGCGGTGACCAGCGCGGGAAGCTGATGGGGCTTGAGGCGTGGCAGGTCATGCTGGGCGTGATGGTCGTACCGGCGGTGCTGTACGGGCTGCTGTCCTTCGCGATCCCCGAGTCGCCGCGGTTCCTGCTGTCCGTGGGGAAGCGGGAGCGGGCGCGGGAGATCCTCGCGGAGGTCGAGGGGGAGAGCGCGGATCTGGACGCGCGTGTCGCCGAGATCGAGCACGCGATGAGCAGTGAGCACAAGTCGACGTTCAAGGACCTGCTCGGCGGGGGCTTCTTCTTCAAGCCGATCGTCTGGATCGGCATCGGCCTCTCGGTCTTCCAGCAGTTCGTCGGCATCAACGTCGCGTTCTACTACTCCTCGACGCTGTGGCAGTCGGTCGGTGTCGACCCCACGGACTCGTTCTTCTACTCCTTCACGACGTCGATCATCAACATCGTCGGCACGGTCATCGCGATGATCTTCGTCGACCGCGTGGGCCGCAAGCCGCTCGCCCTCATCGGCTCGATCGGCATGGTGATCGGTCTCGCGCTGGAGGCCTGGGCCTTCTCCTACGACCTCGTCGACGGCAAGCTCCCCACCGCCCAGGGCTGGACGGCCCTCGTCGCCGCCCACATCTTCGTCCTCTTCTTCGCCCTCTCCTGGGGCGTCGTCGTCTGGGTCTTCCTCGGCGAGATGTTCCCCAACCGCATCCGCGCCGCCGCACTCGGCGTGGCCGCCTCCGCCCAGTGGATCGCCAACTGGGCCATCACGGCGAGCTTCCCGTCCCTGGCCGACTGGAACCTCTCGGCCACCTACATCATCTACACCGTCTTCGCCGCCCTCTCCATCCCCTTCGTCCTCAGGTACGTCAAGGAAACCAAGGGCAAGTCCCTGGAGGAGATGGGCTGACCCCCGATCCCGGGGAGAGGGACCAAGTCCCCGCTGTCCCTCTCCCCGAACACATCCGCCGCCCCCGGGTTTCCGGGGGCGGCGGTTTCGTGTACGAGCGCGGCTCACCGGATGACGACCTCGATGCCGGCCCGGTGCTCCTCCGGTCCCCGGGGCCGTTCCGCGGTGGCGGCGATCACGTCGAGATGCTCCCGCAGCAGCAGGACCTCGCGCAGGAGGTCCGGTACGTCGAGGACGCGGCGCTCGCCGGTCTCGTCCCGCATGAACACGTCTGCGCGAAGGCTCATGGGCCGCACCCTGAAACACCGGCGGCCCCTCAGGTCGCGGCATTCGGCAGCACCCGCTCCGTGAACAACCGCAAGCTTCGCCACCCCTCCTCGATGGGCATACCGCCGGCCAGGGGGTGGAGGACGAGGTTGTCGAGGTCCTGGGTGAGGCACTGGTCCGGGGTGAGGACTCGGTAGATGCCCTCCTCGCGGAGTTCGTCGACCGTTGTCGCCTCCGAGCGGACCACCGAGTGGATGCCGGTCGACTGCCAGGAGGCGTACGTGCGGGCCTCGTGGAGGAAGTGGTGGCCGTGGGAGGACCAGGTGGCGTCGGGGTTCTCGGAGAGGTGGAGGAGGGGGGTTTCGGCGGGGGGCATCAGGGTCCAGCCGTCCGTCCCGTACTCCGTCAGGCGGGCCTTGTAGTACGTCTCCAGGGCCGGGAGGTGGGCGCTGGGGAAGAAGGGGAGGCCCAGCCGGGCGGCGCGGCGGGCCGCGGCTTCGGAGGAGCCGCCCACCAGAAGGAGGGGGTGGGGGGTGGTCGCCGGGCGGGGGGTGACGCGTACCGTGCGGCCCCGGTACGTGAACTCCTCGCCCGTCCACGCCTTCAGGAGGGTCTCCAGGAGTTCGTCCTGGAGACGGCCCCGGCGCTCCCACGGGACGCCCGCCCGGTCGTACTCCGCGCGGCGGTAGCCGATGCCGACGACCGTCATGAGGCGCCCGGCGCTCAGGAGGTCGAGGACGGCGATGTCCTCCGCGAGGCGCAGCGGGTCGTGGAGGGGACCGATCGCCGCCGAGACCGTCACCGCGAGGCGCTGCGTCGCCCCCAGCACCGCCCCCGCGAACGTGAACGGCGACGGCAGCCAGTTGTTCTCGGCGCCGTGATGCTCCTCGGTCTGCACGGTCGTCACCCCGTGCGCGTCGGCATGGACGGCCATCCGCAGGGCCGCCTGATAGCGGGCCGCCAGCTCGGCGGGGGTGGCACCCGGCGCGGCCAGGTTGAAGCGGAGCACGGAGACGGGCATGACGGGCCCTTCGTCGCCTACGGCAGTGGGGACGGGACCATAGCTGACAGGACGTCAGGTAACCAGGGGTACGGCACAGCGGTGCCGGGGACCGTGCGGGGCGGGAGAGGTCACGCATACTGGATCCTGTTATGGAAACCGTCATCCTTGTAGTCATCATCGCCGTCGTCCTGCTCGGTGCGATCGGCGGGCTCGTGGTCGGGGGGCGGCGCAAGAAGTCGCTGCCCGCTCCGCCGCCGTCCGCCACGCCCGACCTGACCGCGCCGCCGGCCGAACCGCATGTCGGGGACGAGGCCGAGACGCCGCGCGACGAAGAGCGGCGCACCATAGAGGAAGTCGACCTGCCGGTCGTCGAGGAGCCGCAGGCTCCCGCGATCGAGGTCCCCGAGCCCACGGCCGGCCGCCTCGTCCGCCTCCGTGCCCGGCTCTCCCGCTCCCAGAACGCCCTCGGCAAGGGGCTGCTCACGCTGCTGTCGCGCGAGCACCTCGACGACGAGACGTGGGAGGAGATCGAGGAGATCCTGCTGACCGCCGATGTCGGCGTCACGCCGACGCAGGAACTCGTCGACGGGCTCCGCGAACGCGTCAAGGTGCTCGGCACCCGGACGCCGGAGGAGCTGCGCGGGCTGCTGCGCGAGGAGCTGCTCAAGCTGGTCGGCACGGATGTGGACCGCGCGGTCCAGACCGAGCCGGAGGGGCGTAAGCCGGGTGTCGTCATGGTCGTCGGGGTCAACGGGACCGGGAAGACGACGACGACGGGGAAGCTGGCGCGGGTTCTCGTCGCCGACGGGCGGACCGTCGTGCTCGGGGCCGCGGACACGTTCCGTGCCGCCGCCGCCGATCAGTTGCAGACGTGGGGGGAGCGGGTCGGGGCGTACACCGTGCGCGGGCCCGAGGGGGGTGACCCTGCTTCCATCGCCTTCGACGCGGTGAAGGAGGGGAAGGAGATGGGGGTCGATGTCGTCCTCATCGACACCGCCGGGCGGTTGCACACGAAGACCGGGCTCATGGATGAGCTGGGGAAGGTCAAGCGGGTTGTCGAGAAGCAGGCGCCGCTCGATGAGGTGCTGCTGGTTCTCGACGCGACCACGGGGCAGAACGGGCTCGTTCAGGCTCGGGTGTTCGCCGAGGTCGTCGACATCACGGGCATCGTGCTGACGAAGCTGGACGGGACTGCCAAGGG
>DATCQX010000131.1:0-2946 GCA_036569285.1 Streptomyces sp.
GGGGGCCGGGGTGGGGGAGGTGAGGGGGATCGGGGCGGAGTAAGGGGCGCTCGGTGCCGGGGAGTTGGCGGGGGCCGCGGGCTTCTTGCCGACCGCGCGCGTCGGGTCGCTGGACAGCGGCGCGCTCGGCAGGACGGTGTACGAGGTGCCGGAGACCGCCGGGGCCGCAGCGGCCTCGACCCTCGTGGCTCCCTCTGATGAACTCACCGGAACGGCAACCGACTTCGGCGTCAGCAGCCGTGTGAAACGGCCCGCCTTCACCGTCCGCGCCCCCATCCGCGAGACCTCCCCGTCCAGTTGGGGGAACAACTCGCTGTCGGTGACGCGGATCTCGGGGCCGAAGAGGGTCGAGAGGGCGGGGCGCGCGCGGCCGGTCTGGAGGGAGACGACCTCCCGCAGGACGCCGGTGAGCTGCTCGGCCATCTCCTGCGCGGAGGCGAAACGGCGGGCCGGGTCGGGGTCGGTGGCGCGGACGAGGAGGCGGTAGAACGACTCGTACGTCCGGAAGACCTCGATGTGGTCGGGGTCGGGCAGCGAGTCCGCGAAGACGGTCGTGTAGCCCTGGAAGTCGAAGGTGAGGACGGCGAGCGTGCGGCCCACGGTGTACAGGTCACTGGCGACCGACGGGCCGACCTCCGCGACCTCCGGCGCCTGGTAGCCGACCGTGCCGTAGATCGCCGACTCGTCGTCGTCCATCCTGCGGACCGCGCCCATGTCGATCAGCTTCAGCTGGTCCTCGGTCTGGATCGCGTTGTCGACCTTGAAGTCGCAGTACAGGAGGTTGCGGCTGTGCAGGTGGCCGAGCGCCTCCAGCGCCTCGATGCCGTACGCGCACGCCTGCTCCACCGGCAGCGGATCCCGCCGCCCGTCGGCCGCGCGCCGCGCGTTGGCTATCTCCTTCAGGGACTTGCCGCCGACGTACTCCATGACGATGTACCCGTCGAGGGAGCCGGTGCGCTGGTCGAGGTGCTCGACGAAGTTGTAGATCCGGACGATGTTGGCGTGCTCGATCTCCGCGAGGAACCGCCGCTCGGAGATCGCCGCCTCCATCGCGTCCTGGTCGCCGGTGTCGAGGAGGCCCTTGAGGACGACCCACCGGTCCGCGACCGCGCGGTCCACCGCGAGGTAGATCCACCCGAGCCCGCCGTGCGCGAGGCATCCGGCGACCTCGTACTGGCCGTGCACCACGTCCCCGGCCTTCAGCTTGGGCACGAAGGAATAGGGGTGCCCGCACTTCGTGCAGAACCCCTCGGTCCGCCCCGCCCGCTCGCCGCGCGAACGCCCCACCGGCGCACCGCAGTCGGAGCGCGAGCAGAACCGCTTGCGCTCCGGCACCTCGGGGTTGTCCAGCACCATCGCGCGCGGATCGGGCCTCGGCACCTGCGGCACCGACACCAGACCGGCCCCGAGCCGCGCCCGCCCCGACGAACCGGCCGACGCGCCCGAACTGCGCACCGACACCGACCGGTTGGTCGTCTTCCCGGACAGCGAACGCGACAGCCGGCCCGAGACGGAACGCCGGGAGCGGGAGGACTGCGAACTCGAGGTGGTCCGCGAGCTCTGGGAGGACGGCGAGATGCCGCTCGTCGCGGGCGACCCCACCAACCCCGTCGCCGACACCACGGGCGCCAACCCGCAGGTGTCGCAGTACAGTTCGCCGCCGCCGACGTCCTCGTACGAACCCTCGCACCCCGGACGCTGGCAGCTCTGCCCCGCCTGACTCATGCCGTCCCCCCACTCTGCCGGTCCTGCGGCGCCGTGAGCAGTTCCGCCGCCATGCGCTGATAACGCAGGACGGCCTGTTCCGCGACCCGCAGATCACAGGGCGCGCTCCACAGCATGCGGCGCGCCGCGTCGTACCGCTCGACGAGGAACGGGTCCTCGGCGAGCCCCAGCCGGGCCACCTTCGCCTTGTACGCGTCGAGCCGGCCGCGCAGCTCCGCGCGGATCGCGAGCGGGGCCGTCACCGCGCCCAACTGCTCGCGGGCGCGCTCCAGTTCGTCGTCCGCCTTCTGCTCCAGCGAGTCCAGGAGCGGGGAGAGGCGGTGCCACAGGCCCTGCCTGCGGTACTCGGCCGCCGCCGCCAACTGCTCCTGGAGCGCCGTCGGCGGGCCGCTCACCACGGGCACTTCCGTCGCCGCTATCTTCGCCAGCACCTCGCCGCGCGCTGCCCGCGCCTCGGAGAGCGTGCGGTCGGCGCGCGAGAGGACGTCCCGCAGCCGCACCAGCCGCTGCTCCGCATCCTGACGGACCGTCAGCACCGCGTCGATCTCCCGGCGCACATCCTCCAGCGCGCGCGCCTCACGGTCGTACACCGTGGTGTCCGGACGGCCGCCGCCCGGCGCCGAACTCCCCTTGGTGGGAACCCAGTAGGCGAGCGGGTCGGAGACGACCCGGGCGCGCAGGTCGGTCAGCGTGCGGGTGATCCGCTCCAGGTCGTCGCCCGCCGGGTGCTCGCCGGGGCGGACGCCCACCGAGTGGGCGAGGCGGCGGGTGCGCTGCAACTCCGCGGCCAGTAAATCGATCCGGGCGGGCAGCGCGGACCAGACGGCGTCGGCGGCGACGACCAGGTCCAGCGAGGAGGCGTACAGCTCGTTCATGCGGTCCACCAGGGCGGCCAGCGAGAAGTGCTCCGCCAGGACCCCGGTGCCCGCCTGGGAGATCGGCTCGCCGCGCAGCAGCTCCGTCAGCTCCACCAGATCCTCGCGGGAGGACCAGCGGCGCCGGGAGCGGATCTCGCGGGCCGAGCGCAGGGCGTCCGTGTACGCGTCGAAGTACGTCCACAGCAGGGATATCGCCGTGTCGGCGGCGGCCCAGCGCTCGCGTGTGACGCCGGTCAGCTCCGCGCCTTCGAGGAGACGCCGGCCCGCGTGGTCCTGGAGCGCCAGCAAGGAGGTCTCGATCGCCTCGTGCTCCTGGCCGAGCCGCGCCAGCGCACGGTCCACC
>DATCQX010000132.1:0-7361 GCA_036569285.1 Streptomyces sp.
GTCCACATCCACACGCGCCGCAGCACAGGCCCCGGCCCAGTCCCCCGCCTCCCGGCGAGCCGTAGCAGTCGCGATCATCCCGAGCGGCACGGCATAACGCCGTACACGCGACCAGAAGAAGGTGCCATCCGTGAGGTGAGCTGCCATCAGCACTCACCTTGAACGAATGGGGCCCCCGATCTCATACGAGTAGGAGTAGTCATCGGGGGGGATGGTAGCGGGGAGCCGGGGAGGAAGCGCAAGGTTTTTTCCCCGCCCCGGACCGCACAAAGCCCTTGGCCACCGGCCGACACCAGCCCCTACAACGCACACACCGCCCGCCCGGCAACGCTCACGCCGACCGGAGAGGTCACCGGCCTGAAGATCCTCGACGTCGACTGCGACACCGGCCACTACGCCACCGAACTCCTCGCAGGAGGCGCCGAGTTGGTCGGCCTCGACGCCAGCGCCACGCTCCTGGAGCACACCCGGAGACGACTGGGCGACCGCGCCGAACTCCACCCGCACGACACAGAGAAGCCGCTGACCTTCCTGGACGACGCGCCCTTCGACGGAGTCCTCTGCGCCCCCGAAGAACACCACCGCCCCCCTCCCGACCCCGCCCCCTCCCCCACTGCACACTGGACCCCATGCGTACCGCCCACCGCGTAACCACCGTCCGTGAAGCCGAAGCCACCCTCATGTCCCGCCTCCCCGAAGGCGCTCTGATGCAGCGAGCCGCAGCCGGACTGGCCGCGGCCTGTGCGGAGTTGCTGGGGAAGGTGTACGGGAAGCGTGTCGTCCTGCTCGTCGGGAGTGGGGACAACGGCGGGGATGCCCTGTACGCGGGCGCGAGGCTCGCGAAGCGGGGAGCTGGTGTCGTCGCGGTCCTCCTCTCCCCGGACCGGGTTCACGGGCCCGGGCTGGCGGCCCTCACGCGAGCGGGTGGCCGGGCCACCAGCCCGGGCGATTCCGAACGCGCCCTCCAGCAAGCCGACTTGGTGGTGGACGGCATCGTGGGGATCGGTGGCAGAGGCGGCCTCAGGGAGGACGCCGCCCACCTCGTGCGCCTGGTGGAACAGCGCCGCACCCCCATCGTCGCCGTAGACCTCCCCAGCGGAGTCGACGCGGACACCGGCGAGGTCCACGGCCCAGCCGTCCACGCCACCCTGACGGTCACGTTCGGCACCCACAAACCGGCCCTCCTGATCGACCCGGCGAGGGAACACGCGGGGGTGGTCCGTCTGATCGACATCGGCCTGACCCTCCCGGACACCCCGGAGGCGGAGGCCCTCCAGCACGCCGACGTCGCCGCCCTGCTCCCCACCCCGGGAGCGGCAAGTGACAAGTACCGGAGGGGAGTTGTCGGCATCGCCGCCGGTTCGGCCCGCTACCCCGGCGCAGCGGTCCTCGCGGTCGCCGGTGCCCTGCGCGGCGGCGCGGGTGCCGTCCGCTACGTGGGCCCGGCGAAAGACGCCGTCCTGGCCCGCTTCCCGGAAACCCTCGTCTCGGACGGCCCCCCGAGGGCCGCGGGCCGAGTCCAGTCCTGGGTGGTGGGCCCGGGCGCAGGCGACGACGCGGACCCGGTGACGCAGATCCTCGCCCTGGACGACGTCCCCGTCCTGATCGACGCGGACGGCCTACGCCTGGCCGACCCCGAGGCGGTACGCCGCCGCACGGCCCCCACTCTCCTCACCCCGCACGCGGGCGAGGCGGCGGCGCTCCTGGGCGTCACCAGGGACCAGGTTGAGTCAGAACGCCTGCAAGCGGCAAGGGAGTTGGCGTCCCGCTACGAGGCGACCGTCCTCCTCAAGGGCGCCACAACCCTCATCACGGACCCGACCGGCCCCACCCGCGTCAACCCCACCGGCACCCCCTGGCTCGCCACAGCCGGCAGCGGCGACGTCCTCTCCGGCCTCACCGGCTCCCTCCTGGCCTCCGGCCTCCCGGCGAGGGAGGCGGGCAGCGTCGGCGCCTACCTCCACGGCCTCGCGGGCCGCCTCGCGGCGGAGGGCGCCCCGGTGACGGCGTTCGAGGTGGCGGATGCGCTGCCGAGAGCGTGGGGGAACGTGGGTGGACGCTCGGCCTAGCGGTCGTGGACGCTCCGCCAAGGACAGGCCAAGCCCCCTCCGGGATAGTCGGGGCGTCACGTCAACGGGAGGAAACCATGAAAGCCGTAAGAAGCGCCTCACTGGTGGCCGGCCTGGCCCTGACCGCGACGCTCGGCCTGTCCACCCAGGCCCAGGCGTCGGCCAACAGCGGCTGGGTGTACACCACGACCCGCAACGGAGCGGCCTTCTTCGACGCCGACCTCAACGGCCAGCCCGGCATCGAGAAGATCACCGTCTGCGACAACAAGTCCAACGGCCGGGGCGTCCGGGTCGAGGTCAGCGGCAGGAACGGCGACACCTCCGTCTGGATCATCGAGTCCGACCCGTCCAACGACGGCCACTGCGTGGCCCGCCAGGGCAACTTCTTCATCGAGGAAACCCCCGTCACCGTCATCGTGTACGAGTACTGGGGCGACAACATCGACGAGGACACGATGGGCGTCGGCGGAGGCGTGGCCTAGGCCCGAGCGACAGCACCATAGGGCGCCGGGGTGAGTACACCTCGGCGCCCTACCCTTTGTGCGGCTACCGCCGCGTGGGCGCGACCAGCCACACCCAGCCCGCACCCCGCCACACACATCTCTCCCCACCCCGAACCCGGCATCCCTACCGCGCCGCCCTCACCACCAACTCCGCCAACTCCCGGCTCGCCCCCTCATCCAACGGCGCATGCCCCAGCATCATCCGGTACCACAACACCCCGTACACCGTGTCGATCAGCAGCTCCAGATCCACCCCCTCCCCGATCTCCCCCCGCCCCACCGCCCGCTCGAGCAGCTCCCGCAAAACGGCCCGCCGACTGAACAGAAACCGCTCGCGAAAGGCCCCGGCGAAGACGGGGTCAAGCAGCGCCTGAGCCATCAACCCGACCAGCACAGGCCGATGATGACTCTCCCGGAACGTCGCCGCGAGGAACGCCGTGAGGTCGGCCGGCAGCGACCCCTCATCGGGCACCGGAATCCGCTCCTCGACCCGATCGAGAAGCGCATCGAGCACGACGTCCGCCTTGGACGGCCACCAGCGATAGATCGTCTGCTTCCCGACGCCGGCCCGCGCAGCGATCCCCTCGATCGTCAGCGCCGCGAACCCATGCTCCCGCAGCCCCTCCATGGCAGCCGCGAGAACCGCCCCCCGGGACTCCTCACTACGCGGCCTCCCCGGCCGCCGCTCACCTGTCATGCCGCCACTTTACAAGACGCCACGTCTCGATATATTAACGAGACGCAACGGACCGAAACGAAAGGCGCGTGTCATGCGTGTAGTGATCATGGGCGGAACCTCGGGCATCGGCCTGGCCACCGCCGAGGCCCTGGCGGCGGACGGCGTGAAAGTCACCGTCACCGGCCGCGACCCGGAACGACTCGCGGCGGCACGCGAGATACCGGTGACGGCGGAACAGCTGGACGGCACGTCGGAGGACGAGGTCGCGGCGTTCTTCGACCGGGTCGGCGTCATCGACCACCTGGTGCTCGCGTTCAGCCCGGGCCCGGTCGGCCTCGGCCCCCTCGCGGACACTCAACTCTCTGACATCCGCGCGGCGTTCGAGGGCAAACTCTTCCCGTACCTGTTCGCCGTCCAGCGGGCGAAGGTCACCGGCTCCATCACCCTCCTCTCCGCCGCCACCGCCCGCTCGGCCCTCCCGGGGACGACGGCCCTCGCGGCGGTGAACGGCGCGATCGAACGCGCCGTCTCCCCCTTGGCCGCCGAACTCGCCCCGGTCCGCGTCAACGCGGTCTCCCCCGGCGCCGTCGACACCCCGTGGTGGTCCTTCCTCCCCGAGGAGGCCAAACAGGCCCAGTTCGACGCGGCGGCCCAGGCGGTCCCGGCGGGCAGGGTCGGCCGCCCCGCAGACGTCGCCGGGGCGATCCGCTACCTGATCGGGGCGGAGTACGTGACGGGGGTAGTACTCGCGGTGGATGGCGGGATGACGGTGGCCTGATCCTCAAAGGCCCCCCGAGACCCCGTAATACCCGTAGTACCGGTACTCCCCGTAATACCCGTAATACCCGCCACCCCTACTCCACCGTCCCGACCTACTCCACCGTCACCGACTTGGCCAGGTTCCGAGGCTGATCCACCTCGTTCCCCCGAGCCGCAGCCAGCTCACAAGCGAACACCTGCAACGGCACAGTCGCCACCAACGGCTGCAACAACGTCGGCGTGACCGGGATCCGGATCAGATGGTCGGCGTACGGAACAACCGCCTCGTCCCCCTCCTCCGCGATGACGATCGTCCGAGCCCCCCGAGCCCGGATCTCCTGAATGTTGGAGACGATCTTGTCGTGGAGGACGGACCGCCCCCGGGGCGAGGGAACAACCACGACGACCGGCAGATCCTCCTCGATCAGCGCGATCGGCCCGTGCTTCAACTCCCCGGCGGCAAACCCCTCCGCGTGCATATAGGCCAGCTCTTTCAACTTGAGGGCCCCCTCCAGAGCGACGGGATACCCCACATGCCGCCCGAGGAACAGCACGGTGTCCTTGTCGGCCAGCGACCGCGCCAGCGCCCGCACCGGCTCCATCGTCTCCAGCACCCGCTCCACCTCACAGGAGATCTCGGCGAGATCCCGGATGACGGCCCGAATCTCGTCCCCCCACTTCGTCCCCCGCACCTGCCCGAGATACAGCGCGACGAGGTAGCAGGCGACAAGCTGCGTGAGGAACGCCTTGGTGGAGGCGACGGCGACCTCGGGCCCGGCGTGGGTGTACAGCACGGCATCGGACTCCCGCGGAATCGTCGACCCGTTGGTGTTGCAGATGGCCAGCACCTTCGACCCCTGCTCCCGCGCATGCCTGAGCGCCATCAACGTGTCCATCGTCTCCCCGGACTGCGAGATCGCGATCACCAACGACCGCCCGTCCAGAATCGGATCCCGGTACCGGAACTCACTGGCCAACTCCACCTCGCAAGGGATCCGCGTCCAGTGCTCGATCGCGTACTTCGCGATGAGCCCGGCGTGGAAGGCGGTCCCACAGGCGACGATGACGACCTTCCCGACCTCCCTCAACTCGGCGGCGGAGATGCGCACTTCGTCGAGAACCAAGGACCCTGCCTCGTCGATACGCCCCAGCAACGTGTCCGCGACCGCCTTCGGCTGCTCGGCGATCTCCTTGAGCATGAAGTAGTCGTACCCGCCCTTCTCGGCGGCGGACGCGTCCCAGTCGACGTGATAGGAGCGGACGTCCGCCGGCGCCCCGTCGAACCCGGTGACGGTGACCCCGTCCCGCCGCAGCTCGACGACCTGGTCCTGCCCCAGCTCGATCGCGGACCGCGTGTGCGCGATGAACGCGGCGACGTCGGACGCGAGGAACGCCTCCCCTTCGCCCACCCCCACGACCAGCGGCGAGTTGCGCCGGGCGCCGACGACGACGTCCGGCTCGTCCGCGTGCACCGCGACCAGCGTGAACGCCCCCTCAAGGCGGCGGCACACGCTCCGCATCGCCTCCGCGAGGTCCGCGCCCGCCGAGAACTCCTCGGCGAGCAGGTGCGCGACCACCTCGGTGTCCGTCTCCGACGCCAACTCGTGCCCGCGCTCGGCGAGTTCGGCGCGCAGCAGGGCGAAGTTCTCGATGATCCCGTTGTGGACGACGGCGACGCGGCCGGCGTTGTCGAGGTGCGGGTGGGCGTTCGCGTCGGTGGGGCCGCCGTGCGTGGCCCAGCGCGTGTGCCCGATCCCCGTACCGCCGGCCGGCAAGGGCCGCTGGACGAGTTCCTTCTCCAGGTTGACGAGCTTCCCGGCGCGCTTGGCGGCGACCAGCCCCCCGTCCGCGAGCACCGCGACCCCCGCCGAGTCGTAGCCCCGGTACTCCAGCCGCTTCAGCCCGGCCATCACGACGTCCAGCGCCGACTGAGACCCTACGTATCCCACGATTCCACACATGCGCGGCACCCTAGCCTCGCCCGGGCCTCAGAACAGGCTCTCGCGTGCCCGATTTCAGAAATTTCAGCCGGGGTTCGCACCTCGACGACCGCGTCTTCCCGGGAGACAACCCCCGGACCGGCGAGGAAACCGCGCGGCGGAGTCGAGCCGCCGACGGACGACAAGCCCGCCGGCGTCTCCCCGGCCCCGGTACCGATACCGGTGCCTCCCTACGAACGGCGCCGCCGCTGCCGTACGACGATGGCTCCGCCGACGACGATCAGCGCGCCCGCGCCTGCCGTGAGGCCCGCCACCGGAAGCCCGGCACCGGTCGCGGCGAGTTCACCGCCACCACCGGCCGGTGAGGGGGCCGGAGTGGGAGTCGGGGTCCCCGAAGGACTCGGGCTCCCCGAAGGACTCGGCGTCCCCGAAGGGCTCGGGCTCCCGGAAGGACTCGGCCCCGCCGACTTCGCGATCTTGAAGACCAGCTCGGTCTTGTCGTTCGCCCGGTTCGAGTCCAGCGGACTGGAGCTGTAGATCCGAGTCGGCACCCGATACGTCGTCCCCGCAGCCTTCTTCGGGAACTTCCACGTGAAAGCGAACTTCACGGACTCCCCGGGCGCCAGTTCCTTGGACACGTCGCAGACCAGCTCACCGGGGTCCGGGTCGCACGCCGCGTCGTACCCCCGCTCCGGCCAGTAGTCGAACCCGGGCCCGAGGTAGACCCCGGAGAGCGGCACCGCCCCCGGGCCATGATTGGTGACGGTCACCTCGGTAGGCACGACCTGCCCGACCTTCACCGGCCCCTTGGGCGCGGTCGTCCACGCGATCCCGAGATCGGCGGGCGTCCTCACGGCGACCTTCGCGCTCGCCGTGTTGTTCGTCGGATCGCTGTCGACGGCGTCCCCGATATCGGCGGTCGTGGTGAACTCCAGCGCGGTACCGGGCGCGACGCCCGCGTCGACCTTGAGCCGGAGGTACACGGACAGCAACTGGTCGCCGGGCTTCTCCACACAAATAACGCTCCGCCCATCGGCGGCCGGCTTACAGACGCCCACGTCACTCGCGTCGTCGAGTTCCTTCACATAGGTGACCCCGGCCGGCAGCGTCAGCGTGAGCCCGAGCTTCTTCACACTCCCCTTCTCGACATCAGCGATCGCCCTCACGTCCAGCGGCAGGCCGGGCGCGATGATCTCCGAGTCGGGGTAGATCCGGGACTCGACGTCGACGGGATCGGCTGCGGCGGGCGGGGCGGGCACACTCCCGGCATCCGGCACGGACCCGGCGTCGGGCGCGGGCACAGACCCGGCATCCGGTGCGGGCCCCGACCCGGCGTCGGGCACAGGCGCACCCCCGGCATCCGGCGCAGGCACCACCGCACCCACCCCCACCCCAGGCTCCCCCTCAGCCC
>DATCQX010000133.1:0-3288 GCA_036569285.1 Streptomyces sp.
CCCCCCGATCACTCTCAGATCTCCTGAAGAAGCTCACCCGCAGCACGCCCCCCAGACCGCACAGCCCCGTCCATATATCCGTTCCAGTAGGGAGAGAACTCGGCCCCCGCCCAGTGCACGCGCCCATGAGCCCGCCCCATCCACTCCCCGTACTCGCTGAGCACCCCCGGCGCGGCAACAGACGTCGGCCCACCCTGCGTCCACTGTTCAGCCGTCCAGTCCTGCTCGACGTAGTCGACGGTCTCGAAGGCCCGCTCCCCCACGACCTGGGCGAAGCACCGCAGGACGGCCCCGCGGCGCTCGACGGCGGGCCGGTGGGCCCACTTGCGCCACTCCTTGCCGCCGAGGAAGCCCATGAGGACGCCGGGTCCGCCGTCGGGCGGGGTGTTGTCGAACATTTCGCGGATGGGGGACCCGCCGCGAAGGAGCCCCATGCCGGACAGCCCGTCCTCGCGCCAGAAGGGCTTGTCGTAGACGGCGACGCATTTCATGAGCGTGCCGAAGGGGAGCCGTTGCAGAAGCTGGTCCTGCTGGGCGGGAAGCAGGGGATCCCACACGATCCGGGAGGCCACCACGGGCGGGACGGCGACGATGACCCGCGAGGCCCGCCAGGTGCCCGCGTCGGAGACGACCGTCACGCCGGTGGAGTCCTGGCTGATCCGGCGTACGGGCGCCGAGAGGTGGACCCGGCCGTCGAGCTCTATCGCCATCCGCTGGGCGACCAGCTGCGACCCGCCGACGAACCGGCTGTCCTGGGCACCCCCGGTCGTGCCGGTCCCCCGGTCCATCGTCCCGGGATGCGTCTCGTCGCCGAACGTCGAGACGTACCAGAGGCTGAAGAGCGCGGACGCGTCCCGCGCCTCACCCCCGTACGCGGAGTTCAGGAACAGGTTGACCATGTCGACGGCGTCCCCGGTGATCTCGGCCTTGCGCAGCCACGTCTCGTAGGTCATGCCGTCCAGCTCCCGCGCCTTCGCGGCCGTCCACGGCGCGTGCGGCGGGATCTTCGCGGCGGCCTGGCCGATGCGGGCGAGGGCGATGCCCATGTCGGGCAGGGCGAACAGGTCCGGCGGGGTGTGGCCGTCGAACCGCTTGGCCTTGCCGTCGTGCACGTAGACGGTCTCGCCGGGGACGGCGGCCTGGTACGTGTCGACGCCGACCTCCTTGGCCAGCGCCAGGATGTGGTCCTGGGTAGGTCCGACGAACTGCCCGCCGATCTCGGTCACTTGGCCGTCGCCGAGGTGGTGGTTGAGGAGCCGCCCGCCGACCCGGTCGCGGGCTTCCAGGACGGCCACGGACTTCCCCGCCGCGACCAGTTCCCGGGCCGCCGTCAGACCGGCGAGTCCCGCGCCGACGATCACCACGTCCGTGTGCTGCGTGCTGCTCATGATCACTCCTCGCGAATGGGGGGTGCGTGCTCCGATGCCCTGAACCATACACATGACTTGTTCACCTGACAAGAACATGTGACTGACATACTTGATTAGGTCAGTCGACAAAGACAGGTGCTAATGTCTGACCAGCAACGGCCCCCCGACCACGGCGCGGCCGGACCTCCCTCACGCCCTCAGGAGTTCGCCATGGCAGTCCTGCTCCACCGGCTGGGCCTCAGCGCCTACCGCCGCCGCAAACTGGTGCTCGGCATCTGGCTGGCGATCCTCGCCGCCCTCGTCGCCTGCGTAGGTGTCTTCGGCGGCAAGCTCGACGACCGCTTCACCGTCCCCGGCACCGAGTCGCAGCGCGCGCTGGACACCCTCGGCAGGACGCTGCCGGAAGCCTCGGGAGCGGGCGCCCAGATCGTCTTCACCGCACCCCCGGGCCACCGGATCACCGAGGCCCCCTACACCGCCGCCATCGCCGGCGCCGAGGCGGCTGCCGCGAAGGCGCCGCAGGTCAAGGCCGTCGTCGGACCGCAGGTCTCCGGCGCGGTGTCGGCCGACCGGAGCACGGCGATCGTGCAGGTGCAGTACTCGGTGCAGCGCGCCGAGGTGCGCCCCGAGTCCCTGACGGCGGTCGAACGAGCGGCGGAGGCGGCCGAGAAGGACGGGCTGAAGACCTCGGTCGGCGGCAGCGTCTACGGCAGCAAGGGCGTCAGCATCGGCCCGTCCGAGATCATCGGCGTCGCGGTCGCCATGCTCGTCCTGGTCATCACCTTCGGCTCCCTGCTCGCCGCGGGCATGTCACTCCTGACCGCGCTGACCGGCGTCGCCGTCGGACTCACCGGCCTGCTCGCGCTCACCCCCGCGATCGGCATCTCCTCCACCGCCGTCACCCTCGCGCTGATGCTGGGTCTCGCCGTCGGCATCGACTACGTCCTCTTCATCCTCTCCCGCCACCGCCAGCAACTCGCCCGAGGCACCGCCCCCGAGGACTCCATCGCCCTGGCCAACGGCACGGCCGGCAGCGCGGTCGTCTTCGCCGGCAGCACGGTGATCATCGCCCTCGCCGCCCTCAGCGTCATCGGCATCCCGTTCCTGACGGTGATGGGCCTCGGCGCCGCGGGAGCCGTCCTCATCGCGGTCCTCGCCGCGATCACCCTGGTGCCGGCGCTCGCGGGGTTCGCGGGGGGTCGGCTGAAGCCGAAGCCGAAGCGCGGCGGGGAGACGACCGACGCGGACGACGATGTCACCGGCACCGAGGTTCACGCCGCCCGCCCGACGCTCGGCGCCCGCTGGGTACGCGCCGTCGTCGCCAAACCCCTCCTCAGCGTCCTGGCCGTCGTCGGAATCCTCGGCGCGCTCGCGCTGCCCGCGACGGATCTGCGGCTCGCGCTGCCGGACAACGGTTCGGCGCCGGTCGCCTCCACCGAACGCAAGGCGTACGACACGGTCGACGACAAGTTCGGGCCCGGCTTCAACGGGCCGCTCCTGGTGCTGACGCAGACCCGCGAGGGATCGGGGACGCACGCGGGCACCGAGGTGGCGAGGCAACTGCGCGACCTCAGGGGAGTCAAGGCCGTCCTGCCGCCCGTGGCCACGCACGACCCCGGCCAGAGCGTCATCCAGGTCATCCCCGAGACCGGTCCCGACAGCGCCCGCACCGGCAAGCTCGTCCAGGAGATCCGGGACGCCGCGCCGGACATCCGGACGACCACCGGGGCGAGCGTCGCCGTCACCGGCACCACCGCCGTCAACATCGACGTCTCCAACCGGCTCAGCGACTCCCTGCTGCCGTTCATGGCGATCGTCGTCGGCCTCAGCCTGATCCTGCTGACCATGGTGTTCCGCTCGCTGCTGATCCCGCTGAAGGCGGCCGTCGGGTTCCTGCTGTCGGTCGCGGCCTCGCTCG
>DATCQX010000134.1:0-4304 GCA_036569285.1 Streptomyces sp.
GCCCGTGTCACGACGGCCAGCAGCTTGGCGGGTGGCACCCCGACGAGCGGGAACCCCCACCCCTGCCCGAGCCATTTCACCTGCTCCGGCGTCAGCCGCCCGCTCGCCGTCAGCGACTTGACGACGTCGGGCCCCGGCCGCTCCCCCCGCACCGGCACGGCCTTCGGCACCCCGAACACGGCGTCCACCGGCACCCCGATGTCCACGACCGCCCGCCCGGGGACGGCGGCACGAACACGGTCGACCCACAACAGCCCCTCGGCGTCGGCGTCGTGCAGCACCAGCACCGGCCCCCGGCCGGGCAGCGCCGACCAGTCGGCGAAGACGTCGACACCCGCCTTGTCCAGGAAGACGCCGACGGAGCGGTCGGGGCAGATCACGAGGGGCCCGTCGGACGACGCCTCCCGGGGCCGGGGATAGCGGCTGTCGTCGAGGACACCGGACGGCAGCCGGTGATAGACGTCCCGCCAGGCGGCCATCATGTCGGTGCGGAACGCCTCCCGCCCGACCTGGGGCCGCCCCCGCCCCACCCCCACGACGCGGGCGACGACGAACCCGGCGCCCGCGAGGAGCGCGAGCAGCCCTCCGGCCTGGGCGACGCCCACCCCGGTGGCGAGCCCGAGGACGCCGACGATCCCCCCGAGGAGGAGCAGGGCGAACGCGCAGCCCGTCTCGACCCGCGGCTCCCGCAACGCGCGGCGCGACAGGGCGTACCACAACTGGCCGGTGGTGCAGGGCAGTTGCCCGTTCTGGGTGAGCCCGGCGACGACCCTGCGGACCCTGAGGTCGTTGAGGCGGAGCGGGTTGGTCTTGGGGTCGAAGGCGTAACGGCGCCCGCATTTGCCGCACGTGTTGCCGGGCCGCTCCTTGCGCAGGAGGGACTGTTCGCAGTGCGGGCAGATCATGGCCGCCCCTCCAGTCGCTGCGCGACCCGTCGCAGGCGTGCGGCGAGGCGTTCCCGTGCGGTGGTGGCGGCGATGCCGTGCAGAGCCTGATGGCGTTCGATGTCCCGCAGGGCCGTGGCGAGTTGGCGGAAGGCGTCGCCGGAGGGGGCCCGGCGTTCGGCCTCGTCGGCGGTGATCGCGTAGTCCTCGTGGTCGATGCCGTAGCCGGTGTTCGCGGCGAGGACGGTCAGCGGAGCGGCGCCGCGGTTGGCGAAGGAGTGCGGCATCATCTCCGGGATGCGGATCAACTCGCCCGGCGCGAGGGCCACTTCGGTGACCCGGCCGCGTTGCTCGTCGTAGAGGCCGCAGGCGGCGTGGCCGAGGCTGAGGACGTGGTGCTCGCCGCCGTGGGCGTGCGGGGTGAAGGCGCTGCGGGGGCCGACGATGCCGAGTTTGACGGTGGCGTTGGAGGGTCGTTCGGGTGACGTCTTCGCGTCGCCGACGAGGTAGTGGGCGAACTGTCCGTCGTCGATGAACCTCAACAGGTCCTTGTCGGGGCCGAGTTCGCGGGCGCCGTCACGGTCGGTGAGGGTCACCCCGCCGTCCGCGCCGAGCCGGTACAGCCATACCCCTGCGGGGAGTTCGCCCGCCCTCGCGAGAACTCCACGGCCTTCACGCGTACCACCGGACAAGCGCGCCTCCCCCATGTGCGGCTCAGGTAAGCGCATCGTAAGCCGGTGATCCAGAACTCGACGAGGTCGTGGACGGACCAACTTCCGTCGCCTGGGCGAACGGTGAGTGAACCGCCGGTGCCGACCCCTCGCGTTCGCCGATGCCACCTCCTCGCCTTCGCCGGTGCCCGACCTGATGCCAAGGATGCGCCCAAAGGAGTGCGGGGCGCACTTCGGCCCACCGGAACGCTCCCGTCCGCTCTGTCGCCGCCGGGTCTCCTGTGACGAGAGTGGGGCCGTCGAGGTGGCCGGTCGTTTCGGGAGTGCGCATGCCGCAGGACGTCGATTTCGTGGTGCCCGTGGAGAGCCGGGTCAGCCCCGAGCTGGAGCGGGCCCGGCGGCGGAACCTGGAGTGGGTGCGGGCGACGGGGCTGGTGCGGAGTGAGGAGGCGCTGCGCCGGTACGCGTTCTCCCGGGTCGCCGACAGCGCCGCGTACGGGTTCCCGGACGCGGCCGGGGAGGATCTCGACCTCTGTTTCGACCTGCTGGGCTGGCTCTTCCTCTTCGACGACCAGTTCGACGCGCGGGACGGCCGCACGGACGTCGCCCTGGCGGTGTGCGGGGAGTTGGTGGATCTGCTGCGGTCGGGTGCCGTCAGCGCGAAGCGGTCGGCGCCGGTGGTGGCCGCGTTCATGGACTGCTGGCGGCGGATGGCCGAGGGCATGTCGCCGGAGTGGCGTCGGCGGACCGTGCACGACTGGGTGGACTACCTGTCCGGCCGGCCCACGAAGGTCGCCGGCCGGGCGCACGGACTGGTGCCTGAGCCGCATGCCCGTCTCCGGGCGCGGCGGCGGACGGCCGGGGTCCGTCCGCTGCTGGCGGTGACCGAGCGGGTGGGGCGTTTCGAGGTGCCGCCGCCGGCCTGGTGCGCCGGTCAGGTCGAGGGGATGCGGGTGGCGGCCTGCGACGCGGTCGTCGCGATGAACGAGGTGCACTCCTTCGAGAAGGACCGGGCGGGCGGTCATCCCAACCTCGTCCTGAGTCTGATGCACCATCAGGGGCGGTCCGAGGAGGTGGCGTTGCGTCAGGTGCGGGAGACTGTCCGGCTCGCCGTCGCCTCGTTCCTCGCACTGCGCGCGGAACTCCCCCGGTTGGCGCGGGCGGTGGGCGGCGGCCCCGAACTCTCCCGGTACGCCGACGGCATCGCCGCGTGGATCGCCGGCTACCGCGCCTGGGGCGCGACGGCACCGCGCTACACCCTCGACGGCCACCCCGGCGACCTCACCCGGGAGAACCTGCTCGCCCGCTGAGGGCTCAGACGCCGACGTCGTACCACGTCCCCGCCTGCCACTCGCGCCCCTCCCACAGCCTGCGGCGCTCGGCGTCGGGGTCGTTCTCGACACGGGAGCCGTCCGCGGTGAACAGCATGGTCGCCCGGTCGGGAAGGGTGTAGGGGGTCCAGCCGGGTGTGCCGGTGGTGACGAACGCGCCCCAGGCGGCGTGGAGTTCGCCCGCCACGCCGTCGCCGCCGGTCCAGACGGCGGGGGCGTCGGAGCCGTGGAACGCGGGGAGGCCGCCGTACAGGGTGAGGGGGCCGTCGTACCGGGAGCGCCAGACGGGGGCGTGGGCGCTCTGCGCGTCGGCGAGGCGGGTGGTGGGGACGGCGTAGCGCTCGTCGGTCATGACGTCGGCGCGCGGGTCGCCGGGGGCGTAGGCGGCGAGGATCTCGTCGCGGGCGTCGGGGCCGAACGCGTCCTCCAGGACATGGGCGGCGCGGGCCGCGGAACCGGGGGCGCCCATCTCGAACAGGAGGCACTCGCTGACGCAGTGCTGCGCCAGGAGGGGGATGCCCGCGGCGGCGCCGTCCGCGATGGCGTCGGTGGGGCGGCGCGGGATGGCGAGACCGTCGATCGCCGGACGCCACACCCAGGTGGCCTCCATGCCCTGGGCGACGGCGTTCTGTGCGGCCAGGACGGCTTCGGCGGGCGCGTCCCTCGGGTCCCCGGCGCCGAGTTCCTTCAGGAAACGCGCGGCGAGGGCCCGGCTCTGCTCCGGCGTCGCGACGTGGTCGCCGCCGCTGCTGGTCGCGGCGGCGTGGACGAGGCCCCGGGTGAGCGGGGACGCGATCAGGTTGGACACGGACTTGGCACCGGCGGACACGCCGTAGACGGTCACCCGGCCGGGATCGCCGCCGAACCCCTCGATGTTGGTGCGCACCCAGCGCAGAGCGGCGATCTGATCATGCGTGCCGTGGGCCCCGGTGTGCTCCTCGTCCGGCACCGCGAGGAACCCCAGCGCCCCGAGCCGGTAGTTGAGACTCACCACGACCACCCCGAAGTCCCGCGCGAGGACGACACCGTCACCCACCATGTCGTGCCCGTTCCCCACCTGGTAGCCACCACCGTGCAGCCAGACGACGACAGGGGCGCGGACGGCGTCGGCGGGCGCCGTGACGTTGAGGTGAAGGCAGTCCTCCGAGGGCGCCGGAATATCGAGCCCTCCCGGCGCCGGCGCCCCCGGAATCAGCGGCGGCGGCTGAATCGCCGGATTCCCGGGCCGCGACCCGTCCCGCACCCCGCTCCACCCCTCTGCGGGCCGCGGCGGACGCCACCGGGCAGACCCCACCGGCGGCGCACCATAGGGAATACCCCGCCAGGACAGAACACCGTCCCCACTCTCGACACCCCGCACCTTGCCGCCCGCAGTGTCGATGATCCTCACCATGACCGCCACCCTCCGGACGTGATCG
>DATCQX010000135.1:0-3614 GCA_036569285.1 Streptomyces sp.
CAACACCACCCGTCCATCCCCAACCGACTCCACCACCGCACCGAGCAACGGATGCCCCGCACCGACCAACCCAAAGTCAGCGGCCTCGCCCCTCACCCCTGCCACCGCAGCAGGCCAGAACCGCTCGTGCTGGAAGGCGTAGGTGGGAAGGGGAACCTGGCGGGGCGAGGTGCCCGGCAGTGTCTTCGTCCAGTCGACCGGGGTGCCGTGGACGAAGAGTTCGGCCAGCGCGTGGAGCGCGGTCGCGGCCTCGTCCTGCTCGCGCCGCTGGAACGGCACCACAGCGGCCTCGTCCGGCAGGCACCGTGCGGCCATGGGGCTCAGCACGGCATCCGGACCCACTTCCAGGAACACCGACACACCCTCGCCCGCCACACACTCGACCGCATCAGCGAAACGGACCGCCTCACGGACCTGGCGCACCCAGTACTCCGGCGTGGAGAACTCCGCACCCGCCACACCACCAGAAAGGGTCGAGACCACGGCAAGGCGTGCCGGTGCGAACGACACCCCCTCCACCACCCGCCGGAACTCCTCCAGCATCGGCTCCATCAGTACCGAATGGAACGCATGGCTGACCGGCAGCGACCGCGTCCGCCGCCCCAGCCCGGCGAACCGCTCCACAACAGCACCCACAGCCTCAGCCTCACCCGACAACACCACCGAACCCGGAGCATTCACCGCCGCAACACAGACGCCCTCCCCGAGGTGCGGGGACACCTCTTCCTCGGAGGCCTCGACCGCCACCATCACCCCACCGTCCGGCAGCGCGTCCATCAGCCGCCCACGCGCCGCCACTACACGGCACGCGTCCGCGAGAGTCAGCACGCCCGCCACATGGGCAGCGGCGATCTCCCCCACCGAGTGACCGACGACGAACTGCGGGACCACGCCCCACGACTCCACCAGCCGGAACGCGGCCACCTCGAACGCGAACAACCCGGCCTGCGCCCACACCGTCCGATCCACAAGCCCCTGATCACCGGACTTCGGAGCCCACACCACCGACGTCAACGGCGTCTCCAGGAGCGGGTCCAGCACCTCACAGACCGCGTCCCACGCCGCCGCGAACACCGGGAACGCCTCATACAGTTCCCGCCCCATACCCAGCCGCTGCGCACCCTGCCCCGAGAACAGCACAGCGCAGGAAGCCGAACCGGCCACACCCCGCACGACACCCGGCGCCTCCGCCCCCGAGGCCACCGCGCCCAGACCCGCCAGCAGCTCACCACGATCCCGACCCGACACCACCGCCCGATGCTCGAACACCGAACGACCGGCCGCCAGCGAATACGCCACATCCACCAGCGCCAACCCCGCGTCCGCCTCGACCCGCGCCCGCAGACGACGCGCCTGCTCCCCCACCGCACCCTCGGACTTGCCCGACACCACCCACGACACCGGACCCGCAAACACAGCCCCAGCAGACTCGGGATCGCCGACCTGCGTGCCGTCCGGCTCAGGCACCGGCGCGAGTTCGGGAGCCTGCTCAAGGATCACGTGCGCGTTCGTACCGCTGATCCCGAACGACGACACACCGGCCCGGCGCGGGCGGTCGACCTCCGGCCACTCCCGGGCCTGGCTCAGCAACTCCACTCCGCCGAGGGACCAGTCCACCTGATCCGTCGGCTCAGCGGCATGCAGAGTGGGGGGCAGTACGCCGTGGCGCATCGCCTCCACCATCTTGATGACGCCGGCCACGCCCGCGGCGGCCTGGGTGTGCCCGATGTTCGACTTCACCGAACCCAGCCACAACGGCCGGTCCGCGCTGTGCTCCTTGCCGTACGTGGCCAGCAACGCCTGCGCCTCGATGGGATCCCCGAGCCGGGTCCCCGTACCGTGCGCCTCCACGGCGTCCACCTCGGCCGCCGAAACACCTGCGGCGTCCAGGGCCTGCCGGATCACCCGGCGCTGCGCCGGGCCGTTCGGAGCCGTCAGCTTGCTGCTGGCCCCGTCCTGGTTGACGGCGCTGCCCCGCACCACCGCCAGTACCTCGTGGCCGCGCTCCCGCGCCAGGGACAGCGGCTCCACCAGCAGGACGCCCACGCCCTCGCCCCAGCCCGTGCCGTCCGCGTCGGCGGAGAAGGCCTTGCAGCGGCCGTCCACCGCAAGCCCCCGCTGCCGCGAGAACTCGATGAAGACTCCTGGGGTGGAGTTGATGGTGATGCCACCGACGAGGGCCTGGTGGCACTCCCCCGCTCGCAGGGCCTGGACGGCGAGGTGCAGGGCGACCAGGGACGACGAGCACGCCGTGTCCACCGTCACCGCCGGCCCTTCCAGGCCCAAGGTGTAGGCCACCCGGCCGGAGGCCACGCTGGACACGTTGCCGTTTCCGACGTACCCGGCAAGTTCCTCAGGGGCGTGCTGGAGATGGTCCACGTAGTCGTTGTGCATGATCCCGGCGAAGACGCCGGTCTGGCTGCCGCGTAGCGAGACCGGGTCGATCCCGGCGCTCTCCAGCGCCTCCCAGCAGGTCTCCAGCAGCAGCCGCTGCTGCGGGCTCATGGCCAGTGCCTCACGCGGTGAGATACCGAAGAAGGCCGCGTCGAACCCGGCCACGTCCGTCAGGAATCCGCCGTACTGGCTGTAGCTCGTGCCGATGTGCTCAGGGTCCGGGTCATACACCGTCTCCAGATCCCAGCCGCGATCGGACGGAAACTCCGTGATGGCGTCCCCGCCCGAGGAGACCAGTTCCCACAACTGCGCCGGGGTGTCCACACCCCCGGGCAGGTGGCATGCCATTCCGACGATGGCTATCGGCTCCCGCGACCGCTCTTCCATCTCACGCAGCTGTCGACGGGCCTGACGGGCCTCAGTGACCGCACGCTTGAGATATTCCCGCAGTTCGTCAGCAGTAGCCATGATCAGAGATTCCTTGTCCGTTCGGGAATGCCCGAGAAGGTGAGATGGGGGGAGAGAAGGAATGCGCGAGGGCCAGACCGACACGCACCGCCGAGACTATTTGTCGAAATGCTCATCAATCATGGAGAAGAGTTCTTCGTCCGTGGCGAATTCGATGTCCTCGTCCTCGCCTCTCTCGTCCGCCTTGCTTCGGACCAAAGTGACGAGACCATTCAGCCGACTCGCCACATCGGAGAAAAGCGAACTGTCGAGTGCGTCCGAGGAGAGTTGTTTCTCCAGCGCGTTGAGCATGGCGAGGACCGAGAGATCCCCCAGAGTTTCGACGTCACTGTCCTCGCCGTCCTCACCCAGGATCTCCTCGGCGATGTGCTGGGCGAGGGCGTTGGGCGTGGGGTAGTCGAAGACGAGGGTGGGCGGGAGACGGAGTCCGGTGGCGGCGTTGAGCCGGTTACGGAGGTCCACCGCCGCCAGCGAATCGAAGCCGTTGTCCAGGAACCCTCCGTCCAGGGGAACGGCGTCGGGGGTGGTGTGGCCCAGGACGGTCGCGGCATGGGAACGCACCAGAGCGCTCAGCACACCCCGCGCATCGCTTTCCCCCAGCCCCGCCAGCCGCTCCCGCAGACCACCACCGGAGGCAGTTGTGGCTGAGGCCGTGGCATCGGGATTCCGGACACCGCGGCGTACCGACGCCGGCACCAACCCCGACACCACCGGCGCCAGCTCACCCGCCACCGCCCGCGCACGCAGCACCG
>DATCQX010000136.1:0-18518 GCA_036569285.1 Streptomyces sp.
ACCAGCGGTACTTGAGCGACGCCCATCACCGAGGGCGCCGCCGGGCAAGGAGGGCCGCATGACCGTACGGCGAGTAATGGGCATCGAGACGGAGTACGGCATCTCCGTCCCCGGCCACCCCAACGCCAATGCCATGCTCACCTCGTCCCAGATCGTCAACGCCTACGCCGCGGCGATGCACCGGGCCCGCCGGGCCCGCTGGGACTTCGAGGAGGAGAACCCCCTGCGCGACGCCCGGGGCTTCGACCTCGCCCGGGAAGCCGCCGACTCCAGCCAGCTCACCGACGAGGACATCGGCCTCGCCAACGTCATCCTCACCAACGGCGCCCGCCTCTACGTCGACCACGCCCACCCCGAGTACAGCTCGCCCGAAGTCACGAACCCCCGCGACGCCGTCCTCTGGGACAAGGCCGGCGAACGCATCATGGCCGAAGCCGCCGAACGAGCCGCCCAGCTCCCCGGCGCCCAGCCCATCCACCTCTACAAGAACAACACCGACAACAAAGGCGCCTCCTACGGGACGCACGAGAACTACCTGATGAAGCGCGAGACCGCCTTCAGCGACATCGTGCGCCACCTCACGCCCTTCTTCGTCTCCCGCCAGGTCTTCACCGGCGCCGGCCGCGTCGGCATCGGCCAGGACGGCCACGAACACGGCTTCCAGATCAGCCAGCGCGCCGACTACTTCGAAGTCGAGGTCGGCCTGGAGACCACCCTCAAACGGCCCATCATCAACACCCGCGACGAACCCCACGCCGACGCGGAGAAATACCGCCGACTGCACGTCATCATCGGCGACGCCAACCTGTCCGAGATCTCCACCTACCTCAAACTCGGCACCACCGCACTCGTCCTCTCCATGATCGAGGACGGCTTCATCGCGGTGGACCTCGCGGTCGACCAGCCCGTCCGCACCCTCCACCAGGTCTCCCACGACCCCAGCCTCCAGCGTCTCGTCACCCTCCGCAGCGGACGCACCCTCACCGCCGTCCAGCTCCAGATGGAGTACTACGAGCTGTCCCGCAAATACGTCGAGGAACGCTACGGGGCCGACGCGGACGACCAGACCAAGGACGTCCTCGCCCGCTGGGAGGACACCCTCACCCGGCTGGAGAACGACCCCATGAGCCTCGCCGGGGAGCTCGACTGGGTCGCCAAGAAAGAGCTCATGGAGGGCTACCGGCGCCGCGACGACCTCGACTGGGACGCCGCGCGGCTGCACCTCGTCGACCTCCAGTACGCCGACGTACGGGCCGAGAAGGGGCTCTACAACCGGCTCGCGGCCCGTGGCCGGATGAAGCGGCTGCTGGACGAGGCGGAGGTCGAGCGCGCGAAGTCGTCGCCGCCGGAGGACACCCGGGCGTACTTCCGGGGGCGGTGCCTCGACCAGTACGCCGACGACGTCGCCGCCGCCTCCTGGGACTCCGTCATCTTCGACCTCCCCGGGCGCGACAGCCTCCAGCGCGTCCCAACCCTGGAACCGCTACGCGGAACGCGAAATCACGTCAAGGAGCTGCTGGACCGCTGCCGGACCGCTGAAGACCTGGTCAGGGTCCTCTCCGGCGGCTGAACACAAGATCCCCGGGCACGGGTGGAAACCCCCGTCCCCGGGAATCATCGAGGTGGCCCTCGCGCGTTGTACCAACTGCGGGGCCGATGTCAGACCCGGCTTGTAGGGTCTGAGCACACTGGCATATCGGGCGAAACTGAGCGGGGTGAAGGTTCATGGCGACCAAGGACACCGGCGGCGGCCAGCAGAAGGCGACCCGGACCAACGAAGAGGTCGAGGAGCAGGCGGCGGAGACGTCGGGCTCGGAGGACCTCAAGGAACGGCACGAGAAGCTGAGCGACGACGTCGACTCGGTTCTCGACGAAATCGACGACGTGCTCGAAGAGAATGCCGAGGACTTCGTACGCGGATTCGTTCAGAAGGGCGGGGAGTGATTTAGCCTTCAAGTCGAAGGTCTAGGCGGGGGATCTCCTTGAATGAAGATGGCGAGGTGAAGTGTTGCTCGCGGTGCAGGTGAGACAGGCCGCGGGCGGCCTTCGCCGGTGACGACGCCTCCGGGGCGCACGCTCCGCACGACCTGAGAAAAGGCTCCGTGTCATCTGCCTGAAGGCATCCGCCGTACATGTGGATCACTGCCACGAGACGGGTAGGGTCCCTGGCGTACTGTGCTTCAACTGCAATTCGGCTATCGGCAAGTTGGGGGACGACCCTGACGCGGTTCGTCGGGCGGACTCCTACCTGGAAGGAATCTCGTGGAAGCCAATACTCGTAGCACCGGGCGTCTACCAGCTGCCTTCCTGACGCCTGGGTCCTCGTCGTTCATGGATTTCCTGTCGGCGCACCAGCCGCAACTGCTGCCGGGGAACCGGCAGTTGCCCCAGATGCAGGGTGTGCTGGAGGCCCCGCACGGGACGACGATCGTGGCGGTGACGTTCCAGGGCGGGGTGATCCTCGCGGGTGACCGCCGGGCGACGATGGGGAACATGATCGCCCAGCGGGACATCGAGAAGGTGTTCCCGGCGGACGAGTACTCGGCGGTCGGGATCGCCGGCACGGCGGGCCTCGCGGTGGAGATGGTGAAGCTGTTCCAGCTGGAGCTGGAGCACTTCGAGAAGGTGGAGGGCGCGCAGCTCTCGCTGGAGGGCAAGGCGAACCGCCTGTCGACGATGATCAGGTCGAACCTGGGCATGGCGATGCAGGGCCTCGCGGTCGTGCCGCTGTTCGCCGGTTTCGACGTGGACCGCGCGAAGGGCCGCATCTTCAGTTACGACGTGACGGGCGGCCGTTCGGAGGAGCAGAACTACGCGGCGGTCGGCTCGGGTTCGATCTTCGCGCGGGGCGCTCTGAAGAAGCTGTTCCGTGACGGCCTGTCGGAGTCCGAGGCGACGACGCTGGTGGTGCAGGCGCTGTACGACGCGGCGGACGACGACTCGGCGACGGGCGGTCCGGATGTCGCGCGCCGGATCTACCCGATCGTCACGGTGATCACGGACGAGGGTTTCCGCCGGCTGACGGACGCCGAGGGCGCGGAGATCGCGCGTTCGGTGCTGGAGAAGCGGCTGGAGCAGCCGGACGGCCCGCGGGCCGCGCTGCTGTAGCGGCGGGCCCACGTCGTGTTGTCAGGTGTTCGAGTGACCTCCACAGCTTCCAGAGCCTTCAGGGCTTTCTCAGAAAAGGACGGGTAACCGGTGTCGACGCCGTTCTATGTGTCTCCTCAGCAGGCGATGGCGGACCGCGCGGAGTACGCCCGTAAGGGCATCGCGCGCGGGCGCAGCCTTGTGGTCCTCCAGTACGCCGACGGCATCGTGTTCGTCGGTGAGAATCCGTCCCGTGCGCTGCACAAGTTCAGCGAGATCTACGACCGCATCGGGTTCGCGGCGGCGGGCAAGTACAACGAGTACGAGAACCTCAGGATCGGTGGTGTGCGCTACGCGGATCTGCGGGGGTACACGTACGACCGTGACGATGTGACGGCTCGTGGCCTGGCGAACGTGTACGCGCAGACGCTGGGGACGATCTTCTCGTCGTCGGCGGAGAAGCCGTACGAGGTGGAGTTGGTGGTCGCGGAGGTCGGTGAGACGGTCGAGGGCGACCAGATCTACCGGTTGCCGCACGACGGTTCGATCGTGGACGAGCACGGTTCGGTCGCGGTGGGCGGTAACGCGGAGCTGATCAGCAACTATCTGGATCAGCGGCACCGTGACGGCATGAGCCTGTCGGAGGCGTTGAAGCTGGCGGTGCAGGCGCTGTCGCGGGAGGCGAACGGCACGCAGCGGGAGATCCCGGCCGAGCGCCTTGAGGTGGCGGTCCTGGACCGTACGCGTCCGCAGCAGCGGAAGTTCAAGCGGATCGTGGGTCCGCAGCTGTCGCGTCTGCTGGAGGCCGAGGGTCCGGCGACGGAGGCGGAGAGCGCGGAGGAGGCCGAGGGCGGCTCCGGGGATTCCGGAGAGAAGTAGCCCCCCTTACGCACCCTTTGTCTGTGCCCTGGCCGGTTCTTCCGGTCGGGGCACAGGTCGTTCAGGGGGGCGGTGCGGTGGAGCCGCGGACGACGAGGTGGACGGGGATGTCGCCCTGGTCGGGGGCGCGGCCGTCGAGGACGGCGAGGAGGGCGTGCATGCCGCGTTCGCCGAAGAGTTCGGCGTCGAGGCGGACGGTGGTGAGTTCGGGGTCGATCGCGGTGGCGAGGGCGAGATCGTCGAGGCCGGTGACGGAGATGTCGTCGGGGACGCGCAGGCCGAGGCGGCGGAGGGCTTTGTAGGCGCCGGCGGCGAGTTTGTCGTCGTCGCAGATGACGGCGGTGGGGTGGGGGCCGCCCTGGAGGGCGTGGGTGAGGGCGCGCTGGGCGTCGTCGATGGTGATGGCGGTGGGGGCGGTGCGCAGGGTGGTGCCGGGGGTGGCGTCCAGGCGGGCGGTGAGGGTGTCGGCGCGGACTCGGAAGGTCCAGGAGGGGACGTCCGCGGCGAGGTGGAGGAAGTGGCGGTGGCCGAGACCGAGGAGGTGGTCGGCGACCTGGCGGGTGCCGTCGGCGATGTCGAGGTTGACGGTGGCCGCGCCGAGGCTGCCGTGGGGGTCGCTGTCGAGCATGACGAGGGGGAGCTGGTCGCCGCGGATGGCGGTGAGGGCGTCGGCGGCCATGGAGGAGGCGATGACGCCGTCCAGGGCGGCCTGGGCGCTGGCGAAGGGGTCGCGGGCGGGGCCGACGCCCTCGGGGGAGGGGTACAGGACGACGCCGAAGCCGTGCTGGGCGGCGACGCGGGCGGCGCCGGTGTAGACGCCGGCGAAGAACTCGGTGGTGAGGGCGGGGACGACGAGGAGGACGGTGCGGGTGTGGCCGAGGCGGAGGTTGCGGGCGGCGAGGTTGGGGCGGTAGCCGAGGTCGCGGGCGGCCTGGCGGACGCGTTCGGCGGTGGTTTCGGCGACGCGGCCTCGCCACTTGTCGCCGAGGACGAGGGAGACGGCGGCCTGGGAGACGCCGGCGGCCTGGGCGACGTCGCGGCTGGTGGGCCGGGTGCTGCTGCGTGCCACCGTGAGCCCGCCTCCCGTTTCTGGACCGATGGTGTGTGCTCATGGTACGTATGGCCCTGGGAGTTATACGTAACACGTGAGGCCTCTCGGGGCCTCGGACGAGCGGTGGGAGGCGGGATGGCCGGGGGACTGGCGGGATACGCGGAGGTGGCGCGGGCCCGGTACGCGCTGCGGCTGCTGGCCGGCACGCTGGTGGGCCGGCTGCCGTGCGCGACGGCGGCGATCACGGTCGTCCTCTTCGCGCGCGCCGAGGGCGGCTCGTACAGCCTGGCGGGCGTGCTGGCGGCGGTGTACGGCGTGGCGAACGCGGTGGGCCAGCCGGTGCTGGGCCGTCTCGTGGACCTGTACGGGCAGCCGCGCGTGCAGCTGCCGGCGGCGCTGGGGTCGGCGGCCGGGATGGCGGTGTTCGCCTGGAGCGGCCTGGAGCCCCTGTGGCTGGCGTGTACGGCGGTGGTGGTCGCGGGCCTGCTGACGCCGCCGCTGGAGGGCGGGCTGCGGGCGCTGTGGCCGTCGGTCCTCAAGCGCGAGGAGCAGGTGCACACGGCGTACGCGATGGACGCGGTCGCGCAGGAGGCGATGTTCACGGTCGGCCCGCTGCTGGTGACGGTCTGCGTGTCGGTGTGGTCGGAGCGGGCGGCGCTGCTGCTGATCAACGCGGTGGGCGTGCTGGGGGCGCTGTCGGTCGTGGTCTCGCCGCCCTCGCGCGCCTGGCGTTCCGCTCCCCGTGAGGCGCACTGGCTCGGCGCTTTGCGTTCGCGTCCGCTGCTGGCGCTGCTGGGCTCGTGCGTGTTCATCGGGGTGGCGCTGGGTTCGATCACGGTGGCGTCGGTGCCGTACGCGGACGCGCACGGCGGGGACGCGGTGTACGGCTGGATGCTGGCGGCGCTGGGGCTGGGGGCGCTGGTGGGCGGGACGGTGTACGGGGCGCGGTCGTGGCCGGGGTCGCCGCAGCGGCGCCTGACGGCGATCGTGGCGCTCCTCGCCGTCTGCTACGCGCCGTTGATGCTGCGTCCGGCCGCGCCCGCGATGGTGGCGCTGACGGCGCTGGCGGGGCTGTTCCTGGCGCCGGCGATCACCTGCATGTTCGTCCTGGTCGACCTGTACGCGCCGCGAGGGACGGTGACGGAGGCGTTCTCGTGGCTGGTGACGATGTTCACGGTGGGCCAGTCGGTGGGGACGGGGGTGACCGGGCCGGTGGTGGAGGCGGGCGGCACGCTGTGGGGGTTCGCGGTGCCGGTTCTGGCGGGCGGTGCCGCGCTGCTGGTTTTGCTGGCGACGAGGAGGGTAATGGAGGTGCCCGCTTCTCGCGCGGTGGCCGTGGTGTCGTCGGAAAATGATCTGAACCGTGCTGTCGAACCCCGTTTCAGTTCCGGCGATCGGGCGTAATGTTCAGTCATGGACCGCCGCATTTTCGGGCTGGAGAACGAGTACGGCGTCACGTGCACGTTCAGGGGACAGCGGCGTCTGTCTCCTGACGAGGTGGCGCGGTACCTCTTCCGCCGTGTCGTGTCATGGGGCCGCAGCAGCAATGTCTTTCTGCGGAACGGAGCCCGCCTCTATCTGGATGTGGGTTCGCACCCCGAATACGCGACACCCGAATGTGACAACGTGACCGAGCTGGTGACTCACGACAAGGCCGGCGAGCGCATTCTCGAAGGACTTCTGGTGGACGCGGAACGGCGCCTGCACGAGGAAGGAATCGCGGGCGACGTCTACCTCTTCAAGAACAACACGGACTCGGCCGGTAACTCCTACGGCTGCCACGAGAACTATCTGGTCGCGCGGCACGGGGAGTTCTCCCGTCTCGCGGACATCCTGATCCCGTTCCTGGTGACGCGTCAGCTGCTGTGCGGGGCGGGCAAGGTGCTCCAGACCCCGCGCGGCGCGGTGTACTGCGTGAGCCAGCGGGCGGAACACATCTGGGAGGGCGTCTCCTCGGCGACGACGCGCTCCCGGCCGATCATCAACACCCGTGACGAACCACACGCGGACGCGGAGCGCTACCGCCGTCTGCACGTGATCGTGGGCGACTCGAACATGTCGGAGACGACGATGCTGCTGAAGGTCGGCGCGACCGACCTGGTGCTGCGGATGATCGAGGCGGGCACGGTGATGCGGGATCTGACGCTGGAGAACCCGATCCGGGCGATCCGCGAGGTCAGTCACGACATCACGGGCCGGCGCAAGGTGCGTCTGGCGAGCGGGCGGGAGGCGTCGGCGCTGGAGGTGCAGCGCGAGTACTACGAGAAGGCCGTCGACTTCTGCGAGCGGCGCGGTATCCGTACGGGGACGGTCGAGCAGGTCCTCGAACTGTGGGGCCGCACGCTCGACGCGATCGAGGCGGAGGACCTGGACCGGATCGGCACGGAGATCGACTGGGTGATGAAGTACCAGTTGATCGAGCGGTACCGGGCCAAGCACAACATGACGATGTCGCATCCGCGGGTGGCGCAGATCGACCTCGCCTACCACGACATCCACCGTCGCCGGGGTCTGTACTACCTGCTGGAGCGCAAGGGGCAGGCGGCGCGGATCTGCAACGACCTGAAGATCTTCGAGGGCAAGTCGGTGCCCCCGCAGACGACTCGGGCCCGGCTCAGGGGCGACTTCATCCGGCGGGCGCAGGAGCAGCGCCGGGACTTCACCGTCGACTGGGTGCATCTGAAGCTGAACGACCAGGCGCAGCGGACGGTTCTGTGCAAGGACCCCTTCCGGTCGGTCGACGACCGGGTGGAGAAGCTGATCGCCGGGATGTGAGGCACACGTTCCGGTGACAGGCCGGAACGCAACACGGGCGCCGTACGTTTTCCGTACGGCGCCCTTTGCACGCCGTAGAGTTGCGCGCACGCCATCCACAAGATCGACCGATACGAGGCTTCCACCGTGCGCCGACGCTCCCTCATTCTCGCCGCCGTCCCCGTGGGACTGGTCACGCTCGCCGCCTGCGGCGACGACAAGTCCGACTCCAGCAAGGCGAGCGACAGCGCGTCGCCGTCCGCCTCGGACTCGTCGGCGGCTCCGGCGCCGAAGATCGTGGACGGCCCGCTGCCGGCCGTGACGGCGGGGCAGAAGTTCGGCGAGAAGCCGACCGTGGCGAAGGGCAGCGGCACGCCGTCGGACCAGCTCGCGGTGAAGACGCTGGTCGCGGGCAGCGGGAAGACGATCGCCGAGGGCGACTTCGTGTGGGCCCACTACCTGGGCCAGATCTGGGACACGGCGAAGGTGTTCGACAACTCCTACGACCGTAAGACCCCGTTGTTCATCCAACTCGCCAAGGGCAGCATCATCGACGGCTGGCGGTACGCGCTGGCGGGCAAGAAGACGGGCAGCCGGGTCGAGTTCTCCGTCCCGCCGACCTGGGGGTACGGCACGGAGGGCCAGTCGCAGGCGGGCATCAAGGGCACGGACACGCTGGTGTTCGTGGTGGACGTCCAGGACACGTTCAACGGCAAGTCCTCCGCGAAGGGCAAGGACGTCGCGCAGGACGACGCGAAGCTGCCGAAGGTGGGCACGAACACGGACGGCAAGGCGCCCTCGGTGGACATCCCCAAGTCGGCGGCGCCGAAGGAGCTGGTGGCGAACTACGTCATCGAGGGCGACGGCCCGGTGGTGAAGGCCGACAGCACGCTGGTCGTGCAGTACAAGGGCGTCGTCTGGGAGACCGGCAAGGAGTTCGACTCCTCGTACAAGCGTGAGCAGCCGACGTCGTTCTCGCTCCAGCAGGTCGTCAAGGGCTGGGCGCAGGGCCTCACCGGCAAGAAGGTCGGCAGCCGCGTCGTCATCGTCGTCCCCCCGGCGCTCGGCTACGGCGACAACCCGCCGCAGGACAGCGGGATCGAGAAGACGTCGACGATGGTGTTCACGGTGGACATCCTCGCGTCCTCGTGACACGCGCCGAGATGTAAGACTGTGCGGGTTTCCTTTTTGTGAACGACCAGGAGTTTGACGTGAGCATCGAGAAGCCCGAGATCGACTTCCCCGAGGGCCAGCCGCCGGCGGACCTTGAGATCAAGGACATCTGGGAGGGTGACGGCGAGGTCGCGCAGGCCGGTCAGATGGTGACCGTGCACTACGTGGGTGTCACCTTCGCCACCGGCGAGGAGTTCGACGCGAGCTGGAACCGCGGTTCCGCGTTCAAGTTCCCGCTGGGTGCCGGCCGGGTCATCAAGGGCTGGGACCAGGGTGTGCAGGGCATGAAGGTCGGCGGCCGTCGCCAGCTGACCATCCCGCCGCACCTGGGCTACGGCGACCAGAGCCCGACCCCGGCGATCCCGGCCGGTTCCACCCTGATCTTCGTGGTGGACCTGATCGCGGTCTGAGCGGCGCACGACCGGTAGCGACCGGGTGGGGCCCATGCCTGTACGGGCATGGGCCTCGGCTTTTGCCCGGACGGCGCGGGGCGGTACGGTCATCCGTCGGAAGCACCATAGGAAAGGCGAAGGGCGTCGATGGCCATTGCCAAGGCAGAGCGGCTCATGAACCTGGCGCTGTGTCTGCTGGGGACCCGCAGACCGCTGAGCAAGCGGGAGTTGCGCGAATCCATCGAGGCGTACCTCGAAGCGGGTGCGGACGACGCCTTCAACCGGATGTTCGAGCGCGACAAGGACGATCTGCGCGAACTCGGCCTGGTCATCGAGACGGTGGAGAACCTGGACGGCGAGGTCGGCTACCTCGCCCGCAAGGACAGCAACCGGCTGCCGCCCATCACGCTGGACGCCGAGGAGGCCGCCGCGCTGGGGCTCGCCGCGAAGGTGTGGCAGCAGGCGAGGCTCGCCGGCGCCGCTTCGGGCGCGCTGCAGAAGCTGCGTGCGGCGGGGCTGCCCGAGGACGTCGACCCGTACGAGGCGCACGGCGCCCTGGAGCCGCGGATCCCTGTGCACGAGGCGGCGTTCGAGCCGTTGATGCTGGCGTGCCGGGACCGTCGTCCGGTGGTGTTCGACTACCGGAAGGTGACGGCCGCGCGGCCCGAGCCGCGGAATGTGGAGCCGTGGGCGCTGGAGTGCTGGCGCGGGCACTGGTATCTCGCCGGGTACGACCGGGACCGGGGCGCGGAGCGGGTGTTCCGGCTGTCGCGGATCACCGGGCGGGTGCGTTCGCGGGGTGCCGCGTTCACGGCGCCGGTGCCGGACGTCGTGACGGTGCGCGAGACCGTGGCGGGCTGGGCGGGGGAGCGGGCGGACCGCAGCGCGGTGATCCGGCTGCGGGCCGGGGCCGGGTACCCCCTTCGGGCGAAAGCCACGGTGGTGCGGGAACTCGGGAACGGCTGGGACGAGTTGGAGATTCCGTACGGGCACGGTCTGGACGCCTGGCTGGTGGAGTTCGGTCCTGACGTCGTGGTCGTCGGTCCGGCCGAGCTGCGGGCGGACGTCGTGGACCGGCTGCGGGCCGTGGCCAAGGGCTGAGGGGGCGGGGAAGAGCATGGCGGGCAAACCGGTGCGGCCGGTGAACGCGATCGACCAGACACGGCGGATGCTGTCGCTGGTGACGTATCTGAGGGAGCGGCCCGGCGCGCGCGTCGAGGACGTGGCGCGGGCGTTCGGGATCACCGAGGAGGAACTGGTCGCCGACCTCGACGTGCTGCCGATGTGCGGGACGAGCTTCCGCGGCGGGGACCTCCTCGACATCGACACGGACGGCGAGCACATCTGGTGGCACAACCCGGCCGCCCTCGGCGCGGAGGGGGCCGAGCCGCTGCGTCTGGCGGCCGACGAGGCGACGGCGCTGCTGGTCGCGGCGCGCGCGGTGGCCACGCTGCCGGGGCTGCGCGAGGGCGACCGGCAGGCGCTGCTGCGGGCCACCGCGAAGGTGGAGACGGCGGCCGGTGAGGCGGCCGGGGCGAGCGCGCGGCTGTCGGTGACGTTCGAGTCCGAGGGCGGAGTCTTCGCCGACGTCGACCGGGCGATCGCCGAGCGGCGCCGGCTGTGGATCCGCTATTACTCGCCCGCGCGCGACGAGGTCACCGAGCGGGAGATCGACCCGATCCGCCTGGTCAGCGTGGGGCACACGTACGTCGAGGCGTGGTGCCGGCGCTCCGAGGCGCGGCGGACGTTCCGCCTGGACCGGGTCGCCGAGATCAAGATCCTGGACGAGCCGTCGGCGCCGCCCGAGGTGGAGCTGCGGGATCTGTCGCTGGGGCTCGTGCAGCCCGCCGCCGAGGACCCCGAGGTCGTCGTCGAGGTCGGTCCCGGGGGCCGGTGGGTCGCCGAGTACTACCCGCACGACAGCGCGGAGGAACTGCCGGACGGCGGGCTGCGGATCACGCTGCGCACCCCTGATCCGGCGTCCCTGCGGCGGCTGGCGCTGCGGCTGGGAGCGGACGGCCGGATCGTGGCGCCGCAGGACCTCGCGGACAGCGCCCGTGAGGCCGCGCGGGCGGCGCTGGCCGCGTACGACCAGGTCGAGGCGGGAGGAGCGGCGGGGTGAGCGAGCTGTCCGAGGGCCCGGAGATGACGGTGGCGACCGCCTTCGCGGGTATGAAGGACGTGGGAATCGAGGCCGTCACACCGGTCGTCTTCACTGCCGGGTGCCCCGAGTGCCGGGGGCGGTTCGAGCTGGGGGCCGAGGCGTTCATGCTGGCGCTCGGGGGGAGCGAGCGGACGACGTTCTACTCCTTCACCTGCCCCGACTGCGAGGTACAGGTCCGCAAACCGGCGGGGGAGCGGATCGTGGGGCTGCTGCTGGGCGGCGGGGTACGGACGCTGCGGCTTCAAGGCATGTAGCCGTCCGGGCCGGCTGTCACCGCACACCCCGCCGAGCGCTACGCTCGGGGCATGTTCTGGGCGATGGTCGCGGTTGCTGTGGGTTTCCTCGGGCTGCTGGTGCTGGGGGTGCTCGCGGTGCGGGTGTTCGTGGAGGCGCGGCGGCTCGGGGCGCAGGTCGCGGCGTCGGCGGAGCGGATCGGGCGGGCCGCGGAGGACCTGGAGAGGTCGGCGGTGAGCGCCGCGCGGGCCGCCGACTCGCTGTGAGGGCGGGCGCGGCGGCTCCTTGAGCCGGGCGGCGGATGCGATTTGGGTTACTTCGCCCTCCCGCGTCGCCCGGTGCGGCGGGTACGCTGCTGGTCGCGGACCGGAGAACGAGGCCCGGTCCGCGGAACCGGGAGTACGCACGGGGGTTGCCTGACGTTCACTCCTGAGCGTTACGATCGCTGACAGCAACGGTGGTCGGACGAATGTCCGGCTCGCCAGGTATTCGGACCATGTCGCCTCGGTGAAGAAGGTAAAAGCTATGGGTAGGCTCGGCCCCACCGAGATCATTCTGATCCTCGTCGTCGTCATCCTGCTGTTCGGCGCGAAGAAGCTTCCGGACATGGCCCGCTCGCTCGGCAAGTCCGCGCGGATCCTCAAGAGCGAGGCCAAGGCGATGAAGGAGGAGAGCGGCAGCTCCGCCACCACCTCGGCCGCCCCGCCCACCCCGGGCGACCAGGCCGCGCAGCGCACGATCCAGGCCGCCCCCGGCGACGTGACCAGCTCCCGCCCGGTCACCGAGCCGACGGACACCACCAAGCGCTGACGCAGGGCCGGTGAACTCCGGCCCACCGCACGAGATGGGAACGTGGGTTGCTCAAGTCCGCCCGCAAGAAGGAGAAGGATCCCGAGGGGCGGATGCCCCTGGTGGAACACCTTCGGGAGCTGCGTAACCGCCTGGGGAAGGCCGTCCTGGCCATCCTCGTGTTCGCGATTTTCAGCGCCGTCTATTATCAGGACATCATCAACGTCCTGACAGAGCCGATCCGCAACGAAGTGGGCTGCAGGACCGCGTTCACGGAGCTGGCGAAGCAGAAGAGCGGGGCCTGCGGCAACATCACCGTGTCGGGTCTGATGGCTCCCTTCACGCTGATGATCAAGGTCTCGCTGACGGCCGGTGTGGTCCTCGCGAGCCCGATCTGGCTCTACCAGCTCTGGGCGTTCATCGCTCCCGGCCTGCACAAGCATGAACGGAAGTACGCGTACGCGTTCGTCGGCGCCGGAGCTCCGCTGTTCGCTGCGGGCGGCTGGTTCTCGTACCACGTGCTGCCCGCCGCTGCCGAGGTGATGCTCGGGCTCACCCCCGACGACACCATCAACCTGCTGCCGCTCGACGACCTGCTCGACCTGGTCACCCGCATGGTGATCGTCTTCGGTCTCTCCTTCGAGCTGCCGCTGCTGCTGGTGCTGCTCAACCTCACCGGGATCGTCACGGGCAAGCGGATGCTCGGCTGGTGGCGCGGGATGGTCATGGGCGTCACCGTCTTCTCCGCGTTCGCCACGCCGACGGTCGACCCGGTCTCGATGCTGTCCCTGGCGGCCCCCATCGTCGCCCTGTACTTCCTCGCGACCGGCTTCTCCCTTCTCAACGACCGCCGCAAGCGCCGCCGCGAGGAGATGGGCCCCGGTGACGACGAGGCGTCCGAGCTCGACCTGACCCCCTCGGACATCGGCGAGGTCGAGTCGGTCAGCTCCGCCCGCGCCCTGCCGGGCCAGTCGAGCACCGACCGGGTCAACGGATACGACGACGTGACCTGACCTTCCCGCCACCACGGCCACGGCCGGACGTCCCTCGGGCGTCCGGCCGTCTCCGTTTGTCCAGGATCCGGATAATGATCGTCCCGTTGTCAGTGGGGGCCGGTACGCTCGAAGCACGATGACAGAGGACCTCTCCCCGGCTGAGCGGTATGCGGCGGCGCGCGAGCGTGCTGTCGAGCAGGCGACCGCGCTGGCCGGGTTCCGCGAGATGTATGAGTTCGGGCTCGACGCCTTCCAGATCGAGGCATGTCGGGCGCTTGAGGCGGGGAAGGGGGTGTTGGTAGCCGCTCCTACGGGGTCGGGCAAGACGATCGTCGGCGAGTTCGCCGTCCATCTGGCCCTCGGACAGGGCAAGAAGTGTTTCTACACGACCCCCATCAAGGCGCTCTCCAACCAGAAGTACGCCGACCTGTGCCGCCGCTACGGCGCGGACAAGGTCGGGCTGCTGACGGGCGACAACAGCGTCAACTCCGACGCACCGGTGGTCGTGATGACCACCGAGGTGCTGCGGAACATGCTGTACGCCGGTTCGCAGACGCTGCTCGGCCTCGGGTACGTCGTGATGGACGAGGTGCACTACCTCTCCGACCGGTTCCGGGGCGCCGTCTGGGAAGAGGTGATCATCCACCTCCCCGAGTCGGTGACACTGGTCTCCCTCTCCGCGACCGTCTCCAACGCCGAGGAGTTCGGCGACTGGCTCGACACCGTCCGCGGTGACACCGAGGTCATCGTCTCCGAACACCGTCCGGTGCCGCTGTTCCAGCACGTGCTGGCCGGGCGGCGGATGTACGACCTGTTCGAGGAGGGCGAGGGCAGCAAGAAGGCCGTCAACCCCGACCTCACCCGCCTCGCCCGCATGGAGGCGCAGCGGCCCTCCTACCAGGACCGCAAACGCGGCCGGATGCGGGAGGCCGACCGCGAGCGGGAGCGCAGATCCCGCTCCCGCGTGTGGACGCCGGGCCGGCCCGAGGTCATCGAGCGGCTCGACGCCGAGGGCCTGCTCCCCGCAATCACCTTCATCTTCAGCCGCGCCGCCTGCGAGGCCGCCGTCCAGCAGTGCCTGTACGCCGGGCTCCGGCTCAACGACGACGAGTCGAGGGCCGAGGTGCGTGCCCTCGTCGAGGAGCGGACGGCCTCGATCCCGCGCGAAGACCTGCACGTCCTCGGCTACTTCGAGTGGCTGGAGGGCCTGGAGCGGGGCATCGCGGCGCACCACGCGGGCATGCTGCCGACCTTCAAGGAGGTCGTCGAGGAACTGTTCGTCCGAGGGCTCGTCAAGGCCGTCTTCGCGACGGAGACGCTGGCACTCGGCATCAACATGCCCGCCAGGTCCGTCGTCCTCGAAAAGCTCGTCAAGTGGAACGGCGAGCAGCACGCGGACATCACGCCGGGCGAGTACACGCAGCTCACCGGGCGGGCCGGGCGGCGCGGGATCGACGTCGAGGGGCACGCCGTCGTGCTCTGGCAGCGGGCCATGAGCCCCGAGCACCTCGCCGGGCTCGCGGGCACGCGGACGTACCCGCTGCGGTCGAGTTTCCGGCCGTCGTACAACATGGCCGTCAACCTCGTCGAGCAGTTCGGGCGCCACCGGTCGCGGGAGCTGCTGGAGACGTCGTTCGCGCAGTTCCAGGCCGACCGGTCCGTCGTCGGGATCTCCCGGCAGGTCCAGCGCAACGAAGAAGGGCTCGACGGCTACAAGGAGTCGATGACCTGCCATCTCGGGGACTTCGAGGAGTACGCCCGGCTGCGGCGTGAACTCAAGGACCGCGAGACCGAGTTGGCGAAGCAGGGTGTCGCGCAGCGGCGTGCCGAGGCCGCTGTCGCGCTGGAGCGGCTCAAGCCCGGGGACGTCATCCACGTTCCGACCGGGAAGTTCGCCGGGCTCGCGCTCGTCCTCGACCCGGGGCTGCCGGCCGGGCGGGCCAACGGGCATCGGGGGTTCGAGCACCATGACGGGCCCCGGCCTCTGGTGCTGACCGCTGAGCGGCAGGTCAAGCGGCTCGCGTCCATCGACTTCCCCGTGCCGGTCGAGGCGTTCGACCGGATGCGGATCCCCAAGACCTTCAACCCTCGGTCGCCGCAGTCCCGGCGGGATCTCGCGTCCGCGCTGCGGGCCAAGGCCGGGCACGTTCCGCCGGAGCGGGCCCGTAAGAAGAGGGCTCAGGCCGCTGACGACCGGGAGATCTCGCGGTTGCGGGCCGAGTTGCGGGCGCATCCCTGTCACGGGTGCGCCGAGCGGGAGGACCACGCCCGGTGGGCCGAACGGTATTACCGGCTGCTGCGGGACACGTCCCAGTTGGAGCGGCGGATCGAGGGGCGGACCAACACGATCGCCCGGACCTTCGATCGGATCGTCGCGCTGCTGACCGAGCTGGACTATCTGCGGGGCGATGAAGTCACCGAGCACGGGCGGCGGTTGGCCCGGCTGTACGGGGAACTCGATCTGCTCGCCAGTGAATGCCTGCGGGCCGGGGTGTGGGAAGGGCTGTCGCCCGCCGAACTCGCCGCGTGTGTCTCCGCGTTGGTGTACGAGGCTCGGGTCGGGGACGACGCGATGGCCCCCAAGGTGCCGTCCGGGGCCGCCAAGGCCGCGCTGGGGGAGATGGTGCGGATCTGGGGGCGGCTCGATGGGCTGGAGGAGGAGTTCCGGATCAGTCAGACGGAAGGGGTGGGGCAGCGGGAGCCGGATCTCGGGTTCGCGTGGGCCGCGTACTCGTGGGCTTCCGGGCAGGGGCTGGATGAGGTGCTTCGGGAGGCGGAGATGCCGGCCGGGGACTTTGTTCGGTGGTGTAAGCAGGTGATTGATGTGCTGGGGCAGGTTGCGGCTGCGGCGCCGCAGGAGGGGTCTACTGTGCCGAAGGCTGCGCGGAAGGCTGTGGAGGGGGTGTTGCGGGGGGTGGTGGCCTATTCGTCGGTGGGGTGAGGGTTTGAGTGGCGGGTGCGGGTGCTTCGTGACTGGTCGCGCCCACGCGGCGGTAGCCGCAAATCGATACAGCCCCGCGCCCCTAAAAGACCGATGCCTCACGCTTGTTGAGATAGGTGCGCCAACCTCCATGCGCCGTTATGTCCTCTGCGTTTTCCAGCGCTGCTGGTTCGCAGAGGAAGCCAGGTACCTGGGTGCCGTCTGCTAGGTCGATCTTGCCCAGTGCCATCGGGCGAGGGAGGGAAGCCAGCAGAAGGCCCAGACCCTCCGGGGGGATGCTCCAGATTTCTGTTTCTATCTGGGCTCCCCCCTCTCCTATGCGCACCAAGCCCGGCTTCGGTGGGGTCGTGTTCAGGGCGTATAGGCGGTAGAGCGGGGCTGTTGTGGTGCTGTGGTGCAGTTTTGCGCCCAGGGAGAGGAGCTGGGGGTTCAGGGGCTGGCCCGTCAAGTGGGCGCCTACCACCGCCAGGTGCACGTTCGGTGTCAGCAACTCCGCGATCCGTGCCAGGCGTTCGTCCGTGTGGGCCGGGCCTATCAGCATGACGCCGAAGGGGAGGCCGTTCACCTGGCCTGCGGGGACTGCTGCTGCCGCTAGGTCGAAGAGGTTGGTGGAGTTGGTGAAGCGGCCGAGGTGGGCGTTGGTGGTGAAGGGGTTGGCTGCGACTTCTGCCAGGCTGGGGTGAGTTGGGGTGGTGGGGAGCAACAGGGCATCTGCGTCGGCCAGTTGCTCTAGGGCTTGGGTGCGGAGAGTCGTTAGCTTCGCCTGGTCCGCGAAGAGTTGGTGAGCCGGGATGTCCCGGGCTCGGGTGATGATCGTGGCTACCGTGGGATCCAGGTCGGGGGTCGCTTTTTCGATGAAAGCGCCTACCGCTGTGTAGCGTTCGGCGACGAAAGCGCCCTCGTAGAGCATGGCTGCCGCTTCGGTGAACGGGGTGAGGTCGAGGGTGCGGATCTCGGCGCCCGCTGTGCGGAGTTGGTGGACGGCGTTGTCGTAGGCCTGCTGCCAGCCCTCGTCCAGCTCGCCCAAGTGGTCCGGGGTGGCGATGGCCACGCGCCACGGGCCCGGGGTGCGGGGTGGGGTGGGGCTGGGGGCGGTGGTCATGTGGGAGAGGGCCTGTTCGGCTTCTCGTAGGGTGCGGGCGAAGACGGTGACGCAGTCCAAGGAGGCGCAGGCCGGGACTACGCCGTCCGTCGGGACCAGGCCCTTGGTCGGCTTGAGGCCGACTATGCCGTTGAAGGCCGCCGGGACTCGGCCCGAGCCCGCCGTGTCCGTGCCGAGGGCCAGGTCCGCGATGCCCAGAGCGACCGCCACCGCTGAACCGGAGCTGGAGCCGCCGCTGATGCGGGACGGGTCGTGGGCGCCTCGGACGGCGCCGTGCGGGGAGCGGGTGCCGACGAGGCCGGTGGCGAACTGGTCGAGGTTGGTGGTGCCGAGGACGAGGGCGCCGGCCGCGCGGAGCCGGGCCACGACGGGGGCGTCCTCCTGGGGGTCGTACGCGTAGGAGGGGCAGGCTGCCGTGGTGGGGATGCCTGCCACGTCGATGTTGCCCTTGACGGCGAGGAGTTGACCGGCCAAGGGGAGGTGTTCGCCGGAGGTGAGGCGGGATTCCAGGGATGTGGCCTCGGCCTCCAGCTCTGTCCGGGGGCGGAGGGTGATCCAGATTTCCGGGCGGTCGACGGCCTCGATGCGGGCGTAGGCGGCGCGGACCCGGGCGAGGACTTGGGGGGTGGGCATGAGTGGCGCCTCTTTCAGTTCGCGGCCGGGGTGAGGGTGGGTGCGGGGGCGGCCAGGACCAGGAGTGCCGTGCCGGCCTCCACCTGGTCGCCGGGCTTGGCCAGGATCTCGTGGACGACGCCGGGGGACGGGGCGTCGATGCGGGACTCCATCTTCATCGCCTCCAGGACCAGGAGGGGCTGGCCGGTGGTGACCTCGTCGCCCTGACGGACGCTCACCTGCCAGACGGACGCGGCGAATTCGGCCTCGACGAGACGTCCGCCCGGCGGGAGCTCGACCTGCGAGGGTGGCGGCGGGGGTGTGTCGGCCGCCACCCTCGCAGGT
>DATCQX010000137.1:0-13067 GCA_036569285.1 Streptomyces sp.
TCCGGCCACCGGCCGCGAAGGAGCCGAAGGGGCGCGTCGGTGTCGAGGGCACGAACGCGCGGAGGCCCGAAGGGCTGAGCACGATCGTGTCCTCGACACCGACTTAGGCGCCCCGCAGGCGAGGAGCCAATGTCACGCGCCCCGCCAGCCTCCCAGCCAACGCCCACGAGACCCAACCCCTCAACGCAGGCCCCCTAAACCCTCAGGTAGCCCGCCGCCTCCGCCCCCCAGGCCTCCGCTCACTAGGCCGAGTAACAGGATCCCCAGCATCAAGAGCAGCAGCCCTCCGCCGCAACCCGAACTCCGCCAACGCCTCAGCCAGCTTCTGCGCGGACGGCTCGGGCGCCATCACATCCACCCGAAGCCCATGCTCCTCAGCGGTCTTGGCGGTAGCGGGCCCGATACACGCGATCACGGTCACGTTGTGCGGCTTCCCGGCGATCCCCACCAGGTTCCGCACGGTGGACGACGACGTGAACAGCACCGCATCGAACCCACCCCCCTTGATCGCCTCCCGGGTGTCAGCGGGCGGCGGCGAAGCACGAACCGTCCGGTAGGCGGTGACGTCGTCCACCTCCCACCCGAGGTCGATCAGCCCGGCGACGAGCGTCTCGGTGGCGATGTCGGCGCGGGGCAGGAACACCCGGTCGATCGGGTCGAAGACGGGGTCGTAGGGCGGCCAGTCCTCCAGCAACCCGGCGGCGGACTGTTCCCCGCTGGGCACGAGGTCGGGCTTGACGCCGAAGGCGATCAGCGCCTTGGCGGTCTGCTCCCCCACAGCCGCGACCTTGATCCCGGCGAAGGCACGCGCGTCGAGCCCGTACTCCTCGAACTTCTCCCGCACGGCCTTGACGGCGTTCACGGAGGTGAAGGCGATCCACTCGTACCGCCCGGTGACGAGCCCCTTGACGGCCCGCTCCATCTGCTGAGGGGTACGAGGCGGCTCGACAGCGATGGTCGGGACCTCGTGCGGCACGGCCCCGTAGGACCGCAGCTGCTCGGAGAGAGAGGCGGCCTGCTCCTTCGTCCGAGGAACAAGCACCTTCCACCCGAACAACGGCTTCGACTCGAACCAGGCGAGCTGTTCCCGCTGGGCCGGCGCGGACCGCTCCCCGACGACGGCTATAACGGGCCGCCCGCCGTCGGGCGAGGGCAGCACCTTCGCCTGCTTCAACGTCTGCGCGATGGTCCCGAGGGTCGCGCACCACGTCCGCTGCCGGGTGGTGGTCCCGGCGACGGTGACGGTCAGCGGAGTGTCGGGCTTGCGCCCGGCGGAGACGAGTTCACCGGCGGCGGCGGCGACGGCGTCGAGGGACGTGGAGACGACGACGGTCCCGTCGGACGCCCCCACCTCCGTCCAGCACCGGTCGGACGCCGTACGGGCGTCCACGAACCGGACGTCCGCCCCGTGCGCGTCCCGCAGCGGCACCCCGGCGTAGGCCGGGACCCCGACGGCGGTGGCGACACCGGGAACCACCTCGAAGGGCACACCGGCGGAGGCGCAGGCGAGCATTTCGGAAGCGGCGTACGTATCAAGTCCGGGGTCACCGGACACCGCACGGACGACCCGCCTGCCGCCCCGCGCGGCCTCCATGACAAGATGTGCCGCATCCCGCACCACGGGAAGCGCAACGGTCGCTGACGCACTGTCAACTACCGTGGGCTGTGGTGCGATCGTGCCCGGGGCGGGGTCCGTGGGCACGACGGAGACGCCGGTACGGGCGTGCGTCCGCACGACGTCGAGCACCTCGTGCTCGGCGACGAGGACGTCAGCGCTCGCCAGCGCCTCCACGGCGCGCAGAGTCAGCAGTCCCGGATCCCCGGGTCCGGCACCCAGAAAGGTGACGTGCCCGTGGTCCAGGCCGGAGGGAAGGGTGGTGGGGCTCAATGTGCTCGCTCCCCCATCAGACCGGCCGCGCCCTGGGCAAGCATCTCGGCGGCGAGCTCGCGACCGAGCGTCATTGCCTGGTCATGCGTCTCGGGCACGGGACCGGTGGTGGACAGCTGCACCGTACGGGAACCGTCGGTCGTGCCGACAACTCCTCGCAGGCGCATTTCCTTGACAATCTGCCCGTCGGCCAGAAGGTCGGCCAGCGCCCCCACAGGTGCGCTGCAACCGGCCTCCAGGGCGGCGAGCAGTGACCGTTCGGCCGTTACGGCGACCCGCGTGAACGGGTCGTCGAGTTCGCCGAGCGCGGCGACGAGGTCGGCATCGGCTGCCGCGCACTCGATCGCCAGTGCCCCCTGGCCGGGGGCGGGCAGAACCGTGTCGACCGACAGGAAGTCGGTGACCTCGTCGGCGCGCCCGAGCCGGTTGAGCCCGGCGGCGGCCAGGACGACAGCGTCCAGTTCCCCGTCGTGCACGTACCGGATGCGGGTGTCGACGTTCCCCCGGATCGGCACCGTCTCGATGCCGAGTCCGTGGGCCCGTGCGTACGCGTTCAGCTGGGCCGCCCTGCGCGGCGAACCGGTCCCGACGCGGGACCCGTCCGGCAGGTCGGTGAACTTCAGCGCGTCCCGGGCGACGATGACGTCCCGGGGGTCCTCGCGCAGGGGTACGGCGGCCAGCGTCAGCCCTTCGGGCTGCGCCGTCGGCAGGTCCTTCAGCGAGTGAACGGCGAAGTCGACGTCTCCGGCGAGCAGCGCTTCGCGCAGCGCGGTGACGAACACGCCCGTCCCGCCGATCTGCGCGAGGTGTTCGCGGGAGGTGTCGCCGTACGTCGTGATCTCGACGAGTTCGACCGCCCGGCCGGTCACCTGCCGTACGGCCTCGGCGACCTGCCCGGACTGGGCCATGGCGAGTCTGCTTCGCCTGGTCCCGAGTCTCAGTGCTCTTTCTTTCATGCCGGGTCCTTCTCGTCCGTTGCCCGGGACACGGCGGCGACCGTCTCCTGGTCGAGGTCGAACAGGGTCCGCAGCGCGTCCGCGTACCCGGCGCCGCCGGGCTCCGCCGCGAGCTGCTTGACCCGTACGGTCGGTGCGTGCAGCAGCTTGTCGACGACGCGCCGCACGGTCTGGGTGATCTCGGCGCGGTGCTTGTCGTCGAGCCCCGGCAGCCGCCCCTCCAGCCGCGCGATCTCGCCGGCCACGACGTCCGCGGCCATCGTCCGCAGGGCGACGACGGTCGGCGTGATGTGCGCGGCGCGCTGCGCGGCCCCGAAAGCGTTGACTTCGTCCGACACGATCCGCCGGACCTGGTCGACGTCGGACGCCATCGGCGCGTCCGCGCTGGCCTCGGCGAGCGACTCGATGTCCACCAGCCGCACCCCGGCCACGCGGTGGGCGGCGGGGTCGATGTCGCGCGGCATCGCGAGGTCGAGCAGACACAGCACGGGTTCGGCGCCGTGGACGACGTCCAGGGCCCCCTCGGGACGGCGGCGCTCGGGGATCCGGCCGATGACGGCGGCGGTCTGCGCGAGCGCGGAGATCAGCTCGGCCTCCCGCTCGGCCCGCCGGTCGGCGGCTCCGCTCGTCCCGGTCTCCACCCACGCCGCGTGCTGCTCCAGCGTCGCCGCGTCCATCCCGGCGACGGCCGCGTCACCGGCGACGGAGAAGCCTTGCTGGACGGCGCCGAGGTCGAGCGGACAGGCGTCTTCCGCGGGCTGCGGTTTGATGACGGCCAGCACGGGAACGGCGTCGGCGACAGCCGCCTCCGCGGCGACCCGCCCCTCGACGGCCCGCGCCACGTCCTCCCCGGTCAGCACGGTCCCCGTCGCCCCGGTGCAGGACACGGCCAGATCCACACGCGCCAACTCGCCCGGCACCGATTCCATCGGGACCGCGCGAGCCGTCACGTCCGTACCACTGGCGTTCAGTATCTCTGCGAGCCGCTCGGCACGATCGAACGTCCGGTTGGCGACGACGATCTCGGCGGCCCCCGCACGGGCGAGCGTCGCGGCGGCGAGCGAGGACATCGACCCGGCCCCGATGACCAGCGCCGACTTCCCCCGCACCCACTCCTCGACGGGCGTCTCCCGGGCGAGCTGCTCAAGACCGAAGGTGACGAGCGACTGCCCGGCCCGGTCGATCCCGGTCTCGGAGTGCGCCCGCTTCCCGACCCGCAGAGCCTGCTGGAACAGGTCGTTCATCAGCCGCCCGGCACTGTGCAGGTCCTGCGCCTTGGCGAGGGAGTCCTTCAGCTGCCCGAGGATCTGCCCCTCACCGACGACCATGGAGTCGAGCCCGCACGCCACCGAGAACATGTGGTGGACGGCACGGTCCTCGTAATGCACGTACAGGTAGGGCGTCAGCTCGTCGAGCCCGACCCCGCTGTGCTGCGCGAGCAGCGTCGACAGCTCGGCGACCCCGGCGTGGAACTTGTCGACGTCCGCGTACAGCTCGATGCGGTTGCAGGTGGCGAGGACGGCGGCCTCGGCGGCCGGCTCGGCGGCGACCGTGTCCTGGAGCAGCTTGACCTGCGCGTCCGCGCTGAGGGAGGCCCGCTCCAGGACGCTCACGGGAGCGGTGCGGTGGCTCAGGCCCACGACGAGGAGACTCATGCCGGCATCACCGCGGGGACGTCCCCGTCGGGCCCCTGCTCGGAGGCGCCGCCCGGCACCGGCGCGGGCGCGCCCTCGGCGATCTCGCCGGCCTTGCGCTGCTCGTGGAAGGCGAGGATCTGGAGCTCGATCGAGAGGTCGACCTTGCGGACGTCGACGCCGTCCGGAACGGTCAGCACGGTCGGCGCGAAGTTCAGGATGGACGTCACCCCGGCGGCCACGAGCCGGTCGCAGACCTGCTGGGCGACGCTCGGCGGGGTGGTGATGACGCCGATGGAGACGCCGTTGTCCTGGACGATCCGCTCCAGGTCGTCACTGTGCCGGACACCTATCCCGGCGACCTGACGGCCCTCCATGGCCGGATCGGCGTCGATGAGAGCGGCCACGCGGAAGCCACGGGAGGCGAACCCGCCGTAGTTGGCGAGGGCGGCGCCGAGGTTACCGATGCCGACGATGACGACCGGCCAGTCCTGGGTGAGGCCCAGCTCGCGGGAGATCTGGTAGACGAGATACTCGACGTCGTAGCCGACACCGCGCGTTCCGTACGAACCCAGGTAGGAGAAGTCCTTGCGCAGCTTGGCGGAGTTGACCCCCGCCGCGGCCGCGAGCTCCTCGGAGGAGACCGTGGGCACCGAGCGCTCCGACAACGCGGTCAGGGCACGGAGGTACAGCGGAAGCCTGGCGACGGTGGCCTCGGGGATCCCTCGGCTACGGGTCGCCGGTCGGTGAGTTCGGCCAGTTGCCACGGTGCTCCTGCGGGTAGCGCGGGGCTGTGGGCGGTCGTACGTCCCCGGACCGCCCCGTCGAATGCAGGCTATGTCTTTGTGAACGCGTGCACAAAGATGGTGTCCGATTTGCCCGGCCAACGTGACCGGGGTCACGCGTTTCGCTCCACGCGTCACTCCTGGGGGCAAAACCGCTCACGCTCCTCACGAATCTCGCCCCCAAGACCAGCCGACCATCGATCCTAAGCGACATTCGTACGTCTTTGGACTACCTGGTCAGTGCCTTCCGCAGCCTCTCCTCGTTGACCCGCCAGAACGTGTGCTGCTCGCCGTCCACGAGAACGACCGGAATCTGCTCCCAGTAGGCGTCGTGCAGCGCACTGTCCTGCTGGATGTCCTTCTTCTCCCACTCGACCCCGAGTTCCCCGCACACCCGCGCGACAACCGCCTCCGCGTCCTCGCAGAGGTGACAGTCAGGCTTGCCGATCAAGGTGACGTGCCGGGGAACGGAGGGCTTACGCCGGAAGAGCGGAGTCATGCGCCCCATTCTGTCGCGGAGGCATCGAGTTGTAGTGGAGTGTTCACACCCTCCGAACCCCACCGAACCTGAAGCCGCTCATAGGACTGGCTATGCTCACGACATGGCCGCTCTCGGATGGCTCACCCCCCGTAGGCGCTCCGCCACGGCGCGCAGTGTGTTGGCAGGCGAGGCCTCGGCGGAGGCCGCGCGGAAGTCCTCCGAAGAGGACGAACAGAAGATCAAAACGCGGGACGCGGAGCCTGAGTTCCCCGTCCAGGGCGACGACAAGGCCGCCGCGTTCTTCGACCTCGACAACACCGTCATGCAAGGCGCTGCCCTCTTCCACTTCGGCCGCGGCCTGTACAAACGGAAGTTCTTCGAGACCCGCGACCTCGCCCGGTTCGCCTGGCAGCAGGCGTACTTCCGCCTCGCCGGCAACGAGGACCCGGAACACATGCAGGACGCCCGCGACTCCGCCCTCTCCATCGTCAAGGGCCACCGCGTCGCCGAACTCCAGTCCATCGGCGAGGAGATCTACGACGAGTACCTCGCCGACCGCATCTGGCCCGGCACCCGAGCCCTCGCCCAGGCGCACCTCGACGCCGGCCAGAAGGTGTGGTTGGTCACAGCGGCCCCCATCGAGATCGCCCGCGTCATCGCCCGCCGCCTCGGCCTCACCGGCGCCCTCGGCACGGTCGCGGAATCGGTGGACGGCGTCTACACCGGCAAGTTGGTGGGCGAACTCCTCCACGGCCCGGCGAAGGCGGAGGCGGTCCGCGCGCTGGCGGCAGCGGAGTCCCTCGACCTCTCCCGCTGCGCGGCCTACAGCGACAGCCACAACGACATCCCCATGCTCTCCCTGGTCGGCCACCCCTACGCGATCAACCCCGACTCCAAACTCCGCAAGCACGCCCGCAAGTTGGACTGGCGACTTCGCGATTATCGGACGGGCCGAAAAGCGGCGCGGGTGGGAATCCCCGCAGCGGCGGGCGTAGGAGCGGTAGCGGGCGGAACGGCGGCAGCGATCGCGATCAGCCGCCGCAACAAACGCTGATTTCGAACGCGGGCCGCCCAGTTGCCGTTTAGGGGCGCGGGGAACTGCGCGACCAGCCACAACGGACCCGCACCCGGCCACAACACGCCACACCCCCCTCCCTCAGCCGATCTTTTCTGATCAACAACCGCTCAGAACCAGGAACTTGATCCACCCCAAATCGATCACAAACCCCATGTAATCGAAGTTTTGAGCAACTCGGCGTAGCAGGGCCTTCACGAAGCGTTATTCTCCTCAAACGCATTCCGGAACCCATCCACCCCTACACCAGGTGATCGGTCCCGCACTGCACGTGATGAGAAGCTCTGCCTCTGGGAGTCCCGTGTACCCACACGTCGGGGTTGACGCCTCGGGCCTGGCTACGCTGCGCGATTCGATCGCAACGCTCAAGGAAACGCTGCGCGGCTGTGTCCCACCCGCGTTCGGCGTCCCCGCCTTCGCCACCGCCACCCCCGTCGGCGCGTGCTACGCGCTCGCCGACGGCGGCACCACCGTCGGCAGACGGAGCCGCACGGCCGCCTCGGCGACCGCGCCCGCGGCCCGGCGCCCCGCCGCGGACAGCGACAGCGCCCGGATGATGGACCTCGTCGAGCGGGCCCAGGCCGGCGAGGCCGAGGCGTTCGGCTGTCTGTACGACCAGTACAGCGACACCGTCTACCGGTACATCTACTACCGGGTCGGCGGCAAGGCGACCGCCGAGGACCTGACGAGCGAGACGTTCCTGCGCGCGCTGCGCAGGATCGGCACCTTCACCTGGCAGGGCCGCGACTTCGGCGCCTGGCTCGTGACGATCGCCCGCAACCTCGTCGCCGACCACTTCAAGTCGAGCCGCTTCCGGCTGGAGGTGACGACCGGCGAGATGCTCGACGCGAACGAGGTGGAGCGCTCGCCGGAGGACTCCGTCCTGGAGTCCCTGTCGAACGCCGCGCTGCTGGACGCCGTCCGCCGGCTCAACCCCCAGCAGCAGGAGTGTGTGACGCTCCGCTTCCTCCAGGGCCTGTCCGTCGCGGAGACCGCGCGGGTGATGGGGAAGAACGAGGGTGCGATCAAGACCCTCCAGTACCGCGCCGTCCGTACGCTGGCCAGGCTGCTGCCGGAAGACGCGCGGTAACCGAACCGGTTCTCCAACTCACTTTCAGTGAAAGTCCGTTGACTTCCCGATCCGATCATCCTCAGTCCGTAACCCAAGTGCCGCGCCATTCGTTGAGCGGGATACAGGCTCCCTGTGGTCACGTTCCGGCCGCCTCCGATCACCCGATCGTGTGGAAGCGGTCGAGGACGTGCAACCCTCAAGCCCCCAGGGGAGTCGACCGTGATGACGAGAGGAGGTGCCGCCAGTGATCGCGAACGTATCGGCACACCGGCGGGCGAACGCCTTCGCCCAGGCCCTGGAGGATTCCGACCGGGGCGCGGCGGCCGAGCAGTCCGAGGGATCGCCGCCGGCGGACGACACCGCGCAGGCCAGGCTGCTGTCCCTGACAGCAGGCCTCGCGGAGCTGCCCAAGCCGGAGCTGGACCCCGAGGTCAAGGTCGTCCAGCGGGCGCAGTTGGTCGCCGCGATGGAAGCCATGCTGCAAGGGGGCGAGGCCCCGTCGGTCCCTGAGCAGCGCGGCCACCGCGCCGCGAAACACCGGGCGCTCGGCAAGCTCCGTCCGACGAGCCGGCTCGCCAAGGGCCTCACCGCCGGCGGGCTGAGCGTGAGCGTCGCGGCGGGTGCCTTCGGCGGGGTGGCCGCCGCGAGTTCGGACGCACTGCCGGGCGACTCGCTGTACGGGCTGAAGCGCGGCATCGAGGACTTCAAACTGACGTACCTGGCGGACGACGACACCGAGCGCGGCCAGGCGTACCTGGACCAGGCGTCGACCCGGCTGAACGAGGCGCGCCGCCTTCTCGACCGGGGCCGGGGCAGTCACCTCGACCACGAGTCGCTGGGCGAGATCCGCCGCACCCTCTCGGGCATGACGCACGACGCGACGGAAGGGCATCGGCTCCTCCACGCGGCCTACGAACGCGACCCGGAGTCCCTCGGCCCCATCCAGGCTCTCTCCGCCTTCTCCCGCTCCCACCGCGAGGTCTGGGGCAGCCTCCGCGACAGCCTCCCGGTGCAGCTGGGAGACGTCAGCGAGCAGGTGACGTCCGTCTTCGAGGCGATGGACGAAGAGGTGGCCCCTCTCCAGTCCCTCCTCCCCCAGCCCCCCGCCGAGGGCCCGAACGCGCCCCACACCCCGGACTCCCCCTCGTCGGGCGCGAAGAACTCCCACACCCCGGGCTCCACCCACCCGAACACGGACGCGAACACCACCCCCTCCACCCACACCACCCCGGGCCACTCCACCCCCCCGTCCGCCTCCTCCCCTTCCTCGGACGACGGCCTCCTGGGCGGCAACACGGGCGGCCTCCTGGACCCCCCGGGGCACCTCCCCACGACCCCGGCCCTCCCCTCGGCCAACCCCCCGGACGTCACGATCCCGCCCCTCCTCCCCGGCCTCCTACCAGGCCTGGGCATCAACAGCGAGGACGCGGAGTAGATCTCAGCAAAAGGGCGCCCCACGTACGGTGGGGCGCCCTTTTCTCTTAGAAAAACACCGACCGCCGCTGCACCAGCAACTTGTACAGCGTGTGCTGGATCTGCTCCCGTACCTGGTCCGTCAGGTTGAACATCAGCATCGGGTCCTCCGCCGCCTCCGGCGGATACCCGTCCGTCGGAATCGGCTCCCCGAACTGGATCGTCCACTTGGTCGGAAGCGGAACGGCGCCGAGGGGGCCGAGCCACGGGAACGTCGGGGTGATCGGGAAGTACGGGAAGCCCAGCACCCGCGCCAGGGTTTTCGCGTTGCCGATCATCGGATAGATCTCCTCCGCGCCGACGATCGCGCAGGGAATGATCGGCGCCCCCCGGCGCAGGGCGGTGGAGACGAACCCGCCCCGGCCGAAGCGCTGGAGTTTGTAGCGTTCCCCGAAGGGCTTGCCGAGGCCCTTGAACCCCTCGGGCATGACGCCGACCAGCTCCCCCTGGCCGAGGAGCCGGTCGGCGTCCTCACCGCAGGCGAGGGTGTGTCCGAGCTTGCGGGCGAGTTCGTTGACGACGGGCAGCACGAAGACGAGGTCGGCGGCGAGGAGCCGCAGATGCCGGTCGGCGGGATGGTGGTCGTGGACGGCGACCTGCATCATCAGCCCGTCCAGCGGCAGCGTCCCGGAGTGGTTGGCGACGATCAGCGCACCCCCCTCGGAGGGGATGTTCTCGATGCCCTTCACCTCGACCCGGAAGTACTTCTCGTACACCGGCCGCAGCAGCGACATCAGCACCTGGTCGGTGAGTTCCTCGTCGAACCCGAAGTCGTCGACCTCGTACTCCCCGGTCAGCCGCCGCCGCAGGAACGACAGCCCACCCGCGATACGCCGCTCGACGGACTTCGGTTCCTGTGGTGTCACCGGCACATCATCGCGCTCGGGAGGCTTGGTGGGCAGGGGCTGGACCTCACCGTTTCCCCGTCTCGACAGCCCCCTGCGCCGCGCCGGGCGCGGCACCGCACCGGTCCGGGCCCGGTCGTCGTCGAACGGAATGACCTTGGCGTCCGCCATCGTCGACACGCTCCTCAGTTCGCGCTGGGCGTCGGAAAGTCCGGCAGGTGGTGCGGGGCGAGCGCCGCGAGCCGGTGGACGGCGTCGGTGATCCGCTCCGGGGGCAGCAGCCCCGGCCCCTGGCTGCGCGCGAAGTCCGCGAACGTCCCGGCGGTCGTGTACGCAGGCTGGAAGCCGAGCGTCTCCCGCATGAGGGCCGTCGAGACGACCCTCCCGTGCGTCAGCAGCCGGATCTGCTCCGGCGAGAAGTCGGTCATCCCGAGTGTCCGCACCAGCGACCCGGCCCAGGTGACCGCGGGCAGCAGCAGCGGCACGGTCGGCCGCCCGAGCCTGCGCGAGCACTGCGACAGCAACAGCACGCCGTCCCCGGCGATGTTGAACGTCCCGCTGTTGCTCGTCCCCGGCACCGGGTCGTGCGCGGCGATCCGCAGCACCTCGACGACGTCGTCCTCGTGCACGAACTGGAGGCGCGGGTCGTAGCCCAACACCGTGGGCAGCACGGGCAGTTCGAAGTACGACGCGAGCGGCGTCTCCGCCCCGGGCCCCAGGATGTTCGCGAACCGCAGCACGCACACGGCCACATCGGGCCGCCGCCGCGCGAACCCCCGCACATACCCCTCGACCTCGACGGCGTCCTTCGCGAACCCCCCGCTGGGCAGCGACTTCGCGGCGGTCGACTCGGTGAACACGGCCGGATCCCGCGAGGCCGACCCGTACACGTTCGTACTCGACTTCACGACCAGCCGCCGCACCCCCGGCGCCTTCTGGCACGCCCCCAGCAACTGCATCGTCCCGATGACGTTGGTCTCCTTGACCGACGCCCGACTACCGCTCCCGAGCGGAGTCCCGGTCACATCCATGTGGACGACGGTGTCGGCGCCGCTCTCCGCGAGCACCCGGGCGATGGTCGGCTGGCGGATGTCCGCCCGGACGAACCCGGCGCCACCGAGCGAGTGCTCGGGCGGGACGACGTCCACCCCGATCACCCGGTCCACGCGCGGGTCCCGCTGGAGCCGTCGCACGAACCGTCCCCCCAGCCTGCGGGCCACTCCGGTGACAAGCACGACCTTCCCCAAGATCAGCGCCTTCCTTCCAGGGCCTGGTGTTGGGTGCCAACCTAGCGGTTCGGCGTCGCGGTGTGATGACTGCCCGAGGCCGGTGTGGCCATAAGAGGACGGCGGACGGGGAAACCGGGGCCGGAAATGCGTGTGGCCCCCGCCGGAATACCGATGGGGGCCACACCACGCGTACGCGCCGCGCGTCGATTCAAGTCGTAAGCGCTATGGCTTACTTCTTGTTACGACGCTGGACACGCGTCCGCTTCAGCAGCTTGCGGTGCTTCTTCTTCGCCATCCGCTTACGCCGCTTCTTGATTACAGAGCCCACGACAACCCTCGCTCACTTCTCATCACTCGGTGCTGGGCGCCGGGGCCCACACGACCTACGAGGGGCCAGCCTACCCGCCTGAGCGCTGAGGCCGTAATCGAGGGGGTCGGGGGAGATCGGAAGAGCCCTGTACTGATCCCCCCCAGGTCAGCCGTCAGGCGGTTTCCACCCCCACATAGCTCTCGCGGAGGTACTCGTGCACCGCTTGTTCGGGGACGCGGAAGGACCGCCCCACCCTGATAGCGGGCAGATGACCGCTGTGCACCAAGCGGTACACGGTCATCTTGGAGACGCGCATCACCGCGGCGACTTCCGCCACGGTAAGGAACACAACCTCGTTGAGAGGCCGATCAGCTGCCATGACAACACCTGAACCTTCCGCACTCGACGGCCACCGGCTTCCCCTTCCGGTAACTCTTCGTCGTTGCGTGCTCACTCCCCAATGTAGGGGCGGGTGATGCGAGTGGGGAAGAGGTGCACCCCAAGGCAGTCCTACTGTGACAGACACGCTCGATTGAGTACGTAGCGGGTCAGCGGCAAGTAGTAATCGGACCGCACGCCGTCATCAACCGGAACGGCGACGGACACGATCCCCTCGGCCTGCCCCACGAACACCGCGGGGTCATCGGTATCGGCAAGACCAATGGCCTCACACCCCAGCTGACCTGCTCCGCAGACCCAGCCGTGGTCCCCGATGACGAGGTCGGGCAACCGTTTGCCGGCCGCCGCGAGGGCCTCCAGGGCGAGCCGAACCGGGAGGGGTGAGTGCGTGTGCGCGCCCGCCTCCGGGCCGACTTGTTCGACTCCCGGTTCGAGGAGGCGGCCGACTCCTCGTACGTACTCCAGGATGTGCGTGCGTAGACCGAACCGGGTCGTCATGTCGACAGAGAGACCCTGCGCTGGGGTGAGGACTTCACATCCCGCCGTCGACAAAGCGTCCACGATCCCCCGGTAAAACCCCCCTAACCGCCCCGGATGCCCCGTCCCCACCAACACGCTCCCATTACGCAGAGCGACATCCCTGATCCGATCAGCGAACGCTTCGAGCCCGGCAACGGTCTTGGAGGGCTCGATCCAATCCCGCCCATCAACAACCCCCAAATCCCCCGAAACCCCACAAGCGTCAACCATCACCCGCACCACATCCCCCATCCCCCACACCCCTCGGGTCACCACCCCCAACCGCACACGCGGATCCCCGTGAACGAACAACCGATAATTCCTCAGACTCCGCTCCCGCCGAGTCCCCACCTCCCCCGAAATCCCCACCCCAACGAGATACTCCCGCAACGCCTCAGCAC
>DATCQX010000138.1:0-10534 GCA_036569285.1 Streptomyces sp.
GGGTGTTGTCCTCGTTGGTGGAGGGGTGTGTTCCGGTGGCGCGGGCGGGGTGTTCGGAGGAGGAGCAGGTTCTTCGGGCGGTGGGGCATGTGTGGGTGAGTGGTGGGCGGGTGGAGTGGCCGTCGGTGCTCGCCGGGCATGTCGAGGCTGGTGGGGGTGTGCCGTCGCGGGTGGTGTTGCCGTCGTATCCGTTCCAGCGCGAGCGGTACTGGCTGGAACCGGGGGACACGGCTGGTGTTTCTGCGGCGGGTCTGCGGGATGTGGGTCATCCCTTGCTGCGTGCGGCCGTCGAACTCCCTGACGGGGCGCTGGCGTTGACCGGCCGGGTGTCTTTGCACAGTCATCCCTGGCTCGCCGACCACGAGGTACTGGGATCCGTCCTCCTCCCCGGCACCGCCTTCACCGAAATGGCTGTGGCTGTCGGTGATCTGGTGGGATGCCCGCGTATCGAGGAACTGACGGTGGCCTCGCCGCTGGTGCTGCTCGACCGCCACTCCGTCCTGTTGCGTGTCACCGTTTCGGCCGAGGACGCCGAGGGGCGCCGGGACATCACCGTCGACTCGCGGGCGAACGACGACGAAGCCTGGACGCGGCATGCGAGCGGAGCCCTGAGCCACGCCTCGTCGGCGCCGTCTCCCGGCGACGAGGAGTGGCCGCCGGCCGGTTCCGTCGAGATCGACACGGCGGACGTCTACGAGCGGTTGGCTGGGCACGGCTACACCTACGGGCCGGCCTTCCAGGGCCTGCGGCGACTGTGGCGGGTGGGCGAGGAAAGGTGCGCCGAGGTCGAACTGACTCCTGACGGCAACGGCGAATACCTGCTGCACCCCCGGCTGCTCGACGCCGCGCTGCACGCATGGCTGCCGGGCACGGCGGGCGATGACGGCCCGCTCGTGGTGCCTTTCACCTGGGAGGGCACCGAGATCCACGCCACGGCCACCGCCCGCCTGCGGGTGAGGCTCACGCCCGTCCGGGAGAACGTGGTGGCTGTGCACGTCGCCGACGAGTACGGGGTACCCGTGGCGACGGTCGAATCCCTGACCTGGAGGGAGGCGGGCCCCCTTGCCGGACCCGCGGCCGGGCACCTCTTCCACGTCGATTGGGTACCTGCCGAAACGGCATGGGCCGACGCCGACAGCTGCGCACAACTGTCCTGGGACAGTGAACCGGCCGAACTGCCCGACACCGTACCGCCGTTCGTGACCGTGTCGGTGCCCGGCACCGTCGAGGGCGAGGTCGTCGAGTCCGCTCACCGACTCGTACGCCAGGCGCTACGTCTGATCCAGAGCTGGTTGGCCGATGACCGGTACTCCGAGGCGTGCCTCGTGTTCGTACTGGACGAGCGCGACATCGGCGCGGCCGGCGTACGCGGACTGCTCCGATCGGCGAGCACCGAGCACCCGGGACGGTTCAGGATCGTCGCCACCGACGGCCGAACCGATCTGACGTCGGTGCCGGACAGGGCGGAACCGGAGATCGTCGTCCGCGACGGTATGGCGTGGGTGCCGCGCCTCACCCGGCTTCCGGCTGAGCCGGAGGCCCCGGGCAGGCTTCTCGACCAGGACGGTACGGTCCTGCTCACCGGCGGCACCGGTGAGCTGGGCGCCACACTGGCCCGGCACCTGGCGCGGACCCATGGTGTGCGGCGACTGCTCGTGCTGAGCCGGCGTGGCCCGGCCGCACCCTCGGCGGCCCGACTGCGGGAGGAACTGGCGGAGTCGGGCTGCGAAGTCACCGTGGTGGCCTGCGACGCGGCCGACCGGGCAGCCCTTGACCGGGTGCTGCGAGACGTCCCGGCCGAACACCCCGTGCGCGCCGTCGTGCACGCGGCCGGCGTGCTGGACGACGGCATCGTGACCTCACTGACCGACGCACAGGTCGAATCCGTGCTGAGGCCCAAGGCCGATGCGGCGTGGGCGCTCCACGAGGCCACACGGGACATGGACCTGACCGCCTTCGTGCTCTACTCCTCCGTGTCGGCGCAGATCGGCGCCGCCGGCCAGGCGAACTACGCGGCGGCCAACGCCTTCCTCGACGCGCTCGCGCGGCATCGCGTGGCCCAGGGACTTCCGGCCACGTCACTGGCGTGGGGCTTGTGGGCGCCGGCCGGAGGCATGGCCGAGTCGATGTCGGAGACCGATCTGGCCCGCATGGCCGGTATGGGCGTGCTGCCCCTGGCGCACGACGTGGGCGTGTCCCTCTTCGACGCGGCACTGCGCCAGAACCGGGCACAGGTGGTGCCGATGAGGTTCTCCAGCAGCACGGTGCGCACCGACGAGGTGCCCGCGCTCCTCAGCGGTCTGGTGCGGACCGGAGGGCCCGGACGGAGGGTGGCGGGGGACGCGGCGGCCACCGGACTCGCCACGCTGTCCGCCGCCGCCCGGGAGACCGCGGTGGTGCGACTCGTACGGCAGCGCACGGCCCGTGTGCTCGGCCGGACCGAACCCGAGGCCATCGATCTGGACCAGACGTTCCAGGATCTGGGCATCGACTCGCTGACGGCCGTGGAGCTGCGCAACGGACTGAACGCGGCCGTCGAGACCCGCCTGCCGACCTCGCTGGTGTTCGACTACCCGACCCCGAGGGCCGTCATCGACCACCTGCTGTCCGAGCTCGCCGGACAGCCGTCGCACACCCCGTCACACCCTCCGGCGGCGGCCGTGTCTCAGGACGACCCCGTCGTCATCGTCGGAGTGGCGTGCCGTTATCCGGGTGACGTGTGGACACCGGAGGACCTCTGGCGGGTCGTCGAGGAGGGGCGCGAGACGGTGTCCGCGTTCCCCGAGGACCGTGGCTGGCCCGCGGATCTGTACGACCCGGATGCCGAGCGGCCCGGTCACACCTACGCCACCGGCGGCGGTTTCCTGCACTCGGCGGCGGACTTCGACGCCGCGTTCTTCGGGATCTCCCCCCGCGAGGCACTGGCCATGGATCCGCAGCAGCGGCTGCTGCTGGAGACGGTGTGGGAGGCGCTGGAACGGGCCGGCATCGCCCCCGAGTCCCTGCGCGGCAGCCGGACCAGCGTGTTCGCCGGGCAGATGTACCACGACTACGCCCCCAGCGTCGACCGCATGCCCGAGGACCTCGAAGGCGTCCTGCTGACCGGCAACACCGGCAGCGTGCTGTCCGGCCGTCTGTCCTACACGTTCGGCCTGACCGGGCCGGCGGTCACCGTCGACACCGCGTGCTCCTCGTCCCTCGTGGCGATGCATCTCGCCACGCAGGCGCTCCGGGCAGGGGAGTGCTCCCTGGCGCTGGCCGGCGGTGTGACCGTCATGTCCACGCCCGGCACGTTCGTGGAGTTCGCCCGCCAGCGGGGCCTGGCACCGGACGGGCGGTGCAAGTCGTTCTCGGCGTCCGCCGACGGCGTCGGCTGGTCCGAAGGGGTCGGCGTCCTGGTCCTGGAGCGGTTGTCGGACGCGGTGCGCAACAACCATCCGGTGCTTGCGGTGGTGCGGGGCAGCGCGGTGAATCAGGACGGTGCGTCGAACGGTCTGACGGCGCCGAACGGTCCGTCGCAGGAGCGGGTGATCCGTCAGGCGCTGGAGAGTGCGGGGCTGTCGTCGGCGGACGTGGATGTGGTGGAGGCGCACGGGACGGGGACGCGGCTCGGTGACCCGATCGAGGCGCAGGCGCTGCTGGCGACGTACGGGCAGGGCCGTTCTGAGGACCGTCCGCTGTGGCTCGGCTCGGTGAAGTCGAACATCGGGCACACCCAGGCGGCTGCGGGGATGGCTGGAGTCATCAAGATGGTGATGGCGATGCGGAACGGGGTGCTGCCCAGGTCGTTGCACGCCGATGAGCCGTCGCCGTACGTCGACTGGGAGTCCGGGGCGGTTCGTCTGCTGGCGGAGGAGCGGGAGTGGGAGGCGGGGGACCGGCCTCGGAGGGCGGCGGTGTCGTCGTTCGGGATCAGTGGCACCAACGCCCACGTGATCCTCGAACAGCCGCAGGTTCCCGCACTGCCTGACGCCGGCCGTACGCCCGGGGTCGTCCCCTGGGTGTTGTCAGCGCGGAGTGCCGCCGCCCTGCGGGAACAGGCTGGGCGTCTCGCGGACTGGCCGATCGCCGAACCCGCGGCGGTTGCCCGCACGCTCGTCTCCGGCCGATCGGTGTTCGACAACCGCGCCGTCGTGATCGGGACGGACCCTCAAGACCTGCGGGCAGGGCTGCGCGCTCTGGCCGACGACCACCCCGACAGGCGCGTGGTACTGGGAGAGCGCGCCGATGCCCCCGGGGACGTGGTGTTCGTGTTCCCCGGCCAGGGCTCCCAGTGGGTCGGGATGGCCAGGGAACTGATGGCCACCGCCCCCGTGTTCGCCGAGGCGCTGTCGGCCTGCGACCGCGCCATCGGCGAGCTCACCGGCTGGTCGGTGGTGGACGCGATGACCGGCGCCGCCGGAGCCCCGTCCCTGGAGCGGGACGATGTCGTCCAGCCGGCGCTCTTCGCCGTGATGGTGTCCCTGGCGGAGCTGTGGAAGTCCTACGGCGTGATCCCCGCAGCCGTGGTGGGCCACTCCCAGGGCGAGATCGCCGCCGCCTTCGTCGCGGGCGGGCTTTCCCTCGCCGACGCCGCCCGCGTCGTCGTATCGCGCAGCCGGCTCTTGGCCGCACTCGCCGGTACCGGCGGAATGCTGTCGGTGCCGCTCCCCCTCGCCGAAGTGGAGGACGGACTCGCCGGCTGGGACGGCCGGCTGTCCGTGGCGGCGCTCAACGGGCCGAGCACGACCGTGGTCTCCGGCGAGGCCGACGCGCTCGACGGCTACCAGGCCGCACTCCGCGCCGCCGGAGTGCGGGTCCGCCGAGTCCCCGTCGACTACGCGTCCCATTCGGCTCAGATGGAGGCCCTCAGGGAGCCGCTCCTCGCCGAACTGGCCTCCATCGCCCCGACGTCCGGCACGGTACCGGTGTGGTCCACCCTCACCGGCCGGCCCCACGACACCGCCGGCATGGACGCCGGGTACTGGTACGAGAACCTCCGCCACACCGTGCGGTTCGGCGAGGCGATCGGCGGTCTGATGGACACCGGCCACGGTGTGTTCGTCGAGTGCAGCGCCCATCCGGTGCTCACGTTGGCCATCCGCGACACGGCGGAGGAGACCGGCCGGCACTCCGTCGTCACCACCGGCTCGCTCCGCCGCGACCAGGGCGGCCTCGGCCAGTTCCTGCGTGGCGCCGCCGAACTGTTCGTCCAGGGTGTCCCGGTGGACTGGGCTCCTTGCCTCGGCGGCGCCGACACCGCGGCGGTGGACCTGCCGACCTATCCCTTCCAGCGGAGCCGGTTCTGGCTGAACCCGGCCGGCGTCACCGCGGACGTCACCGCCGCCGGGCTGGCCGACATCGGTCACCCGCTGATCGGGACGGCCGTGGACCTGCCGGACGGAGGACTCGTGCTCACCGGCCGGCTGTCCCTGGAAACCCACGGCTGGCTCGCCGGCCACACCGTGTTCGACCGCGTACTCGTTCCCGGCACCGCGCTCGTCGAACTGCTCACCGCCGTCGGCGACCAGGTGGGGGCACCCTGCCTGGAAGACGTCACGGTCACGGCCCCGCTGATCGTGCCCGACAAGGGTGCGGTACTGGTCCGCCTCGTCGTCTCTCCCGAGGAGGAGGACGGGCGCCGCCGGATCACCGTCCACTCCCGCGTCGACTCCCACGCGGACAGCACCGGGCAGCCGTGGAGCGACCACGTCGAGGCGGTGCTCGGCACCGACGGCGGCACGCCCGTGGAACTCCGGGCGTGGCCGCCGGCCGGCGCCACCGAAGTGGATCTCGACGGCGCCTACCAGCGGCTCGCCGCCGACGGCTACCGTTACGGACCGGGCTTCAGCGGACTGCGCCGCCTGTGGCGACACGGCACGGACCTGTACGCCGAAGCGGCCCTGGACGGGGTGCGGCCCGACGGCCACCTGATCCACCCGGGGCTGTTCGACAGCGCACTGCACCCCTTGCTCCTCACCGACGACCAGAAGAACGGCCTGCCGTTCTCCTGGCAGGGAGTGCGGATCCACGCCTCGGGAGCCGACCGCATACGGGTGCGGCTGAGCCCGGCCGGAACCGACGGAGTGGCGGTGGCCATCGCCGACGGCACCGGCGCACCCGTCCTCTCCGTCGACTCGCTCGTCCTGCGGCCCGCGGCCCCGGACGTATCGCCCCAGGCCGAGGACCTGCACCTCGTCGAACTGGTCCCGCTGACGCCGACGCCGCCGGACGCCGAACGGCACGGATGGGCGGTACTCGGCGACACCCCGGCCTGGTGGCCGGCCGACTGGGAGGAGACACCGGCCTTCACCGACCCGGCGGCCGTCGCGGACGGGCCGGTCCCCGCCGTCGTCCTGGTACCGATAGCCACCCCGGGGACTCGCCGAGGAGAGGACACCGGGCTCACCGCGCGGACCACTGTGCACCGCATCCACGACCTGGTGAAGTCATGGCTCGCCGACGACCGGCTGGAGTCGACGGAACTCGTCGTGGTGACGGCCGGCGCACTCTCGGAGGATCCGGGACAAGCCGGTGTGTGGGGCCTGCTGGCCACGGCACAGACCGAGAACCCCGGCCGGTTCCGGCTCGTCGACATCGACGGCGAGGCCGCCGCCCGCTGTCTGCCCGCCGCCCTCGCCACCGGAGAACCACAGATCGTGCTGCGCGGCACCGAGGCCTTCGTCCCCCGCCTCGTGCCGGCCGCGAGCCGCCCCGCGCTGCCGACACCGGACACCGCCTCCTGGCGACTGGAGACACCGGAGACCGGCACGCTGGAGAGCCTGGCCCTCGTGCCCACCGACACCGCCGAGAGGCCCTTGGCCGAGGGGCAGGTCCGGATCGCCGTACGCGCGGCCGGCCTGAACTTCCGCGATGTCCTCATGGCCCTCGGCATGTACCCGGGCGACGTCGTCCTCGGCAGCGAGGGCGCCGGCGTCGTCACCGAAGTCGGCCCCGGTGTCACCGACTTCACCCCGGGCGACCGCGTGATGGGCCTGTTCTTCCACGCCTTCGGCCCCTTCTCCGTCGCCGACCACCGGACGATCGCCCCCCTGCCCGAGGGCTGGACCTTCGCCGAGGCCGCCTCCGTACCCGTCGTCCACCTGACCGCCTACTACGGACTCGTCGACCTCGCCGGCCTGCGCGCAGGCGAAACGGTACTGATCCACGCGGCCACGGGCGGCGTCGGCATGGCCGCCGTGCAACTGGCACGCCACCTCGGGGCGGAGGTCTTCGGCACCACCAGCCCGGCCAAGCGCCAGACACTGCGGGACCTCGGCGTGGAGGACAGCCACAGCGCCTCGTCCCGCTCCCTGGACTTCGAGGAACACATCCGCGAGGCCACCGGCGGCCGGGGAGTGGACGTGGTGCTCAACTCGCTGGCCCGCGAATACGTCGACGCCTCACTGCGACTGACCGCGCCCGGTGGCCGCTTCCTCGAAATGGGCAAGACCGACATCCGGACGACCGCCGACGTGGCCCGCGAGCATCCCGATGTCACCTACCAGGCCTACGACCTCGTCGACGCCGGGCCGCAGCGCATCGGCGAGATGCTCCGGGACATCATGACCCTGTTCCGTGACGGCGCCCTCAGCCTGTCACCGGTACGGGCCTGGGACATCCGCCGGGCGACGGAAGCCTTCCGGCACGTACGCGAGGCCCGCCACGTGGGCAAGAACGTCCTGACCCTTCCCGCCCCGCTGGACCCCGAAGGCACCGTCCTCATCACCGGAGCCACCGGCGCGCTCGGCGGTCAGCTGGCCCGGCACCTGGTCCACACCCAGGGCGTACGATACCTGCTGCTCGCAGGCCGCAGCGCGATGACCGCCGAGCGGATGCCCGCCCTCGTGGCCGAACTCCGCGACGCGGGCGCCCAGGTCACCGCCGCCGCGTGTGACGTCGCCGACCGGGACGCCCTGGCCGCGCTCCTGGCCTCCGTCCCCGCCGAGCACCCGCTCACGGCCGTCGTCCACACCGCCGGCGTCCTGGACGACGGCACCCTCGTGGCCCTCACCGCCGAACAGGTCGACCGCGTGCTGCGCCCCAAGATCGACGCCGCGTGGCATCTGCACGAACTCACGCGCGACCTCGACCTGTCCGCTTTCGTCCTCTACTCCTCCATCGCCGGTGTCAACGGCGCGGCGGGCCAGGCGAACTACGCCGCGGCCAACACGTTCCTCGACGCGCTGAGCCGTCACCGCGCGGACCAGGGTCTGGCCGGACTGTCGCTCGCCTGGGGACTGTGGGAACAGCCCAGCGGAATGACCGGACACCTCACCGACACGGACCGGCACCGCATGACCCGCGGCGGACTGCTGCCCATGACGCCGCAGGAAGGACACGACCTGTTCGACGCCGCACTGACCGTCAGCCGGCCCGTCGTCGTACCGGCCCGACTCGACCGGCGTGCCCTGCGCCGGTCCTCCGCAGAGGTCCCGCCGCCTCTGCGGGACATGGTCCGGGCCCCGGCCCGGCCCACCGCCGCGGTCGGCGACGACGGGGCGGACGGCCTCGCCGTCAGGCTGGGCCGCCTGCCCGCCGCCGACCGCCGCAGCACTCTGCTCGACCTGGTCACCGCCCAGGTGGCCACGGTCCTCGGCCACCCCGATCCGGCCGCCGTGCGCGACGCCCGCGCCTTCAAGGAACTGGGAGTGGACTCCCTCACCGCGGTCGAACTGCGCAACCGGCTCACCGCGATGAGCGGACTGCGTCTGTCGCCCACCCTCGTCTTCGACCACCCCAGCCCCCTCCGGGTGGCCGACCACCTCTTGGACAGGCTCGGCCTGCCCGACGACGAGGACCCGGTGATGACCGGCCTGCGCGCGGTCGGCGACGGACTGTCCGCCGTCCTCACCGACGACGACACCCGCCGCCGAGTCGCCGCGCGACTGAAAGAACTGCTCGACGTCTGCACCGCGCATCCCACGGACGGCCGTAGCCGCGACGACGACGATCTCGACTCCGCCACCGACGACGAACTGTTCGCGCTCGTGGACCAAGACCGGTCCTGACCACCGCCGCCGTTCGCCCGCCACCACCCAGCGCGCCCACCCCAGGGGAGTGACCTTCGCGTGTCCGAAGAATCCAAGCTTCGCGAATACCTCAAACGTTCCATCGCTGATGCGCGCGACGCCCGCAGGCAGCTCCAGGACGTCCAGGACCGGGCCAACGAGCCCATCGCCATCGTGGGGATGGCGTGCCGCTTCCCCGGCGGAGTCGGTTCGCCCGACGAACTGTGGCACCTGGTCGCGGAGGGCGTCGACGCCGTGGAGGGCCTGCCGGTCGACCGGGGCTGGAACCTCGGAACGCTCTACGACCCGGACCCCGAGGCCAGCGGGCACAGCTACACCCGCGAGGGCGGCTTCCTCCGTGACGCCGCGTATTTCGACGCGGAGTTCTTCGGTATCTCGCCGCGTGAGGCGCTGGCGATGGATCCGCAGCAGCGGTTGTTGCTGGAGACGTCGTGGGAGGCGTTCGAGCACGCCGGTATCGACCCCACGTCCCTACGCGACAGCGACACCGGAGTGTTCATCGGCGCCACGGCCGAGGAGTACGGACCCCGTCGCCACGCGGCCCCCGAGCATCTCAGTGGCTTCCTGCTCACCGGCGGCTCGCCGAGCGTTCTGTCGGGGCGTATCGCGTATTCGTTCGGGTTTACGGGGCCGGCGTTGACGGTGGATACGGCGTGTTCGTCGTCGTTGGTGGCTTTGCATGTGGCGGGGCGGGCGTTGCGTGATGGTGAGTGTGGGGTGGCGTTGGTGGGTGGGGTGACGGTGATGTCGTCGCCGGGGACGTTCGTGGAGTTTTCGCGGCAGCGGGGTCTTGCGTCTGATGGGCGGTGCAAGTCGTTCTCGGCCTCGGCTGATGGGACGGGTTGGGCTGAGGGCGTGGGCGTACTGCTGCTGGAACGGCTGTCGGACGCCCGCCGCAACGGCCGTCGGATCCTTGCCGTGGTGCGGGGGAGTGCGGTGAATCAGGACGGTGCGTCGAATGGTTTGACGGCGCCGAGTGGTCCGTCGCAGGAGCGGGTGATCCGTCAGGCGTTGGAGAACGCGGGGCTGTCGTCGGCGGACGTGGACGTCGTGGAGGCGCACGGGACGGGGACGCGGCTCGGTGACCCGATCGAGGCGGAGGCGTTGCTGGCGACGTACGGGCAAGGCCGTCCGGAGGGTCGTCCGTTGTGGCTGGGGTCGGTGAAGTCGAACATCGGGCACACCCAGGCGGCTGCGGGTCTCGCCGGGGTGATCAAGATGGTGATGGCGATGCGGCATGGGGTGATGCCGAGGTCGTTGCATCTGGATGCTCCCTCTCCTCATGTCGACTGGGCGTCGGGTGCCGTTGAACTGCTGGCGGAGAAGCGTGAGTGGGAGGCGGGGGATCGGCCTCGGCGGGCGGGTGTGTCGTCGTTCGGGATCAGTGGGACGAATGCGCATGTGATTGTGGAGGAGGGTGATCCGGAGCCGGTTCTGGTTCCGGGGTCGGGTGGTCGGGTGGTGCCGTGGGTGGTGTCGGCGCGTGATGGTGGTGCGTTGGAGGAGTTGGTGGAGGGGTTGTC
>DATCQX010000139.1:0-4109 GCA_036569285.1 Streptomyces sp.
AGCAAGCCCCCCCCCCACCGCCCCCTCAGCCGATCAGCTTCAGCAACTCCACCGCCAACGGCCCCGAAGAAGCCGGGTTCTGCCCGGTGACGACGTTCCGGTCCGTCACCGTGTGCGGAGCCCACGGCGTCCGCGCGTCCACCTCGATGCCCGCCTCGGTGAGCCGGTCCTGGAGGAGCCACTTGGCCTTGTCGGCGAAGCCACCGATGCGTTCCTCCTCATTGGTGAACGCGGCGACACGGAACCCGGCGAAGGCGTTGGTGCCGTCGGACTTGACGGCGGCGAGGAGGGCGGCGGGCCCATGGCAGACGACACCGACCGGCATGCCCGAGGCGACCGCGCTGGTGAGGATCGCCCCGGAGTCCGCGTGCACCGCGAGGTCCTCCATCGGCCCGTGCCCGCCGGGAACGTACACCGCGTCGTACTCGTCGAGCCGGACGTCGGTCAGGGCGATGGGCTCACGCAGCTCGGTGGCCTTCTCCAGAGCCGCCTTGATCTCGTCCCCGTCGAGACTGGCGTTGTCGACGGGCGAGACAGCACCCCCCGGCGTCGCGACGGTGACCTCGTGTCCGGCGGCCTTGAACGTCTCGTAGGGGACAACCGCTTCCTCGGCCCAGAAACCGGTCGGGTGGGTCGTCCCGTCGGCCAGGGTCCACTGGTCGGCCGCAGTCATCAGGAACAGGATCTTCGCCATGTCGCACTCCTCGGCGTGGGGGATGGACCACCGACACTAGTTGCCATCACCACCGACATGCCAGCGCGGCCGTTCACCCCCGCGCGTTACGGCACATGTCCTCGCTCAGCGGACGCCCGGCAGGCCAGGCGACCGCCTGGAACGCCAGCGTCCCCTTCCCGCTCCGCCCGCCCGGCGGCGGGACGAGCCGGACGACGGCCACCGCCTTGTCGTACGGCGTCCCGTCACTCCGCAGACAGATCCACCCGCTCGCCCCCTCCACCTTGGACTGCCCGCGCAACCTCCGCCACGTCTCCTTGATGTCGGCGAGCGCGGGAACCGTGCCCTTCTCGTCGACCCGGTCGGCGATCCCGGTGACAGCGGTGGTGGCCGCGTCGAACATGGTGATGGTGCGGCCGTCGGTGAGATCGACGGCGCCGATCTGCGGCTGCCGCGCGATCACGCTCGTGAGTTTCGCGAGGTCGTCGGGGGAACCACCGGTCGCGGGACGCCCCTTGGTGGTGGTCTTCCAGGCGTCCGGATGGGTGATGGTCGCGTACTCGACGGTCAGCCCGGCGCCCCGCGTGAACGCGCCCCAGTCGAGCTTGGGGTCGAGGGTGATCGTCGAGGCCCCGGAGACGGTGACGACGCGCAGGGCCCGCTCCGTGCAGCCCCGGTCGCCGAGCGCCTTGATGAGGTCGGCGAGGGCGGGCGGACGGCCCGCGAAGTAGATCGTCGTCGCCCGGGAGTCGCAGACGTTCCCGACCATCTGCCGGAAGTCCCGGTACAGCACCTTCTCCGCGTCGTACGTCTCGGGCCCGCCCGCCGCCCCTTTCGTGACCTCCTGGAACGCGTCGCGCAGGGACTGCGAGTACAGGTCGTCGCTGTTCTCGTCCTGGATCAGGAACGTCCTGGACCGGTCGCCGCCGAGGTAATGGCTGAGGGCCTGCGCCTGGTCGCGGTTGGAGGGGACGACCTTGACGAGGCCGGGGTACCGGTCCGCGCCGTCGTTCGCGAGGTCGGTCGCGGTGATCGGCCCGCCGACCACGGGAATGCCCTTGGTGCGGGTCAAGTAGCCGATGGTGTCTGCGTTCTGACGGACACTCAGGTTGAACCCGAAGACGACGCGCAGCCGGTCGTCCGTCCGGGTCATCTCCCCGAGCCGGTCGGCGACTTGTCTGCCGTGGTCCATCCCACGCCCCGGGTTGGCGAGGACGAGCCGGACGGCGACGTCCGTGTCGTCGATCTTGTCCGCCCGGTACTGCGCGAGGTAGGCGCCCTGCACCTCGCGCAGGATCTGCTGCCGGTCGGCCCGGCTGTCGGCGTCCGGCGTCATGGGGATCATCAGGGCGACGGTGGCGTACGGCTTCCCGGCGCCCGTCACCTCGTCGTTGAGCGTCTTGATCGCCTTCGACACCTTCGCCAGCTCGGGGATGAAGACGTGCCCGCCGTCGCTGACGCCGACGCACTCCCCGCCCTCCCGCACCAGCCGTTCGTTGCCGCTCTGGCAGTAGTCGGGCAGCCCGGCGGCCCACACGACGGCCGTCAGCGCGCCCGCCCCGAGGAGCACGCACACCCCGATCAGCGTGTTGCGGACGACGTGCACGAAGCCCGCCCGCCACACCAGCCACCACACGCACGCGCCGAGGGCGAGGAGCAGGAGGATCGGCCCGCCGATCAGTACCGGCGTCGGCCAGAACTCGGGTGCCACGTCAGTGTTCCCTTCCGGCGATGGGGAGTTCGGGGACCCGCCGCCCCTGGGCGAGCAGGACGGGCCAGCGGCGGGCGGCGTCGGCGGTCGCGAGGTCCTGGTCCTCGTAGGCGACGTCGAACCCGCTGAGCAGCAGGCGCAGCCGGTTGTCCGGGCTCTCGGGGTCGTCGGTGTAGAGGGAGGAGAGCGTGGAGACGCCCCACAGCAGGTCGAGGAGGCGGCCGATCGCGCGGTGCCGGTCGTCGGGGCGCGGCCCCGGGCAGGCGGGGCACGGCGCGGCCGGTTCGGGGTGCCGCGCGCTGTGGCCGTCCGGCGGGTGCGGGGCCGCGCAGACGATCTGGACGGCCGTCAGCCAGCCGCGCGGGCCGGTGCTCGCGAAGAGGGTGTGCAGCCCGGCGACGGCCTCCTCGCGGCGGCCGAGGGCGAGGGTGTGGTGGAGGTGGGGCGCGCTGCCGGAGGTGTGGCGCTCGCGGGCGGCGGTGTGCAGGGCCGTCCAGCGGGCGGGGGTGGTGCGGAGGTGGTGGAGGAGGAGTTCGCGCAGGGTGCGGTCGGGTATCGCGGGGGTGGTGCCCGCGGGCCAGTCCGCGTGGTACCAGTGGTCCGCCTTGAGGAGGTCGCGGACGCGGTGGTACTCGGGGTCCGCGGTGGGGACGTCCTGGGGGCGCAGGGCCACGGCCCAGGGGAGGAGGGGGGCGATGAGGTCACGGTCGGGGACGAGGTAGCGCAGGAGGGCGTCGGTGACGGTGTCGGCCTGGCCGCCTTGTCCACCCGGTTCGGTGCCCGCCGTCGGCAGGCTCAGCAAGGCGGTGCCCAGCTCCCGCGGCCCGGCCTGCGACAGAGGGGAACGTCGGCCACCGCGCAGGTTCTGCCGCGCCGCCTCGATCAGGGGCCGTGCGCAGCCCGCGCGCCCCGCGCTGATCTGCTCGACGAGGTTGGGCAGGCCGCGTGGGCAGGGGGTGCCGAGGGCGGTGGCGATGCTGTCGGCGCGCAGGGCGGGCGCTTCGAGCCAGACCTGCCACGCTTCGGGCGCATGGCTGCGTGGGCTCTGCCAGGCGAGGGTGTCGAACTGGGGGACGCTCAGCGGGTGTTGGTGCGCCGGAGTGGCGGGCCGGGGCCGGGCGCCGAGTCGCGTGACGACGATGACGGGGCGGGTGACCTCGGCGCCCCGCGCGTTGTCGGGGCCCGCCGCGTTCGCGTAGGCGGTCAGCAGGAGGTCCAGGAGCCGTCGTCCGGTGGGGGTGTGGGTGTTGTCGAGGAGGATCAGCGGGAGGGGGCGGATCCGCCAGTGTCTTCGGCGGTGGTCCGCGTCGATGTCCGCGAGGAACGCGGCGGCGAGGTGCTCCTCCAGACTCTGCCGGGCCCGCGCCGCGACCTGGTGACGCAGGCTCAGGAACACCCAGTCCAGCAGCTTTCTGATGCCGGAGCCCGGCAGGCCCCGCAGCTCCTCGTCCCACCACTTCAGCGCGCCCTGGTCGAGCCTCGGGCCGCCCCGCTCCCCCGCTTGCCGGATGATCCGCTGGAGCAGTTCCTCGACCGGGCCGAGCCCCGGCGCGAACGCCGTCACCAGGGGGATCGCCGCCGACACCCACGCGGCGAGCGTGTCCCACAGCGGGCGTTCACCGGTCGGCAGCGCCTCCTCCAGTGCGCGCAGCCGGTGTTCGAGGCGCTGGAGGTCGGCGAGCGCGGGGCCGTCGGTGTCCTGCGTGTCGAGCGGCTCGTACAGGG
>DATCQX010000140.1:0-8375 GCA_036569285.1 Streptomyces sp.
CCCAGGAGCACACAGTGACCGACGCCCACACCACCGGCCCGTTCATCGCCGCCATCGACCAGGGCACCACCTCCAGCCGCTGCATCGTCTTCGACAAGGACGGCCGGATCGTCTCCGTCGACCAGAAGGAGCACGAGCAGATCTTCCCGAAGCCGGGCTGGGTCGAGCACGACGCGAACGAGATCTGGACGAACGTCCAGGAGGTCGTCGCCGGCGCGATAGCCAAGGCGGGCATCACCCGCGACGACATCAAGGCCATCGGCATCACCAACCAGCGTGAGACGACGCTGCTGTGGGACAAGAACACCGGCCAGCCCGTCCACAACGCGATCGTCTGGCAGGACACCCGTACCGACGCCCTCTGCAAGGAGCTCGGCCGCAACGTCGGCCAGGACCGCTTCCGCCGCGAGACCGGTCTGCCGCTGGCCTCCTACTTCGCCGGCCCGAAGGCCCGCTGGCTCCTCGACAACGTCGAGGGACTGCGCGAGCGCGCCGAGGCGGGCGACATCCTGTTCGGCACGATGGACACCTGGGTCATCTGGAACCTGACGGGCGGTGTGAACGGCGGCAAGCACTACACCGACGTCACCAACGCCTCCCGCACGATGCTGATGAACCTGCACACCCTCGCGTGGGACGAGAAGATCGCCGAATCCATCGGCGTGCCGCTCCAGATCCTCCCCGAGATCCGCTCCTCCGCCGAGGTCTACGGCGAGGTCAGCGGCGGCTCCCTCGGTGAGCTGCTCGGCGGCATCCCGGTCGCCTCCGCGCTCGGCGACCAGCAGGCGGCCCTCTTCGGCCAGACCTGTTTCGCCGAGGGCGAGGCCAAGTCGACCTACGGCACCGGCACGTTCATGCTCATGAACACCGGCGAGAAGATCATCAACTCGTACTCCGGCCTGCTCACCACGGTCGGCTACCGCATCGGCGACGAAGCCCCGGTCTACGCCCTGGAGGGCTCGATCGCGGTCACCGGCTCGCTGGTGCAGTGGATGCGCGACCAGATGGGCCTCATCTCCACCGCCGCCGAGATCGAGACGCTCGCCCTGTCCGTCGAGGACAACGGCGGCGCCTACTTCGTCCCGGCCTTCTCCGGCCTGTTCGCCCCGCACTGGCGCTCCGACGCCCGTGGTGTGATCGCCGGCCTCACCCGGTACGTCACCAAGGCGCACCTCGCGCGCGCCGTCCTGGAGGCCACGGCCTGGCAGACCCGTGAGATCACCGACGCCATGACGAAGGACTCCGGCGTCGAACTCGCGGCCCTCAAGGTCGACGGCGGCATGACCTCCAACAACCTGCTGATGCAGACCCTCTCGGACTTCCTGGACGCGCCGGTGGTGCGCCCGATGGTCGCCGAGACGACCTGCCTCGGCGCCGCCTACGCCGCCGGCCTCGCCGTCGGCTTCTGGACCAGCACCGACGACCTGCGCGCCAACTGGCGCCGGGCCGCCGAGTGGACCCCCCGCATGGACGCGGAGACCCGCGACCGTGAGTACAAGACCTGGCTCAAGGCCGTCGAGCGGACCATGGGCTGGATCGAGGACGAGAGCTGAAGCGAACACCCCGCGTCAAGCTCTGATGAGGAGTAAGAACCCGACATGACCAGTCAGCCCACCCTCCAGACCGTGCCTGCCCTCGGTACGCACCCGGCCTCCGCAGGCAACCCGAGCCGCGCCGAGACCCGGGAGCGGCTCGCCAAGGCGTCGTACGACCTTCTCGTGATCGGCGGCGGCATCCTGGGCATCTCCACCGCCTGGCACGCCGCGCAGTCCGGTCTGCGGGTGGCGCTGGTCGACGCCGGTGACTTCGCCGGCGCCACCTCCTCCGCCTCCTCCAAACTGCTCCACGGCGGTCTGCGCTACCTGCAGACCGGCGCGGTGAAGCTGGTCGCGGAGAACCACTTCGAGCGGCGTGCGGTCTCCCGTCAGGTGGCCCCCCACCTGGCGAACCCGCTCACGTTCTACCTGCCCGTCTACAAGGGCGGCCCGCACGGCGCGGCGAAGCTCGGGGCGGGCGTGTTCGCCTACTCGGCGCTCTCCGCGTTCGGTGACGGCGTCGGCCACCTCCTGTCCCCCGCGAAGGCGGCGCAGGACGTGCCGGAGCTGCGCACCGAGAACCTCAAGGCCGTCGCGGTCTACGGCGACGACCAGATGAACGACGCGCGCATGGCGCTCATGACGGTCCGCGGGGCCGTCGAGTCCGGCGCCGTCGTCCTCAACCACGCCGAGGTCACCGGCCTGCGCTTCACCAACGGGCGGGTGACCGGCGCGGAGCTGAAGGACCGGCTCTCCGGTGACGAGTTCGGGGTCAGCGCGCGGCTCGTCCTCAACGCGACCGGCCCCTGGGTCGACCACCTGCGCAAGATGGAGGACCCGAACGCGGCCCCCTCCATCCGCCTCTCCAAGGGCGCGCACCTCGTCCTCAAGCGGACCTCCCCCTGGAAGGCCGCGCTCGCGACGCCGATCGACAAGTACCGGATCACGTTCGCGCTGCCGTGGGAGGACATGCTGCTCCTCGGCACGACGGACGAGGAGTACGAGGGCGACCCGGCGGACGTGTCGGTGACCGAGAAGGACACCGCGCAGATCCTCGACGAGGCCGCGTTCTCCGTGCGGGACCAGCAGCTCGCCCGCGAGAACATCACGTACGCGTTCGCGGGCCTGCGGGTGCTGCCGGGTGGTCCCGGCGACACGGCGAAGGCCAAGCGGGAGACCGTCGTCACCGAGGGCCGGGGCGGCATGCTGTCCGTCGCGGGCGGCAAGTGGACGACGTTCCGGCACATCGGGCGCACGATCATGAAGAAGCTGGAGGCCCTCCCCGGCCACCCCCTGGGCGACGACTTCGAGCCGATCTCCTCGCTGCCGAAGAAGCTGCCCCTCCCCGGTGTCGCCAACCCCCGCGCGGTCGCCCACCGCCTCCTCGTCGACAACCCGGCCCCCGGCCCGCGCATGGCCGCCGACACGGCCAAGCACCTCGCCACCCACTACGGCTCCCTCGCCTTCGACATCGCCCGCCTGGCGAACGAGAACCCGGACCTGGCCCAGCGCGTCCACCCCGACGCGCCGGAGATCTGGGCCCAGGTCGTCTACGCCCGGGACAACGAGTGGGCCGAGACGCCGGACGACGTCCTGCGCCGCCGCACCACCCTCACGATCCGCGGGCTCGCGACGGACGAGGTCCGGGCGAAGGTCCAGGACCTGCTCGACAAGAAGTAGTCGCCGAGGCACTGCGAAGAAAAGGCGGTCCCCCTCCTGGGGTGTTCAGGAGGGGGGCCGCCTTTCGCTTGTCCGGGGGCGTTGTCAGTGGCGGGTGTTATCCATGAGGCATGGACATCGAGACGGCGGACGCCGGGGAACTCGCGGCACTGCGAGAGGCGTTCGGCGAGAGCGGGGCGCCGCTGGGGTGGGCGGCGGTACGGGAGTTCGAGGCCGGGCAGGGTGTGGGGGTGTGGGAGGACGGCGACAGGGACCATGAGAACCCCGCCACCGTCATCGACCAGGTACCAGGCAGGCCGGCACGACTCGCTGAACCCCGGTACGGAAGGGTGCGGTACGCACTGGCACCTCGTCGTCACCGGCCCTCAGCGCGGGCGGCCTTGGCTCGTCACAGGCGAAGGCGCGATGCCGCGCAGCGGGGCCGGGTTCGCCGACTGGGCACGGCAGTGGGCCGCCGGTGAGGAGTGGTTCAGCACCAGATCAGCCGGCCGAGTCCACCGCCTGCCGCACAGCCTCCACATCCCCCAACTCCCCCCGCCGCACGATCAGTTCACGCCCCAGTAGCAGTGCCCGGCGTGAGGCCGGTGCTGGGTCCGGCAGGGTTGTCAGGTCCGTCAGGTGGGCGAAGCCGATGATGCGGCGGACGATCTCCGTGCCCGCGTAGCCGACCGACTCCGTCCACACCCGCCGCAGGAACCGTTCCAGATACGCGTCGTCGAAGAACGTGTCCACGCGCCCCGCCCACAGCCGCCGGAACTCGCTCTCGAACGCCTCCCAGGAGAGCCGGAGTTGGTCGGCATGGTCGGTCGACCGGCCGAGTGCGCGGGCGCGTTCCTCGGAGACGAAGGCGTTGGCCCAGTACAGCCCCAGGTCGTAGCCGATCGGCCCGACGAAGGAGAACTCGGGGTCGAAGACACGGACGACCGCCTCGCCCGACCGCTCCCCCACCATGATGCTGCCGGTATGGAGGTCGCCATGGAGCAGGGCCTGCGCGCTGGTCATGAAGGTGTGCCGGAGGTCGGCGACCTCGGTGCGGAGCACGCTGTCCGCGCGGAACTCGGCGGCCAGGTCGGCCAGTTCGGGCAGCCAGTGGTTGTGCTCGTGCTCGATGTACGGCTCGGAGAGGACGACGTCCTCGGTGATCTCGCACAGCTCCGGGCTGACCGATGCCGCGATCAGGGCCTTGCGTTCGGCGGAGGGCATGCCGAAGTCGCTGGTGGTGAACGTCAGTTGCGCGACGAACTCACCGATCCGCGCCGAGGTGTCCGCCCCGTAGGAGCCCCCCTCGTTGAGGACCGTGCGCAGGACCTCCAGGTCGGACATGTCCTCCATGACGAGGGCGTAGTTCTCGGGGTCGTACCCGAAGATCGCGGGGATCTTGTCGGGCGCGACCTTCGCGACCTGCTCGTAGGCCCGCGCCTCCGCGTCCGCGCGGTCGGGGTTCATCGGCCAGGAAGGCCCCGCGACCCGCACCCACGGCAGCGCCTGCTTCACCGCGAGACTGCGGCTGCCGTCCGCGGACGACGCGAGGAACACCCGGTTCATGTTGCCGTCGGACACCTCACGGACGTCGATGTCGCCCGGGTCGTCCCAGTGGCCGCGTTCGGCGAGGTAGGCGGGGATGTCGGCCGGCTCCAGGATGCGGTAACCCATGAGACTTCCTTAGGCGGTGCGGCGCTTGGACAGGGTGAAGCTGAAGACCAGGGCCAGGATGAGGACCGCGCCTTCGACGACGTCCTGCGTGTAGTACGGCAGCCCCTTGATCGTGAGCCCTGTGGTGATGATGCCGATGAGGACGGCCCCGAGCGCGGTCCCCCACACGTTGGGGCGCCCCCGGCCGAGGACGGACGTCCCGACGAGCGCGACGGCGACCGCTTCGAGGAGCTGCGAGGTCCCGGCGCTGACGTCGCCCTGCCCGATGCGGGACGCGAGGATGAGTCCGCCGACGGAGGCGAGGACACCGGAGATGACATAGGCCAGCGCGCGGTACGCGCCGACGCGGATGCCGGCCAGCCGGGACGCCTCGGCGTTCGCGCCGATGGCGTACAGCACGCGCCCCCACCGGGTCCGGGCGAGGAACACCCACGCGGCGACGGTCAGCCCGCCGAAGATCAGCACGGAGACCGGCACCCCGAACACGGTCCCCCGGTCGATCTTGAGGAACCCGGCGGTGAACTTCCCGGGCGCGGTCGACCCGTCGGACATGGTCATGCCCGGCGTGATCGACTGCCCGTCGACGAGGATCAGCTTCGACCCCTGGATCACGAACATCGTGCCCAGCGTCGCGAGCATGTCGGGGATCTTGAGGACGACGATCAGCAGCGCGTTGAGGAGCCCGGCGAGCGCGCCCGCGATCAGGACGGCGACGATCGCGACCGCGCCGACCTGGTTGTGGACGACCATCGTCTGCGCGGCGACCGACACGCCGAGCCCGGCGACCGCCCCGACGGACATGTCCATGCCGCCGACGGCCATGGTGAGGGTGACACCGAGGCCGAGGATCGCGGCGACCGACACGTAGCGCAGGGTGTCGAGGAGGGTCGCCGACTCGCGGAAGGAGCCCTCGCTGAGGGCGAAGTACAGGAACAGCGCGACCGTCACGAAGATGAAGCCGTACTTGATGACGGCGTTCTGGACGCGCGGGCCCACGGGTGCGGTGGGCGAGGTCGCCGCCTTCACCGGGGTCTCGGTGCTCTGGGTGGTGGTCATGACGTCTTTCCTCAAGGGGGTCACACGGACGCCGAGATGGTCTGGATGACGCGGTCGCGCTCCGCGTCCTCGCCGTACGCGTCGAGGTGGATCTCGCCGGCCGCGAGGACGACGACCCGGTCGGCGGTCTCCAGGATCTCGTCGACGTCGGCGGACAGGACGAGGACGGCGGCGCCCTCGGCGGCGAGCTGCCGGGCGCGGCTGCCGATGTCCCGGCGCGCCCCGATGTCCACGCCTCGGAACGGCTCGTCCAGGATGAGGACGCGCGGGGTCTCGGCGAGCCAGCGGCCGACGACGACCTTCTGCTGGTTGCCGCCGGAGAGCTCCTCGACGGCGCTGTGCTCGTCGCGGGTGACGACGCCGAGCGCGGCGATGGTGTCCCGGCCGAGGGCGTCCTCCTTGGCGCTCTGGAGCAGGCCCAGCCGGGACAGGGACTTGAGGAACGGCAGCGAGACGTTCTGGGCGACGGACCAGCCGGGGACGAGCGCGTCGGCGTGCCGGTCCTCGGGGACGAGGTGGACGCCGGCGCGGATCGCGTCGGCCGGGCGGCGGGGCGCGTACGCCGTGCCGTCCAGCTCGACCGCTCCGGCGAGGAAGGGTTCGGCGCCGAAGAGACCACGGGCCAGTTCGGTCTTTCCGGCGCCCAACAGGCCGACGACGCCGGTGACTTCACCGGCGCGCAGGTCGAGGTCGAGGGGCGCTTGGGCGTCGAAGAGCCGGACGCCCTTCAGTGACAGGACCACATCACCCTGCGAGCCCTCCCGCACCGGCCGTGCCGTCGTCGCCTCCTGTTCCTGCGCCAGCATCGCGCGCAGGGCGGCGTCCCAGTCGAACGGCTTGGCCTGGTCCTCGGTGAGACGGCCGTCTCGCAGGACGACCAGGCGGTCGGCGAGGGCGTCGATCTCGCCGAGGCGGTGGGAGACGTAGAGCACGGCGATGCCGTCCTCGCGCATCTTCTCCACCAGCGTGAAGAGGCGTTCGGCCTCGGCGGCGGAGAGCGCGGAGGTCGGTTCGTCGAGGATCAGCAGCCGGGGGCGGGTCGCGAGGGCGCGGGCCAGGATGAGCAACTGGCGGTCGGAGATGCCGAGTTCGACGACGTCCCGCTTGAGGACGACGTCGCTCCAGCCGAGGCCGAGGCCCGCCTGGATCTCGCGGGCGCGGGCCAGGGTGCGGCGGCCGTTCAGGAAGGGGTTGCCACGCTGCTGGGCGAGTTCCTCGAAGACGAGGTTCTCCGCGACGGACAGGCCGGGAACGATGCCCTCGCCGATGCGCTGGTGAACCGTCTGGATGCCCAACCGGCGTGCGGCAGAAGGCGATTGGAGGGCGACGGGCTGTCCCGCGACCCGCACCTCACCGCCGTGTCCCGCGTGCACGCCGGACAGGATCTTGATCAGCGTGGACTTTCCGGCCCCGTTCGCCCCCAGCAGCGCGACCACGCTGCCGGGGGCGATGTCGAGGGAGACCGACGCGAGGACGGTCTTGCCGCCGAACGCCATGCTGACGCCGGTGAGGCCGACGGCCGGCGTCTCGGTCGTCTCAGTGGGCGACATTCGCGATCCAGTCCGCGGTCGACACCTGGGACAGGTTCAGCGCCGGCAGGGCCGCGCGCAGCTGGTCCATGTTGGCGATCTTCTTCTCGCGCAGGAAGTCCTGGGTGATGGCGACCGCCGGGAACTCGACGGTGGTCTTCCCGAGCCGGCCCGCCAGCTCCAGGGCGGTCGTCCGGACGACCGCCGCGCCGACGGCGGACGGGTCGGTGCCGGCCGTCGCGACCCACGGGCTGCCGGCGGCGGTCATCTGCTGGATGTCCGCGTTGGAGACGTCCGCGCCGAAGACCTTGATCTTGTCCTGGAGCTTCTTGTTCTGGACGGCGAGGACGGTGCCCTTGGCGAGTTCGTCGTAGGGCGCGAAGACGCCGGTGACGTCGGAGTTCTGGGTGAGGGCGGCGGAGACGAGCGGGACGTTGTCCGTGGCGGTGGAGTCGGTGACCTTGCCGACCTTGAACGCCTGCTTCCAGCCCTGCGAGGTGACCTCGGTCTTCCAGACGGAGTCCCGCTTGTCGAGGGCGGCGTACCCGGCGACGTTGACGTAGCCGACCTTGGCGTTCTTGCCGAGCTTCTGCGCCATGACGTCGAGGACGGCCTGGGCCATGCTCGCGTCGTTCTGCCGGGTGGTGACGACGCCCTTGGTGGCCGTCTCGACGTCGTAGACGACGACCTTGATGCCCTTCTTGACGGCCTCGTCGATCTCCGGCTGGATCGTCGCCGGGAAGCCGTGGTCGACGATGATCGCCTTGGCGCCGGAGTTGATCGCGGAGGAGAGGTCGGTGGCCTGCTTGGCGTTGTCGGCCTGGGCGTCGTACACCGTCAGGTCGATGCCGAGGGCCTTGGCCTGGGCCTTCGCGCCGTTGCCCCACTGCTCGAAGTAGTCGCCGGCGCCGCTCTGGCGGAC
>DATCQX010000141.1:0-4244 GCA_036569285.1 Streptomyces sp.
CACCAGGACATCGCCCCCGAGTTCGTGCCGCGCGCCCTCGACGCCCTCGCGGAGGCCGGGGTGACCGTCCACGCGGACGAACGCGTCATGGCGTACGCGAAGGAGTCCCGGGCGACGGTCGTGGAGGCCACCGCCGAGGACTGGGAGACGGAGTACCTGTCGTACGACATCGCCGCCGCCGTCGTCGACTCGCTGGACAAGGCCGTCGAGCACATCCGGCTGTGGACCTCCGGCCACACCGAGGCGATCGTCACCACCTCCCAGCAGGCCGCCCGCCGCTTCACCCAGCTCGTCGACTCCACGACCGTCGCCGTGAACGCCTCCACCCGCTTCACCGACGGCGGCCAGTTCGGCTTTGGCGCCGAGATCGGCATCTCCACCCAGAAACTCCACGCCCGCGGCCCGATGGGCCTCCCGGAACTGACCAGCACGAAGTACATCGTCACCGGGGACGGCCACATCCGTAAGTGAACTCCCTTACGTGAAAGGCGTCTCATCGGGGGGCCGGGTGTCCGTACGGTCTGCCCAAACCGGCCACCCAGGTCTACTCTGGAACAGTGCCGGAGGACGTGGGGGGCGCGCCGTTTTCTGACGGTGGACAGCCTGACGACGACCACGACCGCGGGGTGTCGGACGAAGAGTTCGCCTCCGTGGTCTTCGACGAGGCATTCGTCAAGGCGGCGGCGTTCCACGAACCCACCGCCGTCGAACGCCTCCTGGCCGCCGCCGAGGCGAGAGCCGAGGCAGAGGCGGAATCCCGCCGCACCAGACCCCGCCCCGACCGGCACGACGACGCTTTCGGTCCGGCGGACTCTCGTACCGGGGACGACCTCGACGACCTGGACGACCCCGAGGTCCTCGACGCCCGCTACGGCGCCCCCGCGTCGTACGGGTTCTACGGGACGTACGGCAAACAGGTCCGCTGGCACCGCCCCGTCGCCTGGATGCTCGCGCTGGTGATGGGCATCGGCATGGTCGCGCTCGCCTTCACCGCCGTCTACCGGGGCTCCTCCTCGGGCAGTGGCCGCCAGCAGGCCCCGCCCGCCTCGACCGGCGCCGACACCACCCCGCCCGGGGCCGCCGAGCAGCTCCCGTCGGCCGTCCCGGTGCTTCCGCGCACTCCGTGAGCGACTGCTGAGAACCCGTCAGAAGTTGTCCTGCGACAGGGCGTTTACCCGAGGCTCCTGAGACCTACTCTGAAGGTATGGGCGGGCCTGGAGACCCACCGGAGGGGACACCCGAGGGCGCCCCTGCCGGTGGAGAGGACGAGTACCGATCCGTCGTCTTCGACGAGTCGTTCGTCCGTGCTGCCCGCCTCCAGGAGTACTCCGCGCGCGAGCGCATGGGCGACCACGCGCCCGCCGTCCGCCGCCGCCCCCCGCCGCTGCGCCGGGGACTGTCCCGGCAGGCCGTCGTCCTCGTCCTGCTGATCATGATCGCCTTCGGGACGGCGATCTACATGAGCGTCCGCAGCCCCTACCAGTCACCGGCCGCCCGGCGCGCGGTCGAGCCGCTGCGCATGACCGTCGTCCCGCTCGCCCCGCAGGCCCCGGTGCCCGGCGCCGCCGACGCCGCGGTCCTCTACGCGCACAGCCCCGCCCGTGACTTCCGCGTCGGCGCCGACGGCATCACGCTGCCGGCCGCGCGGCGCACCGAGCACTTCTCCGAGAGCCAGGTCGTCACCGCGCTGACCACGGCCAAGGAGTACCTCGTCCGCTCCGCGCTCTACCCCGAGGTCGTCCTCGGGCAGCAGATGCGCGCGCCCCGGATACTGGTCGACTCCGAGCAGCTCGACCAGTTCGACGCGAGCTTCTCGCACCCCTCCGCCGACGGGCTCCACGCCCCGACCGGCTGGGTCGTCCGCTTCGACGCGAAGCAGGTACGCCTCGCCGACCCCGGCATCCGCGTCCGCGGCACCCTCGGCATCGCCGAGACCGACTCGGAGACACTGGAGGTGACGGCGGACCACACCTACGTCTACGCCCTCCGCCCCGCCGCCCCCGGCACCGCCCAGACCTCCCTGTTCACCGTCCGCCGCGAGCTGCTCTTCCGCTTCGACCGCGACGACCTGCGGCTGCGGCAGACGCAGGTGCTGTCGTCGCAGGTCCAGGCGGGGCCGCTGGCGTGCGCGGTGGACTCCGTCGGCTATCTGAGGCCGCTGCTGGCCGGCCAGACGGCAGGGAAGGCGGGACCGGTCGGGACGGATCCATACGAGACGGGAAGCACGGCGGCGCTGTGCGGCACATTGGCGGGCGGGGCCTTACCAAGGACGTGAGGTGCGACACCCTAGGGGCGCGGGGCTGTATCGATTTGCGGCTACCGCCGCGTGAGCGCGACCAGCCCCAACGGCGCCGCACCCGAAGTACTACTCGTCTTGTTCGGTGTCTTCTTGCGTCCGGTCTTTCGTAGGCGTCGACGTACGCCCCCCACCCCCGGTGAACCCTCGCCGCACCCGCCCACCGAGATCCCCGGCCCCACCCGCGATATCCGTGACCAGCTTCATCAACGGATCCTTGGAGTTCTTGACGTTGGACGCATAGCTCGCGGCGGACTCCCGGAACGAGTCGGTCACCGAGGTGTCCCGGTCCTCCGAGCGCCGCGGGTAGTGACCGTCCATGATCCGCTGGTAGTCCCGCGACTCGGCCCACTTCTTCAGCTCGGCCGCGCGGACGGTCGTGAAGGGGTGGGAGCGGGGCAGGACGTTCAGGATCTTCAGGACGGAGTCGCGCAGGTCACCGCCCTCCTCGTACTCCTCGGCCTGCTTCAGGAACGCGTCCACGTTCATCTCGTGGAGGTGGTTGCCGCCCGCGATCTTCATCAGGCCGCGCATGGACGCCGTGAGGTCCTGCCCGACCAGCAGCCCGGCCCGGTCCGCCGACAGCTCGGACTTGCGGAACCACTCCCGCAGCGCCGTCACGATCGCCATGATCGCGATGTTGCCGAGGGGGATCCAGGCGACCCTCAGGGCGAGGTTCGTCAGGAACAGCAGGATCGTGCGGTACACGGAGTGACCGGAGAGGGCGTGGCCCACCTCGTGGCCGATGACCGCCCGCATCTCCTCCTCGTCGAGGAGCTCGACGAGGCCGGTGGTGACGACGATGATCGGCTCGTCCAGACCGATGCACATCGCGTTCGGCTGCGGGTCCTGGTTGACGTACATCGGCGGGACCTTCTCCAGGTCCAGGATGTAGCAGGCGTCCCGCAGCATGTCGTTGAGGTGGGCGAACTGCTGGTCCGAGACGCGGACCGAGTCGGAGAGGAAGAGCAGGCGCAGGCTGCGCTCCGGGAGGAGGCCGCTCAGCGCCTTGAACACCGTGTCGAAGCCGCTCAGCTTGCGCAGGGCGACCAGGGCGGAACGGTCGGCGGGGTGTTCGTAGGCACGTGAGGAGATCTCCGGGAATCGCCTGCGCTGCCTGCTGGGCACGTTCTCGTGCCCGCCCTGCTCTTGGCCGTCGGACATGTCATCCCCCAGTGCGATGGTGAGTGCGCTCTGTATGACGGGGCTCGCTTGCCGCCCCTTTGCGGACCCTTGTGCGGTCCTTTGTGCCCCCGAGGCTGTGGCCAGCCTAGGCGGAGTTACCGTGGTCGGGCACTACGTCTAAGGAGTCCCGCACCATGGAGCACAACCCCGCAGCCTGGCTCGCCGCTGCCGCCGCCGACCAGCAGGGGCCCGGGAACCTGCTCCGGATCGTGCTGATCGTGATGGTCGTGGGCTGTGTGCTGACGGGGTGGTTCCTGCTGCGGGGCTACAAGCGGAAAGACGACTGACGCACCGCGAAAGTTCCCCCGCGCCGATTTCCTGACGGCTCCCGTCGTCTCCTGATGGCGGAGTCGGGGTGATCGCCGACAGGCCCTCCCCGTACGATGGGCCGACGTCCTTACGCTGCCCTCACAGGAATAGGTCCTGACGAAGATGAGCTTCCACAGCACCGCAGTTCAGTTGGTCACGCTCGCCGCCGAGGGCGAAGAGCACGGTGGCAACCACGAGAGCCTGAACCCGCTGGTCACCGGTGGTGCGGCGTTCGTCATTCTGCTGCTCCTGCTGTGGGTCACGACCCGCTTCAACCGCGACCGCTGAGCCACCCGGCCGGACCTCTCGCACAGGGCCGGTAGGGTCTGCCGCATGGGAGAGCAGGACATGCCTACCGGCCCGTCGAACCCGGGCAGGCGCCGCCTCGGCGTCATGGGCGGGACGTTCGATCCGATCCACCACGGACACCTCGTGGCGGCCAGTGAGGTCGCCG
>DATCQX010000142.1:0-24900 GCA_036569285.1 Streptomyces sp.
GCGCGGGAGGACACACCCCGCCGCACCCGCCTCTGGAAACGCGCTGACCCGGCCCCCGAGAACACCAGACCCCCGCGGGCCATGGCCGTCCGGGGCGAGGTCCCTCGCGCCGTCCCGGTCGGCAGCTCCCGCACGGGGACCGCGTACGACGACGAGGCGAGCGCCCGTCTCGCCGGCGCCGCCCGCCCCCGGCGGGTCCCCGACCGCGCCACCCGGCGAGTGGCCCGCCTCGCGGCGCTGCTGCTCCTCGCGACCGGCGCGGCGACGCTCCCCCTCCACCGGGAGGGTGAGTCGCCCCAGATCTACGGCCTGGTCCTGGGCGCGGCCCTGGTCTGCACGGTCCTGGGCGTCCTGCTCACCATCCGGCCGGCCGTCCCGCTGCTGGCCCTGGCCCTCCTGCTCCCCGCGGCGCTGGCAGCCGGCCAGCTCCTGCACGGGCGCATGGGGCCGGCGGCGCTCACGCGAGCGATGGATCTGACAGTGGCTCCGGGCTGGCTGGCGGGCGGGGCCGCGGCCTGCGCGGCACTGGCGGCACTGGTGACGCTGCTGCTGGCGGCGCAGTCGACTCAGGGCAGGTGAGCGGCAGTTGACGGGATGCGGCCCGCACCGTCCGGTGCGGGCCGCATCCTTTCGAGGCGCCTGCCTCAGTCCTCGGGCTTCTTCGGCAGCTTGAACCGCTCGAACGTCCGGGTGAGGTGCTGGAAAGGCGAAGACGCGGGACGCGCCGGAGCCGGTTCCGGGGCGCTGTCCACCGCTCCGGCCGACTCCCGGAACACCTCCAGCGCCTCGTGCGCCCGCTCGGCCGCCTCCCGGTACAGGTCACGGGACTTGGTCATCGCGTCCAGCGCCTCCGCGTACATCGCGACGAGCTGCCGCTCACGGTCCAGCTCCTCGCGCAGCGTCAGGAGATGCCAGTCCTCCCGCAGGGCCGTGAGCAACGCGTCCGCGCCGTCCGGCAGTTGCCGGGGGAGAGCGGCGAACCGGTTCACCGCCTCCACGACTTCGGCGGGCTCCGAGCCGTCCAGGAAGACCGTGCGGACGGCGAAGTCGGCGGGGTCCGCGTCGCCCTGGGGCAGGATCACCGCGCCGCCGCGCGGGAGTTCGGCCCCGGAGTCCTTCAACGCCCAGTTGACCGCGCGCAGTTGCTGAGGGGCCGCGCGGTGCTCGACGACGCGGTCGCGCAGGCCGTCCGTCAGGAACCGGGTCAGGGGGAGACGGCCCCGCTCGTCCGGGGTCATGGCCTCGTGGACGACGAGGTGGATCGACCAGTCGTCCTGCGCGGCGGCCTTCAGGACGCGGCGGAGGTCCTTGTCGTCCGAGGGGAGCGTGTTCGCCTCGCGGAAGCGCAGGCCCGGCGTCCGCGTGTGGTCCCACTCGCCGTCGATCTCCCACGGGTCCTCGGGCCAGAACCTGGTCGCGGGGGAGGGCCAGCGACGGTTCCAAGGGGCCTCCGCCTCCGCGATCAGCGACCAGGCGCGGGTCTGCTCCCTGTCCGCGTCCTCCTCCAGCTCCAGGCGGGCCCGGACGGTCAGCTCCTGCGCCACCAGCCACCGCGCCTCGAACACGAACCGGCCCTCCGGGCGGGCGTCCTGCGGCAGCTCCAGGAAGTCGACGATCTCCTCGGTGTCCTTCAGCCGCTGGAGATGCCCGCGCAGCACCTCCCCCGGGGCGGAACCGGTGTGGCGCCCCCGGGACAGCCACACGGTGGACGGGGTCGGGGCGGCGGTGCTGGAGGTCGGCATGGATCCATCTGTGGAGCGGAGAACGGCAGTGGCTTCCCAGTATCGTCGCTCACCCCCGCACGTGATCAAGGGGGGCGCCCACGATTCCCCCACACCCCCGCACGCGGCGCACACTCGGGGCGCACGGGAGGCACCCGCACATTGCTGTGCACACCCGTATTTTTATGACTCCGGCCCCTATGACAATCATCAGGGCGGACAGGGCCGGCCCACCATCCGCGTCGGGGCGGGTCCTGTCCGCACGGGGGCAGGGGCGTCGCCCGCTCCCTCCCGTACACCCCGCATCCCCCCACCCCAGCGACGGCCCCCGTTCCTGCCGTTCACGCTGGACACCGCCTCCCCCGTACCCCCGTTTCCAACCGGTCTTCCTCAGGGCCGTCCCCCGCCCCCCGGCCGTCCCCGGCGCCTGCGGGGGACCGTGTCGTGGAGGCCGCCGAGGTCGGGTGCGGGCGCGCTGAAGCCGCCCGGGACGGATCGGGCGGGCTGGGGCGGGGGAGTGGTCGAGGTCGCCGGGGCCGCCGGAGGGGCGTCACCGCCCTGGCGGGCGCGTGGGGCCGCGCGGGCGACGACGCGGGTGTGGGTCATCATCGGGGCGCAGGTGGAGCAGACCTCCATGAGCGTCCACACCTGGCCGACGGCGGGGTCGTGGCGCAGGGCGAGGACCACCGCCCCCGCGCAGGAGACCCGATTCCCTTCGTGGGCCGCGCATTTCAGCTGGCGGCAGCCGCAGGAGGCGTCGGGGCGGACGGTCGCCGCGCGCGCGTGCGCGGCGGCGTGCGCTTCGGCGAAGCGCCGCAGCGCCGCGACGTCACGGGAACGTGCCGGCATGGGGCAGCCGGAGGAGCAGGTGACGGAGGCGGTCCGGTCACGGTGCCCCGTCACGCGGATCGTCCACGACCGTCCCGGGCGACGAGTTGATGGTGCGTCAGGGTACGCGAGAGCCAAGGCCATGTGTCCTTTTGTCGTCGAGAGTGCTGCGCGAAGGTGCGCAAGGTGAGATCTACCCGGGTCGAGGGCGGTTCACAGCATGCCGAAGCCTTCTCCTTCGACAGGGGCCTACGGCCTCACGACGCGCCGGTGTCGGCGCGATCGGACTTCCGGCCCGCGAAATATATCGGCAGCCGATATATGCTGACCCCATGGCAACGAAGTCCATGACGCACGCCGCGTTCTTCGTGCTGACGGCCCTCGCCGATCAGCCCCGGCACGGCTACGGCATCCTCCGCGAGGTCGAGGACCTCTCCGACGGCGAGGTCCAGCTCAGGGTCGGCACCCTCTACGGCGTCCTCGACAGACTCACCGCGGACGGCCTGATCGCCCTGGACCGCGAGGAGGTCCAGCAGGGCAGGCTGCGCCGGTACTACCGCCTCACCGACGACGGCGTCGCCGCGCTCGACGCCGAGGCGGAGCGCATGGCGGCGGGCGCCGGCGCGGCCAGACGGCGCCTCGCCGAAGGCGGCCACACCCCTGTCGTCCCGCCCTTGACGGGCCCCGGACTCGCCGGAGGACTGGCATGACGACCCTGCTCGAAGCCCGCTACCGCACCGTCCTGCGCCTCCTGCCCGCCTACTACCGGCGCGAGCGGGAGGAGGAGATGGTCGAGACGTACCTGTGGGACGTCGACCCCGAGACCCAGGACCAGAGCCGCCCCACCGCCGGCGAGGTCGCGAGCATCGCCGCCCTCGCCGTCCGCACCCGCCTCGGCGGCGCCGGCGCGCCCCGCCGGTACGCCCTGCTGGGCTCGTCCGTACGGCAGTTCGCCCTGTTCGCCGTCCTCCTCCAGGCCGCCTGGGCGGTCGTGGACCGCGCCCTGGAGCTGACCTGGGGCACAGCCGACGGCCCGGCGCAGTGGGACCTCTTCCTGACCCGTTTCAACGGCCGGGGCCCTGGGAACAGCGTGCCCGTGGCGGCCCTGGAGTGGACGCTGCCGCTGCTGTGGACGGCCGCGTACGCCGCTCTCGTGCGCGACCGCAGGCGGCTCGCCGTGATCGCGGCGGCCGGGGCAGCGCTGCCCGAACTCTGGGTGTTCGTCGCCCCGTTCGTGAGCGACGCCTATCCGCCGGACTTGGCCTATGCCACCGCCAACGGGCTGCTGGCCTGGCTGACGGTCCTCGCGCTGTGCGCCGCCTACCACCGAGACGCCCCGCCCGCCGTCCTCCCCGCCAACGCCCCGGGCCTCGCCTACCTGGCCTCCTGCGTCGTCATGGGCGCCTCCCAGGTCGCCCTCCCGCTCGCCGCGGACTCCGTGTGGGCGCCGACCACCGCCGTCCTCCTCGCGGGCCTCCTGTGGCTGGCCAGGCGCCCCCGCACCCCGGAGACGGGCTTCGCCCTCGCCGCGCTGGCCCTGCTCCTGCTGGCCCTGCGCGTGACGACGCTGCTCCACTGGTTCACCGTCCTCCCGCAGGCCGCGCGCCTCGGCTCCGTCACCCAGGCGGCGGGCCTGTTCCTGCTCGTCGCGGCCCTGCTCAGTGCGGGAACACGCGGGGTGGGCGCAGCCGGGGCAGCCCGTCCCTGAACTCCGCGATCCGGGTGCTGATCTGACGCATCAGCACCGTGTCCGTCAGCCGGTCGAGGTAGAGGTTGTGCCGGGCCAGTGCCACGGCGTCCACGCAGAAGTACACCGCCATCAGCGGATTCACGAACAACTCGCCCCCCTTGGTGCGGTCCGTGAACCGCACGTCCCCGAACTCCCCGCGCACGGCGGCGGCGACCGACCCCTGCACGATGCTCGGCCGGCTCGCCGTCGCCTCCTGCGCGAGCGCGACGGCGTCCAGGTACGCGGCACCCTCCGCGCTCTCCCGAGGGATCGAGAAAGCGCCCAGATAACCGCCCTCCCGGTCCAGCGCGGCCAGATTCTCCAGCACCAGCGCGTGGTTGACGCCGTGATACGCGTCCACCCCGAACCCCAGGCACACCACCAGCCGCTCGGCGACGTCCAGCCCCGCCACGGCCGCGAGGCTCGCCATGTCCTCCTCCGGCGTGCCCAGGCCGTCCTCGTCGCCGCGCATCAGGATGTCGGTGCCGCCGTCGACCAGGACGACCGCGTCGACCCCGCCCAGATGGTCGACGAGCGCCCGGTAGGCGTCGAGGAGCGGCGCGACCCCGGTGCGCGGGAACGCGTACACCGTCGAGTCCAGCCACCGCGCGAGCGCGCGTTCGGGGAAGTAGTCGCCGCGCACGGGGGTGTCGGGCATGACCGCCGCGACGTCCGGCGCCACCCACACCTCGGACGGCAGCCCGTACAGATCGGCGAAGGAGAGGTTCGCCAGGTGCACGTCCTTCCCGGCCGCCCGCAGCGCGAACGCCAGCGGCAGCCCGGCGTACACGTCGAATCCGCCGCCCGCACCGGCGATCAGGATTCGCCGGGCGTCGCGCAGGCGTGTGAAGAGAGGGGGTTCGGCGAGGGAGAACATCGGAGGACCATAACAACGGCGCGGGGTGGGGCGTACAGGAAATCTCCTGATACGACCCACCCCACCGACGACGACTCAGGCGCCGCTCTCCCGCAGCATGTCCTCGCGCTCGACGATCTTGACGCGCTCACGGCCCTGGGGCTCGCCGAGGGCCTTCTCCGCGGCGTCGAGCTTGTACCAGCCCTCCCACGTGGTGAAGCGGACGTCACGCTCGGCCAGGAACGCGTCCACGGACTCCGGCTCCGGCGAAGCCGGCGTCTGGAGACGGCCGTTCGCGTGGTCGTCCAGGAGGTTCGCGACGGTCTCGTTCGCGTCGCCCTTGGTGTGGCCGATGAGGCCGACCGGGCCGCGCCGGATCCAGCCGGTGACGTACACGGACGTCAGGTGGTCGCCGCTCTCCTCGATGACCCGCCCGCCCTCGTCGGGGACGGTGCCGGAGCCGAGGTCCCAGGGGAGCTTCGGGAGCTTCTCGGAGAGGTAGCCGACCGCGCGGTAGACGGCGCCCAGGTCCCAGTCCGTGAACTTGCCCGTGCCCTTGACGCCTCCCGTGCCGTCCAGCTCCGTGCGCTCGGTGCGCAGGCCGACGACCTTGCCGTCCTCACCGAGGATCTCGGTGGGCGACTCGAAGAAGTGCAGGAACAGCTTGTGCGGGCGGCTCCCGACGTCGCGGATCGCCCAGTTCTCCAGCGTCTTGGCGACCATGTCGGCCTGCTTGTTGCCGCGCCGGGTCGCGATCGAGCCCTCGTCGTAGTCGATGTCCTCAGGGTCGACGATGACCTCGATGTTCGGGGAGTGGTCCAGCTCCCGCAGCTCCATGGGGGAGAACTTCGCCTGCGCCGGGCCGCGGCGGCCGAAGACGTGCACCTCCAGCGCCTTGTTCGCCTTCAGGCCGTCGTACACGTTGGCCGGGATCTCCGTCGGGAGCAGCTCGTCGGCCGTCTTCGCGAGGATGCGGGCGACGTCGAGGGCGACGTTGCCGACGCCCAGGACCGCGACCTTCTCGGCCTCCAGGGGCCAGGTGCGCGGGACGTCCGGGTGGCCGTCGTACCAGGAGACGAAGTCGGCGGCGCCGTAGGAGCCGTCCAGCTCGATGCCCGGGATCGCGAGTTCGCGGTCGGCCATCGCGCCGGTCGAGAAGATCACCGCGTCGTAGAAGGCGCGCAGGTCGTCGAGGCTGATGTCGGTGGGGTAGTCGACGTTGCCGAAGAGGCGGATCTGCGGCTTGTCCAGGACCTGGTGCAGGGCGGTGATGATGCCCTTGATGCGGGGGTGGTCCGGGGCCACGCCGTACCGGATCAGTCCGAACGGGGCCGGCATCCGCTCGAAGAGGTCGATGGAGACACCGGGTTCGGCGGCCACATCGGACTTGAGCAGCGCGTCGGCGGCGTAGATCCCGGCGGGGCCGGCTCCGACGATGGCTACCCGCAGGGGGCGGGGCATGATCAGGTTCCCTTCGAGAGGCGATAGATCGACTCGACGGGAAGCTTAAACTAAGGCAAGCCTAACCCGGTATGCGGGTCCGGTCTATGGGCCCATAAACCGGTCTTATGAGTTTTCTTCCCGCGTCGGGTGCGACCAGCAGCTTATCCGTCTGTCGAGGGTCAATGATCACGGGGCAAGGGCTGTTCCGCCCAGATGACTTTCCCCACAGCCGAGTACCGCGTCCCCCAGCGCTCCGCGATCTGCGCCACCAGGAACAGGCCCCGCCCGCCCTCGTCGGTCATCGCCGCGTACCGCAGGTGCGGGGAGGTGCTGCTCGCGTCGGACACCTCGCAGATCAGTGTCCGGTCCCGCAGCAGCCGCACCCGCACCGGGTCGCCGCCGTAGCGGATCGCGTTGGTGACCAGCTCGCTGAGGATCAGCTCGGTCGTGAACGACAGGTCGTCGAGGCCCCAGTCCGCGAGGCGGCGGGAGACGGCGGCGCGCACCCGGGAGACCTCCGCCGGGTCCACCGGCACCTCCCACTCCGCGACCCGGTCCGGGCCGAGCGCGCGGGTGCGGGCGACGATCAGCGCGATGTCGTCGTTCGGACGGGCCGGCAGCAGCGACTCCAGGACCGCCCGGCAGGTCTGCTCGGGATCCGGCTTCGCCTCGGCGAGCGCCTCCCGCAGCAGGTCCAGACCGCTGTCGATGTCCCGGTCCCGGGACTCCACCAGACCGTCCGTGTACAGCGCGAGCCTGCTGCCCTCCGGCAGCTCCAGCTCCACCGTCTCGAACGGCAGCCCGCCCAGGCCCAGCGGCAGCCCCGGCGGCACGTCGGCGAACTCCACCCGCCCGTCGGGGTGCACGACCGCCGGCGGCGGATGCCCGGCCCGCGCCATCGTGCAGCGCCGCGACACCGGGTCGTAGATCGCGTACAGGCAGGTCGCGCCGGTCACCGGGGCCGCCGACTCGTCCTCCTGGTCGATCCGGTTCACCAACTCGTCCAGCAGCCCCAGCAGTTCCTCCGGCGCGAGATCCAGCGCCGAGAAGTTGTGGACGGCCGTCCGTAGCCGCCCCATCGTGGCCGCCGCGAGCAGCCCGTGCCCGACGACGTCCCCGACCACCAGCGCCACCCGCGCCCCCGACAGCGGCAGCACGTCGAACCAGTCGCCGCCCACCCCGGCCTGCGCGGGCAGATAGCGGTAGGCGATGTCCAGCGCGCTCTGCTCGGGCAGCGTGCGCGGCAGCAGACTGCGCTGAAGCGTTTCCGCCATGCTGTGCTCACGGGTGAAGCGGCGCGCGTTGTCGATCGTGACGGCGGCCCGCGCCACCAGCTCCTCCGCGAGCGCCACCTCGTCCACGTCGAACGGCTCGGGCCGCTCCGAACGCCAGAAACTCACCACCCCCAGCACCAGCCCGCCCGCCCGCACCGGCACGGCGATCAGCGAGTGGATGCCGAACTCGACGACCTGCTCGGTCCGTTCGAGATCCTGCGCCCGCCACCCCGGCGACTCCTTCAGCCGCGCCTCCAGCACGGCCCGCCCCTCCGCGAGACAGCGGGCCTGCGGCGCCGACTCCACCAGCTTCAGCGGCTTGCCCAGCGGGTACAGCGGAGCGCCCTCGCGCACCCCCGTCGAGGCCGTGCGCCGCAGCGCCGAACCGGGCTCCGGCTCCTCGCCCTTGAGCACCGAGTCGAACAGGTCGACGGTCACGAAGTCCGCGAACCGGGGCACCGCCAGCTCCGCCAGCTCCTCCGCCGTCCGCGTCACGTCCAGGCTCGTCCCGACGCCCACCCCGGCCGCGTACAGGATGTCGAGGCGCTCGCGGGCCTCCTCCGCGCGGCCCGACAGCGCCCGCAGCTCCGTGGAGTCCCGCAGCGTCGCCACACTGCCCGAGGGGCCGCCCGCGACCTCCGTGGGCCGCTGGCTGATCGCCAGCAGCCGGTCCCCGACGAGCCGTAGCTCGTCCGTCACGACGCGGCCCGACGCCAGCAGGTCCGCCGTCGCCTCGTCCAGACCGAGAGCCGCGACGTACCGGCCCTCCGCGTCGTCCGGGAGGTCCAGCAGGCGGTGCGCCTCGTCGTTCGCCAGCATCAGCCGGCCGGCGCCGTCGACGATCAGGACGCCCTCGCGGACGGCGTGCAGCACCGCGTCGTGGTGCTCGTACATGCGGGTCATCTCGCGCGGGCCCAGACCGTGCGTCTGCCGCAGCAGACGCCGGCTGACCAGCGCGGTGCCGCCCGTCGCCAGCAGCAGCGCCGCGCCCGCCGTCACCAGGACCAGCGGGAGCTGCCGGTCGACGGTCCCGCCGACGCTCTCGGTCGTGATCCCCGACGACACCAGCCCGACGACCCTCCCGTCCGGCGCCTTCACGGGGACGACGGCCTGCACCAGCCGCCCGAGCGTCCCGTTGACCTCCTCGACGACCGTCCCGCCCTTCTGCGCGGGCGCGATCGTCCCGACGAACCGCTTGCCGATGCGGTCGGGCTTCGGGTGCGTGTAGCGGATGCCGTCCGTGTTCATGACGACGATGAAGTCCATGTCGGCGGCCTTGCGAGCGGCCTCCGCGCGCGGCTGGAGCACCGCCGTCGGATCCGGCGACGCGAGCGCCTCCACCATCCCCGGCGAGTTCGCGAACGACTCCGCGACCGCCAGCGAACGGTTACGGGCCTCCGCCGTGCCGTCGTGCCGGACCTGGAGCACCAGCGCCACCACCGCCGCGACGACGAGCAGCAGCACGACGGCGACCTGGAGCACGAAGACCTGGGTGGCGAGACTGCGCCTGCCCAGCACCCTGCGCGGCGCGGCGCGGTACGGGATCCGCCGCTCCCGTGCGCGGCGGGCTGTGACGGACGGACGCGGAGCGTGTGGTCCACGGGGACGACGGGCCATGCGCCATGTCTACACTGCCGGGCCCCGCGAGGCGAGAGTCGTCACGGAGGGTGAGGTGTCGCACGCGGGAACGGGGGTGGTGGGCTGGCGGAGGGTGATCGTTCTCTGGACGGGCGGGGGTGGGGCTCGGGGCCGGTGAACCGTCGGGTGCCGTGCGGAAGTTCACGTGCCGCGCCGGGTGGGCGACGCGGTGGTGGCGGACGCCATCACGTGGCCGACTCATCGCGGCGCGCTGCGGTGGAGCGCACCGGCCGTCCCTGACGTCCCGATCGCCCCGCGAGGAGAGTGGGCGCCGATCCGGCTGTCACTCACCAAGGGGCCCACATGGCCGAGTTGACCCGACGCGGACTCCTGGGAACCGCCGCCGGCGCGTCAGGCGGTGCCGCCGCGCTCTCCGTCCTCCCGCCGGGAGTCCAGAAGGCCGTGGCCGCTGGAGCGCCGGCCCGTGGCTCCCTGAGCGACCAGGAGGACGACAACTACGGCTGCAACATGCTGGAGCGGTTCGCGGCCTTCAAGAACTCCCTGCCCGGCTGCGACCTGTACGAGCGCGGCCTGCGGCGCGGGCCGGAGGGCGCGTTCGAGGACGACGCCCGGGGCGACCGCCTTCCGGCCGTCTCCTGGATCATGCCGAGTCCCGGCGATCATCGTCTCGCCCCGGACCGTCGGCGGTTGGGTGGCGACCGAGGCCTTCCATCACATCTCGGCGCTCCCGTTCCTGGAGCGGTTCACGGGGGTGGCGGAGCCGAACATCACCGACTGGCGCCGGGAGACCTTCGGCGACTCCAGCCCCCGCCCGCCCCTCCTGCCCGACGACACGGCCGAGCAGGTGGAGAGGGCGAAGGAGGAGGTGGCGACGCTGCCGAAGCCGACGCTGCCGGGGCGGCGACCGCATGTGTGACGGCGATCAGGCGAAGGGGCGTGGGGCTCAGGCGGTGACGCGCAGGGTGCGTTCCGCCAGGTCGAAGGCGGGGAGCATCGCCTTGTGCTCCTCGTCGTCGAGGCCGCCGAGGTGGAGGACGACGGGGCCGTCGGGGGTGGTGACGGCGAGGGCGTGCTCCGTCTTGACGTCGTCGAGGAGTTCGACCTTCACGCGGTAGGAGACCTCGACGCCTGTCACGCCGCCCGCCGTGAACGTCTTGTACCGCTCCTCGCTGACGTTCTTCTCGGCGGCCAGGAAGCCCTGGAGGACCGTCCGCGCGTCGGCGTCGCCGGGCTTGCCCTGGTAGACGCGGAGGAAGCCGATGTGCCCGGCGGGCTTGGCGTCGATCTCGCAGACGCCGGTGACGGGGCCCTGGCGCAGGAGGCTGCCGAGGGCGTCGTCGGTGGCGTCCTTGGGGGCCTCGATGGCCTCGGCCTTCCACTTCGCGGCGGTCTCGAAGGTCACCGGCAGCTCGCAGGCCGACCCCTTCGCCCCGAGCGTCCCGCCCGAGGCCACCGAAGGCGCGGACGCCGTGGCGGAGGGCGTCGGCTGTTCCGGGCTCTTCGCGCTGCTCTTGTCGGCCGATTCCCCGCCGGACGTCCCGCAGCCGGTCAGCACTCCCGCGACCAGCACCGCCGACAGCCCCCGTCGTATGTTCCCCACCCTGCGTTCCCCTCTCGTACGGTTCTGGCAACGGACTGTAATCGAGGGCACTGACAACGCCTCGGCCCGGGGTGTGGTGATGGTCACTTCGATCCGGTGCCGACTGAACCTCCGGGCGTGAACTCCCGTCGTTGAAAGTGCGTGGGTCGTGGGTCCGGGTGCGTGCGCCCCGCGAGACTGGAGCCGAAATCAACCTGAATGTCGATTCCGGGCGTCTCAGGAGTTAGATTCGATCTTCCGAATGTGTGTGCGGGTGACCAGTGGGGACGACGGTGGGGCCAGAAGTGCAGGAGAAGGCGGGGGTACGGCGGAGATCACTGCCGTACCGGGGGCTCGCGTTCATCGGGCGCACCCTGTGGGGTGAACTGAAGGGGATCGTCGTCGACCCCTTGCGCGAGCTGTGGCGCCGGGGCCCCTCGGCGCTCTCCCTGGCCATCGTCGCCTGCGTGGGAGTGATCTTCTTCCACGCGATCGCCCAGAACGACCTCGGCGAGAAGATCGTCCGCGAGGTCGGCGGCGTCCAGGGCAGCATCCCGCTCTGGCAGGCCCTCCTGCGCACCCCGATCTCCCTCTACGTCCCGGCGCTCGACCTGCCCGTCTGGGCCGGCATCACCCAGCTGTTCCTGGCCTTCGCCCTCGCGGAGGTCGCCCTCGGGCGCGCGCGGACCCTCTTCATCGCCTACGCGTCCACCCTCTCCGGCACGCTCACCGTCCGCGTGATGCTCGCGCTCGGCCCCGACCACTGGGGCGGCCTGCCGCCGGAGACCGGCCATGTCCTCGACACGGGCCCCTCGGCGGCCGTCGTCGGCCTCTTCACGTACATGTCCGTCATCCGCCGGGCCCCGATCGTGTTCACCCTCACGGGCGGTTCGATGGTCGTCGAGTCGATCGCCAAACCCAACCTCGCGGGCCGCGAGCATCTGATCGCCGTGGCGGCGGCCCTCGTCATGGGGCTGATGCACGGCCGTGGCGAGCGCTGGCGCGTGCGCGTGCGGGAGGTGCTTCCGGAGTGGGTGCGGTGGCCCGCTGTGGCGCCCGCACAGGCGATGCGGTCGCAGGAGCCGAAGGGGGCCGAGGTGCCCGCCGGGCGGATGCGGGGGGAAGCGGTGTCCGAGTGTGGGCGCGTCCCGTGACCGGGTCACCGGGGGGAGCGGTTCGCGGTCGTACGAGCCGATGATCCGCCCGTCCCGTTCGGGTACTCACCTTCCCGACCCGCTCCCATGGCGCCCCGCCGGGCGATATACGTCCCTCGGGGCCGCCGTCCGGGAGCGGCCGCGAGCAGGGGAGCGCCCATGGGCTACTACGACCTCGGCGGCTACGGCCGGATCGTCACCACCCCGTCCGCCGAGGCCCAGAAGTGGTTCGACCGGGGACTGGTGTGGACGTACGCGTTCCACCACGAGGAAGCCGTCGCCTGCTTCGAGGAGGCCGCCCGCGCGGACCCGGAGTGCGCGATGGCCCACTGGGGCATCGCCTACGCCCTCGGCCCCAACTACAACAAGCCCTGGGAGTTCTTCGACGACAAGGACCTCGCGCGCACCGTCGAGCGCACGCACGAGGCGGTCGAGCGGGCCCAGGAGCGCGCCGCGCGGGCGAGGCCCGTCGAGCGGGCCCTGATCGCGGCCCTCAGGAGCCGCTACCCGCGCGCGCAGGCCGCCCCGGACTGCGAGGTGTGGAACCACGCCTACGCGGACGCCATGGAGGCCGTGTACGCCCTAGCGCCGGACGACCTGGACGTCGCGGCCCTGTACGCCGAGGCCCTCATGAACCTCACCCCCTGGCAGCTGTGGGACCTCCGGACGGGCCGGCCCGCCGAGGGCGCCCGCACCCAGCGGGCCAGGGAAGTGCTGGAACGGGCCCTCGCCGCCGACCCCGAGGGCACCCACCCCGGCCTGCCCCACCTGTACATCCACCTGATGGAGATGTCGCCCACCCCGGAGGCCGCCCTCACGGTCGCCGACCGGCTGCGCGGCCTCGTCCCCGACGCCGGGCACCTCCTGCACATGCCCTCGCACCTGGAGGTCCTCTGCGGCGACTACCGCAGGGTCGTCGCCGACAACACCGCCGCGGTCGCCGCCGACGCGAAGGCGCACGCGCGCGGGGGAGCGCTGAACTTCTACACGCTCTACCGCGCGCACAACCACCACTTCCGGATCTACGGCGCGATGTTCCTCGGCGCCTCGAAGACCGCCCTGGATGCCGCCGACGCCCTGGAGGAGACCGTCTCCGAGGAACTCCTCAGGGTCGAGAGCCCGCCCATGGCCGACTGGCTGGAGGGGTTCCTCGCGATGCGCGTCCACGTCCTGATCCGCTTCGGACGCTGGGCCGACCTCCTCGCCCTGCCGAAACCCGCCGACCCGGACCTGTACTCCGTCACCACCGCGATGCACCACTACGCGCGCGGGGTCGCCCTCTCCGCCACCGGCCGCGTCCCTGAGGCGGAGGCCGAACGCACCCTGTTCCGGGCCGCCCACGCGCGCGTGCCCGACTCCCGGACCCTGTTCAACAACACCTGCCAGGACCTCCTGGCGATCGCCTCCGCGATGCTCGACGGCGAACTGGAGTACCGCAAGGGCCGCTTCGACGCCGCCTTCGCCGCCCTGGAACGCTCGGTCGAACTGAGCGACACCCTGCCCTACGACGAGCCCTGGGGCTGGATGCAGCCCACCCGGCACGCCTACGGGGCGCTCCTGCTCGAACAGGGCCGCGTCACCGAGGCCGAGGCCGTCTACCGCGCCGACCTCGGCCTGGACCCCACGCTGCCGCGCCCGCTCCAGCACCCGGGCAACGTCTGGGCCCTGCACGGCCTGCACGAGTGCCTGGTCCGGCTCGGCAAGGACGCGGAAGCGGCGCTGATCGCCCAACAGCTCACGCTGGCAAGCGCGTTGGCCGACGTACCGGTGGACTCGTCCTGCTTCTGCCGCAACTCCCGCACCGGGCGCGGCTGCTGTGACGAAGCCCTCTGACGGCCGGCTTTCCCTAACCGTCAGTAACATGATCCACTCTTACTTTAAGTGGACCTTACAACCAACATGTTGTCCGGCTCACCCTCCCACCCCCATCCCGTCGGAGGACTGTCATGACTCTTTCCGAAGACCCGCTCCAGCAGGCCCGCGCCGCCTACGAGGACCACGCGCGCACCTGCCGGCAGTGCCACTTCGACACCATGCCCTGCGCCGTCTCCAAGCACCTCATGCGCGCCTACAACAACGCCCGCAGGCAGCAGGCACGCACCAACTCCGCGGCCCGCTGAGCCCGTTACGGGCCCCGGGTACCGTTGCCCACCACCGTGGTACGCCACGATGTGGTAATCACGATCATGGCAACGACACTCGGGACCCGAGGGAGACCACACGGCATGGCGGGCACACGGTGAACAACACACACGCGCGGGACTTCGAGGCCCGCCGGGCCCGCGACTGGGCCCGCCTCGCCCTGCTCCTGGTCGCCTGCATGGTCTTCACGGTCGTCGCCGGCGCGGGATCGGACGGCTGGGTCGTCCTGCTGACCGGCGTGGGCGGACTCGCCCTGGCCGGAGCGGGCCTGTGGTGGGCCCTCGCGCACCGCGGCTGGACCCGGGTCCTGGGAGCGCTCCTCGCGGTCCTCGTCCCGTTCGGCGTCCTGTGGCTCTACGCCTCCTCCGGCCTGTGGGTCGTCGCCGTCTTCGCGATCGCCCTGTGGACGGCCGCCCTCGCCAGCGCCCGCGCCGCCCTGCGCAGCGTCCGCCGCCCGCACAACAAACGCCGCAGACGGGGCCGCAAGACCCCGCCGCCCAGCAACCCGGTGTTCCTCATGAACCCGCGCTCCGGCGGCGGCAAGGTCGAGCGCTTCGACCTCGCACGCCGCGCCGAGGCCCTCGGCGCCCGCGTGATCCTCATCGCCCCCGACGGCAGCACCGACCCCGAGGCCGAGGCCCGCCGCGCGCTCGCCGAGGGCGCCGACCTGCTCGGCGTCGCGGGCGGCGACGGCACCCAGGCGCTGGTCGCCGCCGTCGCCGCCGAGCACGACGTGCCGTTCGTCGTCATCGCCGCCGGCACCCGCAACCACTTCGCCATGGACCTCGGCCTCGACCGCACCGACCCGGTCACCTCCCTCGAAGCGCTCACCGACGGCGTCGAGTTCCGCGTCGACCTCGGGGACGTCGACGGACGCGCCTTCGTCAACACCGTCTCCTTCGGGGCCTACGCCGAGATAGTGCAGAGCCCCGAGTACCGCGACGCCAAGGCGTTCACAGCCCTCGACCGGCTCCCCGACCTCCTCATGGGCGACGCCGGCGCGACCCTCGGCGTCCGCGCCGACGACACCCGTCTGCACGCCCCGCAGGCCGTCCTCGTCAGCAACAACCCCTACGCCCGCGCCGACCCCTTCGGCGGCGGCCGGCGCCCCCGGCTCGACTCCGGGACCCTCGGGGTCATCGGCATCAAGGTCGAGGGCGCGGCCCAGGCCGCCGAGGTCGTCCTGCGCGGCGAGCGCGCCGGGGGCATCACCTCCATGAAGTCGACCCGCGTCGAGGTCTCCGCCGACCGCCCGCGCATCCCCGTCGCCGTCGACGGCGAGGCCCTCGTCCTGCCCGTCCCCGTCGTCTGCACCCTCCGCCAGGGCGCCCTGCGCGTGCGCGTGCCACGGCGCCGTCCCGGCGCGACGTACGCGCCGCCCAACGTCGACTGGCGGCGCATCGTGCGGCTCGCGCTGGACCGGCCGGTGGCACGAGCGGAGGGGGAAGGGGAGGGAGATGAGTGAGAACGGGGGGTACACGTGTGTGCGTGCGCGGGTGGCTGTCGTCGAGCTTCGGGGGGACGTCTTGTGCCGAACTGGGGGTGCCTTGTGAGAAGTGGGCCCTGGAGAAGCCGCCCTTGAGAGGGCGCCTTCGAGGAGCCGCGCTTCTTCGAGGGGCCGCGCCTCTTCCCCTCCGTCCTCGCCGGCCGCACGCCCGCGGCGTGCTGTCGGCCCCGAAACCGCCGTCCGGAGAAACGACCATGCCCCACCCGCACAACAGCCTCAAGAGCCTCAGCCTGGTGCGTGATCTCGCCGCACTCGACCAGGCCCTGTACGAGGCCGTGACCGTCACCAAGACGCCCACGCTGGACACGGCGCTGCGGCGGCTGTCCACGGCCGCCAACCACTCGAAGATCTCCTTCGCCACGGCGGCCCTGCTCGCCCTGCGCCCCGGCCGTACCCGCCGCGCGGCCCTGCTGGGCGTCGCCGCGGTGGGCGTCGCCTCCGTCACGGCCAACCTCGCGGGCAAGAAGCTCGTACGCCGTCCGCGCCCGCACCGCGCGGAGGACTCGCCGTTCCCCGGCCGCCACGTCCCCATGCCCGACTCGGCGTCCTTCCCCTCGGGCCACACCGCCTCGGCCGTCGCCTTCGCCGCCGCGGTAAGTACTGCGCTGCCCGTGACGACCGTCCCCCTCGGGCTGCTCGCCTGCGCGGTCGGCTACTCGCGCGTGCACACCGGCGTCCACTACCCGGGCGACGTCATCGCCGGGGCTGTCCTCGGGACGGGGGCCGCGGCGACGGTGCTGGCGATCGCGGGGGCCCGGGAGGGGTGAGAGGGCGCGGACGACACGGGGCGGGGTGGGCCTGTTTCTCCCGCCCCAGGGGCTTTGCGCGGCCCTCTGGCAGCCTCTGAGGCGACCCAGGCGTCCGATCCCGTCCCGCCCTCTTCTGGGCCGTCTGCGGGCCGGAGGGGCGATGTGCTCGTCCCTCCGGAATCGCCGCTCAGCCTCTGACGCGTGTCAGCGTCACGCCGGACGGACCGCCCCGCGCAGGGCCGTCTCTCCCGCGTGGAAGATCGACTCCTCGCGGACGAACGCGCCGGGGCCCGGGGCGTGGATCATCATGCCGTTACCCGTGTAGACACCGGTGTGGTTGAGGCCGTCGAAGAAGAAGACCAGGTCACCGGGTTGGAGCGTGGTGACGTCCACCGCCGTCCCGTACTGGGCCTGTTCGGCGGCGGTGCGGGGCAGGGGGACGCCTGCCGCCGTCCACGCGGCCTGCGTGAGGCCCGCGTTGTCGTACGAACCGGGGCCCTTCGCGCCCCACACACAGGGCTTGCCGATCTGCGCGCGGGCGAAGGCGACCGCCTTCTCGGCTTTGGCGGTGGGGGAGGTGGCGGCGGTCGGCGTCTGCGGGGGGAGCGGGGCGGCGGTGGAGGCGGGGGCCGGGGCGGTGTAGGCGCCCGTCGCCTGTGTCGTGGGGGCCATCGGTGGCATGGGGGCGGCGGGTTGAGCCTGCGGCTGTTGCTGTGCCGGGGCCTGTTGCTGCGCGGGTATGTGCTGCTGGGCGGGCATCTGGGGGGCCGCCGGGGCGGCGGGCGCTGCCATGGCCATGGCCGGGGTGGGCATGGGCTGAGCCGGTGCGGGCTGGGCCTGTGTGGGCTGGGCCGTCAGGGGCGGGGCTGTCATGGCTGCGGCGAAGGCGGGGTCCATGGGGGGCTGCGGGGCCATCGGCGCGGGCGCGGGTGCTGGTGCGGCCATGGTCTGAGGCGCCGTCATCGCTTGGGGAGCCGCCATTGCCTGAGGGGTGGCCATCGACTGGGGTGCCATGAGCGTGGCGGTGAAGCCGGGGTCGACGGGTGCCGTGGGCGCGGGCATCTGCTGGGGCGCCATCTGCGGTGCGGTGAGGGCGGGTTCGGGGGCCGGTGCCGGGGTCGGCATGGGCACGGCGAACGCCGAGTTGGTGGGGGCGGCCATGCCCGCGGACGGCGGGGCCATCAGGGTCGAGGTGTACGCCGGTTCGGCCGGTGCTTGAGGTGCCATCGGCGCGGGCGCGGGTGCCGATGCGGCGGCCGGGGGAGCCATCACCGCGGACGCGTACGCCGGTTCAGCGGGCGCCGACGGTGACATGACCGCAGAGGTGAACGCGGGTGCCGTCGGGGTGGCCTGCGGGGCCATCGGCGCGGACGCGTACGCCGGTTGGGCGGGTATCCCGGCGGAGGGGCTCATCACGGTTGAAGCGAGGGCCGGTTCCGGGGCCGCCGGCGCGCCCGGTGTCATGACGGTCGACGTGAACGCGGGCGCCGGGGCGGCGGCCTGCGGGGACATCACGGTCGATGTGAACCCCGGGTCGGACGGGGCGCTCGACGCGTACGCCGGTTCGGCGGGCGCGGGCGCGGCGGAGGGGCTCATCACCGCGGAGGTGAACGCGGGTTCGGGGGCGGCCGAAGGGCTCATCACGGTCGACGTGAAGGCCGGTTCGGGCGCCGCCGGGGCGGGCGCCGAGGGGGCCATGACGGCCGTCGCGTACGCGGGTTCGGCGGGGGCGGCCGGAGCCGAGGGGGACATGACCGTCGAGGTCAGGGCGGGTTCGGCGGGGGCCGGGGCGGCGGCCTGCGGCTGCCGGGCCTGCCAGGCCGACGCGCCGGACGGGTCGTACGTGGCGAAGGCGCCCGTCTCCCACGTCGGAACCGACGGGAACGCGCCCGTGTCCCGGGCGGCCTCCGCGGGGTTGTACATCGGGAGGGAGCCGGTGTTCCAGGCCGCGGCCGCGGGCGCGGGTTGCGCCGCGGGAGCCGCGGCCGGGAACGCGCCACCGGTCTGGGCGGCCGGGGAGGCGTACTGGGGGAACGTGCCGGATTCCCAGGACGGGACGGAAGGGAGGGCGCCGGTGTCACGTGCGGAGTCGGCGGGGTTGTACATCGGCAGCGAGCCGCTGTCCCAACTCTGCGTCGCGGGGCGGGAGTCGGGCGCCTGCATGACCGGTATCCGCCCGGTGGCCGTCGGATCGGGCGACATCTGCACGACCGGGATCGGTCCGGTGGCCGTCGGAGAAGAGGGCATCTGCACGACGGGGATCGGTCCGGTCGCCGTCGGCGAGGCGGGCATCTGGACGACCGGGATCGGCCCCGTGGCGGTCGCGGAGACCGGCATCTGGATGACGGGTATCTGCCCGGTCGACGCCGGGGTGGCCGCCATCGGCACGCCCGGGGACGACGGGAGGACCGGGATCGGCCCGGTGACGGTCGGGTCGGCGGGCATCTGTGCGACGGGTGCCTGCATGACCGGGATCTGCCCGGTGGCCGTCGGGTCGGGGGACATCTGCGGGGCGAAGGCCGGCATGACGGCCGTCTGGGCCATGGCGGACGGGACGACCGGGATCTGGCCCGTGCCCGCCGGATCGGCGGGCATGCGCGCGGGCGCCGGGGGCAGCGCGGCCAGGGGGGACGGCGGGAGCGCGGCGGTGGCGGCCGGGGGGAGCGCGAGGGCGTCCTGGGTGGACTGGCCCGGCGGCAGCGCGGGCGCCGAACGGCCCGAGGCGAGTTCCTGCTTCCGCTCCAGGGCGGCTTCGAGTTCCTTGATGGTCGGCATGCCGTCCGGCTTGCCGGGGCGCCCGGGACGGCTGCCTGCCGCGCGGTCGCGGGGGAGGACGGCGGGGACGGTCGGGCCGATCGCGTCGCGGGCGCGGTCGAAGAGCTGCCGGGCGGCCGACTCCGCCTCGGAGGGGGAGGCCGCGCGGCGCTCACCGCCGCCACGGGGCGCGGACGGAGCCCTGTTCCCGCCGGAGCGCAGCGACATCGCGCGGGTCGCGTTGAAGGTGCCGCTGTCGGTCTCGGCGCGGTTGTAGAGCGAGGTGACGGCCTGTTGGATCTCGGACCTGCTGGGCGTGGGGCCGTCCTTGAGACGGGCGGAGTCGGAACGTCCCGCACCCGCAGGGCCCTGGCCTCGGTCCGTCGCCATGGAGGACGTACTCCTTCCGTGCACCGCCTGCCGCGTCGGCGGCCGGGACCCGTACGCCTCGACGGCGGCCGGCTCCACCTCGCCGGGTCGCCCCGGATTCGGCGGAGGCCGCGCGGCCCGGCGGTTCGCCGGAGTCGGTCGTGCGGCCCGGCGTCAACTTAGCCAACTTGTGTGCCCGGCGTGAAGATTGAAGTGTTAAATGTCCGATACGTAGTCGTGACCTTCGTCTCTTTCGGGCGAGTGACCGGTGGTAACACCCCCATGTGGGGAGTGAGTTGCCGACTCTCGGGGAACACGGTGCGCGCTTCCCGATGCCTGCGGGATACAACTTGCTGTCATGCGTGTCGACCACTCGCCCGACTCCCTGGGCCCCGCCGCCTTCTACCGGCTGCTCACCTCCGTCGTCGTCCCCCGGCCGATCGCCTGGGTCTCCACCCTGACGGCGGACGGTACGACGGCCAACCTGGCCCCGCACTCGTTCTTCACCGTCGCCTCCACCGACCCGCCGGTCGTCCAGTTCACATCGGTGGGCCGCAAGGACACCCTCCGCAACATCGAGGCGACCCGCGAGTTCGTCGTCAACCTCGCGCCGGAGCCGCTCTTCCGGCAGATCAACGAGACGGCGACCGACTTCCCCTCAGGGCAGAGCGAGTTCGAGGCCGTCGGCGTCGAACAGGAGCCCTCCCTGAAGGTCGGGCCCCCGCGCGTGGCGGCCTCCCCGGTCGCCTTGGAGTGCCGCCTCCACACGACCCTGGGCGTCGGCAACTCCACCCTCGTCCTCGGCGAGGTCGTCCACGCCGTCGTCGACGACTCGGTGCTGGTCGACGGCCACCCGGACATCCACCGCCTGCGCCCCCTGGCCCGACTCGGCCGGGACGAGTGGGGCCTGCTGGGCGAGATCCGCGACCTGCCCCGCATCCCCTACCGGGACTGGTCCGAACGCTGACCCCGGGCAGCCCTCCCCGGAGCCGGCTCCTCTGACAGGATCGCCCCATGACGACCCGTGACCACACAGACGGCTCCTGGTACTCGCTCCGGTCGAAGAACTCGGCCCTGTCGATCGGCTCGGTGAACTCGTTCCTCTCCATCGGCTCCGTGGGCAGCGCGCTGTCCGTCGGGTCCGTCGGAAGTTTCCTGTCGGTCGGTTCGATCGGCTCCGCCGCCTCCGCCCTGTCGGCGGGTTCCTGGCTGAGCGTCGGCTCCGCGCTCTCGGCGAACTCCACCGGCGAGGTGCTGGCCTGGCGCTCGCAGCGGTGCACGACGACAGCTGCGGCGGCCGTCGCCGGACTCGTCCTCCTCGGGCTCTGGACGGCCCGCCCGAAGTCCCCGGCACGCGGCTGACGAACCCCCGCGCAAGCTCCTGACCTGCAACGCCCCTCGATCCCGAGGGGCGTTGTCAGTGGTGCCCGATAGCTTGATCGATGTCGCGCCGATCCGGCGGAAGACGTCCCTACAGAGCTGCAAAGGAGCTGGTGTGCCGTCGAATGCGCAGAAAGTACCGGAATGGGAGCAGTTGAGCGCCGCCCGGGTGCTCGCGCCCGCCCGTCCCCGCAAACTCGCCAAGGTGCCCTTCGTGGAACTGGCCGACGGCCGCCTCCAGGGCGTCGTCTCCAGCGGCTCGGACATCGAACGGGTCTACGTCTCGTCCGTCGCCGCGGGCGCGTACGCCTACGCGTGCAGCACGAACAACAACCGCCCCTGCGGCGGCGCCCGGGGCTCGTTCTGCAACCACATCCGCGCGCTGGTCACCGAAGCGGTGCTCCAGTACGGCGCCGAACGCGTCGCCCGCTACCTGCGCGTGGACACCGGGGACACCGCCGCCGACGCGAGCGCGCTGATCGCCGTCATGACCGGCACGCGCCCCGCGCCCGACCCGGGCAAGGCCGCCGCCGCGGTGTTCAGCCGCTTCCTGCGCCACCTCGCCTACCTCGAACTCGCCCCGACCACCGCCCCGTTGCCGGAGATGCAGTGGTTCCCGCCGACCCGGGCGGAGGCCGCCTGATGCGCGCCGACACCCTGACCGAACCGGTCGAGGGCCTGGACGAGGCACTGGCCGCCGTCGACGCCCTGGACCGCGCCCTCACCGCAGGCCTCCTGCGCCCCCGCCCCGCCCAGGCCGCCGACCTGACCACCCTCGCGGACGCCGTCGCAGCGAGCCCCCTCGCCTCCCGTGTCACCGAAGCCACCGAGAAGGCCGCCGCCGGCACCGCAGCCGAGGACCACTTCCTCGCCCTCGCCGCCGCCCGAACGGCCCTGCTGGGAGCAGCACATGACGCCCTCGCGGAACGGATCGCGGAGGCGGTGGGCCGCCGGGAGACGCCGGCCGACGACCGGGAGAGCGGCGAAGACGCCGACAGCCCTGCCGACGCCCCGGGACTCGCCGCACGCGACACCGCCAACCTCCGTGCCGCCGCCCGCACCTGGCTCACCGACCTCGCGCGCGCCGGATGGCAGGGCATCGACCACGAGCTGATCGCGGGCGCAGCGCCGGTCGTCTCCGCGCTCCTCGCGGAACCCTCCGCCCGCAGGCCGGCCGCCCTCCTGGACGGCTTCGCCGCCGAACTCGCCGCCTCCTGCCCCGGAGCGGCACTGGAGAGGATCCCGGCGCGGCGCTGGGGCGACCTGTGGGCGCGCGGGATGCTCCTCGCCGTGCCCGGCGCGGACGACATCCACGCGCCCGGCACGGTCACCGGCCGCCTGCTGCCCCTCGGCGTCGACCTGCACGAGCACGCCACCGCCGCCCAGGCCCAGGTGCACGCGGTGCTCGAACCGGCGGACGGCGGGACGCCCCTGCTGGTGCGGGCGAGCGTGTCGGTGCCGAAGCCGGACACGGTCGTCGGCGCGGGCGTGTGGCAGCTCCTGCGCCCGCACATGTCCCTGCTCGCGGCGCTCGGCGAGGGCCGGGCGATGGAACTGGACGGCATGCCCGTCACCGCCGAGGGCGACCTCCTCTGGGACGACGGGCACGCGCGCGTGGACGAACCCGCGGACGCGTTCACCACCGCGCGGGTGGCGCTGCCCACAGCCGCGACCGCACCGACGGCACCCCTGGACCGGCACCCGGCGCGGCTCGCCGTCCCCGTGCTCCTGGAGGGCTACACCGTCGAACAGGACGGCGACCGGGTCACGTTCACCGTCGCCGGGCAGGCCCTCGCCGTCGACACCGACCGCATCCCCGCCGCGGGCCCGCTCACGCCGGACGCCGTGGCCGGATCGGGTGCCTGCATCGGGCTGCTGCGGTGGGACGGCGGACGGTTCGCCGTGCAGCCGCTGGCCGTCGAGACCGTCGTCCGGAAGAAGCCCGTCGCGCTGCACGCGGGCGCATGGGCCGGGGGGACCACCGACAAGGCGGGCGTGAAGGCGGAGAAGGCGGCGACGGACGCCGTGGCCGTCCTGCGCGAGCGCGCCGGAAGGCTGTTGAGGAAATGACCGGCGAACCCACACAGACGTCCACGCGGACGGCTCCGACAACGCCTGCCCAAGCGCCCGTCGAGTCCCCGGGCGGACTCCCCGACGACGCCTACGACAACCGGCGCCAAGTCCTGTACTGGCGGCTGCTCGCGCGGCTCTTCGACCCCGAGGAGCGGCCTGCGCTGGAGTCCGCGAGCCTTGCCGTCGTCGAGGACATGGGGCTGCCGGCGGCACTGCTCGACCCGCGGGCCTCCGTCGACTCGGTCGTGCAGCGCCACCCCAAGCTGGCGGGGGAGATCGACGCCCTGACGGCGGTCGAGGAGACCGACGGGGAGCGGGACCGGGCCGCCGAGGTGCGGCGGGCGGCACTGATGTCGAAAGTGCTGCTGAACGTGTTCGCGACCGGCTCCGGGGCCGTCGACGCCGGGCAGCTGGCGCGCTGGCAGACGGACGCAGGCTGGCTGGAGCGGGCGTTCGGCTGCGCGCCGGGTGAACTGCGCGGCGGCGGCAGGGGAGCGAGTCCCACCGGCACTGGTCTCGGCGGACCGACGCCCGACCTGACCCGGCTGATCCCGCCCATCGGCCCCGAACTCGCCGACCTCGAAGCCGACCTGGTCAGCCGTATGCACCTGCGGGAAGTCCTCGCCGACCCCCAGCTCGCCGCGCGGCTCACCCCCAGCATGTCCCTGATCGAACAACTCCTGCGCGACAAGGACAACTTGGACGGCGTCGCCCTCGCCAACGCCAAGGCGCTCATCCGCAGGTACGTCGACGAGGTCGCCGAAGTACTGCGCACCCAGGTCGAGAAGGCGACCGTCGGCGCGATCGACCGCTCGGTCCCGCCCAAACGCGTCTTCCGCAACCTCGACCTCGACCGCACGATCTGGAAGAACCTCACCAACTACAGCCCCGAAGAGGAGCGGCTCTACGTCGACCGCCTCTACTACAAGCACACGGCCCGCAAGACGACCCCGCAGCGCCTCATCGTCGTCGTCGACCAGTCGGGCTCCATGGTCGACTCGATGGTCAACTGCACCATCCTCGCGTCGATCTTCGCCGGACTGCCCAAGGTGGACGTCCACCTCATCGCGTACGACACGCACGCCCTCGACCTCACGCCCTGGGTGGGGGACCCCTTCGAGACGCTGCTGCGCACCCAGCTCGGCGGCGGCACCGACGGCACGGTCGCCATGGCGCTCGCCCGCCCGAAGGTCGCCGAACCCCGCAACACCGTCGTCGTATGGATCTCCGACTTCTACGAATGGCGAAGCGAGGCCCTCTTCGACAGCATGGCCGCCCTCCACCGCTCAGGCGTCAAGTTCATCCCCGTCGGCTCGGTGACCAGCTCCGGGCGCGGCAGCGTCAACCCCTGGTTCCGCGAGCGGTTCAAGGACCAGGGCACCCCGGTGATCTCCGGGCACATCCGCAAGCTCGTCCACGAACTCAAGAACTTCCTCACCTGACCAGACAGAAAGGCCCCCACATGTCCGACCTGCTGCGCGCCCCCGCCGAACTGAAGTACGCCGAGGAACTGGACTGGCTGGAGTCGGTCGACGACAGCCCCAAGCCGTTCACCTGGCGCCTGTCGCCCAAGATGATCCGCCTGTTCGTCCTCGGCTCCGAGCGGGCCGACGGGCTGGAGCGGGAGATCTCCCAGAAGTGGTTCGGCGACCGGAGCATCGTCGAGCGGGCGATCGTCACCCTCGCCTCCGACCGCGGCCTCCTCCTCATCGGCGACCCCGGCACCGGCAAGAGCTGGCTCGC
>DATCQX010000143.1:0-18217 GCA_036569285.1 Streptomyces sp.
CCCACCCCCAACCACCCCCCAAAGGCGGTGAAAGCTGTGCCCCTCCCCCGAAGAACCCTCCTCCGTGCAGCCCTGGCGACCGGCACCGCCGGCACCCTCGGCGCCCTCGCGTCCAGTTGTGCCGTACCCGCCGGTTCCACCGGCGACAACATGGTGCTGTGGTACTGGAACGGCGGCCTGAGTGAGACCGTCGTCAAGAACGCGAAGCAGCGCTATGGCCCCGCGGTCGATCTGAAGGCGATCCAGATCGGTGGCTACTACCGTTCGAAGCTGATCACCACGATGGCGGGCCGGGCTCACATCCCGGACATCGCGGGTCTCAAGGGCGAGGACATGGCGTCCTACCTGCCGAACGCGGACCAGTTCGTGGACCTGCGGACGCTGGGCGCGGACAAGCTGAAGGACCAGTACCTGTCCTGGAAGTGGGATCAGGGGGTGGCGGACGACGGGACGATGGTCGGTTTCCCGATCGACTGCGGTCCGGTCGCGCACTTCTACCAGCCGGCGGTCTTCGAGAAGGCGGGCTTGCCTCACGACCCGGCGGACGTGTCCCAGCACATGGCCACGTGGGAGGAGTTCTTCGCGGCCGGCGAGCAGCTGAAGAGGCGCCTCCCCGGCACCTATCTCCTGACGGACATCACCAGCGTCTACACGATGTCGATGAACCAGGGCACCAGGCAGTACGTCGACAAGGACCGCCACTTCATCGGCGACGAGGACCATGTCCGCACGGCGTGGGCGCGGGCGGTGGAGGCGAAGAAGCGCGGGATCGTCTCCAGCATCGTCAGCGGCACTCCGGACGCGCTGTCGGCGCAGGAGGGCGGCAAGCTGCCGTCGAACCTGAACGCGTCCTGGGCGAGCAGCGATCTCAAGCAGGGTGTGCCGAAGACCGCCGGACGCTGGCGGGTGGCCGCGTGCCCCGGTGGCCCCTCGAACATCGGCGGCTCGTTCCTGGCGATCACCAAGGAGTGCCGGGATCCGCGGAAGGCGTTCGAGATCATCACCTGGCTGCTGAACGCCGACAACCAGGCGCAGGGGTTCGTGGACGCGGGTCTGTTCCCCTCGACTCCGGCGTCGTACGGCATGAAGAAGCTCACGGAGCCGGACCCGTTCTTCGGGGGCCAGGTGACCATGGACGTCTTCGGACCGGCCGCGCAGAAGATCCCGGTGGCCTACAACAGCCCGTTCGACATCGCGCTGGGCCAGCCGTTGAAGGACGAGATCAAGAACGTCGGCGTCCTCGGGAAGAACCCCGAGCAGGCCTGGAAGGACGCCATGAGCAAGTGCCGTCGTATCGCGAAGCACCTGGGGGTGAGCTACTGATGGCCACCGCCCTGGAGAAGCCGCCCGTCGTCGAAAGAACGACAGCCGTCCAGCCCAGGAAGGGCTGGCGCAAGTACTGGCACCTGTATGCCGCGATCTCCCCGTTCTACCTGCTGTTCCTCGGCTTCGGCCTGATCCCGGTCGGCTTCTCGCTGTACGTCTCGCTGCACCGCTGGGACGGTCTCGGCAAGATGGAGTGGGCCGGGCTCGCGCAGTACCGGTATCTCCTCGGGGACACGGACTTCTGGCATTCGATCGGGACGACGCTGATCATCTGGGCGCTGGCGACGTTCCCGATGATCTTCCTGGCGATGGTGACGGCGGTGATGCTGAACTCGGCCGTCCGCTTCAAGAACGTGTACCGGTTCGCTTACTTCCTGCCGAACGTCACCTCGGTGGTCGCCGTCGCGATCATCTTCGGTTCGGTGTTCTCCACCAACTTCGGCCTGATGAACGCCTTGTTGCAGGCGGTGGGCCTGGACCAGGTGGCGTGGCTGAACACGCCGTGGGGGATCAGGGTCGCGATCGCGATGCTGATGACCTGGCAGTGGACCGGCTACAACGCGATCATCTTCCTCGCCGGGCTCCAGACGATCCCGAGCGAGCTGTACGAGGCGGCGAGGGTGGACGGGGCGAACCCGTTCCAGACGTTCTTCAGGATCACGCTGCCGATGATGCGGCCGGTGCTGCTGTTCGTGCTGGTCGTCTCCACCGTCACCGGGCTCCAGTCGTTCTCGGAGCCGCAGGTGCTGCTCCAGACGACCGCCAACGACTCGACGTACGCGGGCGGCCCGGGGCACTCGGGGCAGACGATGGTCCTCTACTTCTTCCAGCAGACCTTCGACAACAACGACTTCGGCTACGGCGCCGCCGTGGCGTGGGGGATCTTCCTCGTCGTCATCATTTTCTCGATCGTCAACTGGCGCCTGGTGCAGCGCCGGGGCGAAGACTAGGAGCGGCGCGCCATGTCATCCATCAAGGGTTCCCGCAGGCGGGGTATCGCGCTGCACGCCGTGCTGGTCGTGGGGCTGGTGCTGTCGGCGTTCCCGTTCTACTGGGCCGTCGTCATGTCGACGCACACGTCGTCGGAGATCTTCTCCTACCCGCCGAAGCTGCTGCCGGGCTCGCACTTCGGGGAGAACGTCCGCCATCTCCTCGACTCGATCGACTTCTTCGGGTCGATGGGGAACTCGCTGCTGGTCGCGTGCAGTGTGACGGTGCTGGTGCTGTTCTTCGACTCGCTGGCCGCGTTCGTGTTCGCGAAGTTCCAGTTCCCGGGCCGCGGGGTGCTGTTCGCGCTGCTGATGGTCATCTTCATGGTGCCGGCGCAGCTCTCCGCGATCCCGCAGTTCGTGATCATGGCGAAGCTGGGCTGGATCGGGTCGATGACGTCGCTGATCGTGCCGGCCGCCGCGAACGCGTTCGGGATCTTCTGGATGCGGCAGTACATGCGGGGCGCGATCCACGACGAGCTCCTCGACGCGTCCCGTATCGACGGCGCGAACTTCCTGCGCCAGTACTGGCACGTCGCCCTGCCCGTCGTCCGCCCGGGTCTCGCGTTCCTCGGGATCTTCACGTTCATGGGCCAGTGGAACGACTACGCGTGGCCGCTGATCGCGCTGACGAACCCGGACAACGTGACCCTTCAGGTGGCCCTGTCGCAGCTGAACGGCAGCCATGGGACGACGGACTACGGGATGGTCATGACCGGTGCGCTCCTCGCGCTGGTCCCGCTGCTGATCGTGTTCGCGGTCGGCGCCCGCCAGATCATCGGAGACCTCGCGAAGGGGGCCATCAAGTAATGGACCTGTCCGCCCTCCGCCCCTGGGAGTCACCCGAGGTGACCTCCTGGGGGCGGTCCCCCATGTCCGCCGTCGACCGGCGCCCGGGCGCCCTTCCCCTGGACGGGGAGTGGCGTTTCCAGCTGCTCCCCTCCCCCGACTCGGCGCCCGGCACCCTCTGGTCCACCCAGACGGTGCCGGGCGTCTGGACGATGCAGGACACCGACGACCTGCCGGTCTACCTGAACGTCCGGATGCCGTTCGACGACGTCCCGCCGGCCGTGCCCGCCGCGAACCCGACGGGCGTGTACGAGCGGGACGTGGACGTCCCGGCCGAGTGGACCGGCAAGCGGATCACCCTCCAGGTGGGGGCGGCGGAGAGCGTCCTGCTGGTCCACGTGGACGGCCGCCTCGTGGGCCTGTCCAAGGACTCGCACCTCGCGGCCGACTTCGACATCACGGACCACGCGCCGCCGGGCGCGCGGATCACCGTCCGCCTCACCGTCGTCAAGTGGTCGGACGCCTCGCACATCGAGGACCAGGACCACTGGTGGCACGGCGGGATCACCCGCTCGGTGCTGCTGTACGCGACGGACCCCCTGCACCTCGCCGACGTCGACGTGCGCGCCCGTGCCGACGGGGCGCTGCGCGTCGACTGCACGGTGCGGCACACCTCGGGAAACCTCCCGGAGGGCTGGTACGTCACCGGCGAGCTGGACGGTGAGCCGCTGGCGCAGGACGCGGAACTCGACCGGTTCAACGAGGAGGACGGCCGGGTCTCCCGCTTCCTCGGCGAGGTCCGCCTGAACGCGCGCGTGCCGGACGTGCGGCCGTGGAGCGCGGAGACGCCGGTGCTGTACGGCCTGACGGTGCGGCTGCACCGTGCGGACGGCTCTGTCGCGGACGTCTCGCGGCACCGGGTGGGGTTCCGGGACGTCGCGATCGTCGGCCGGGATCTGCTGGTCAACGGGGTGCGGGTGTTCCTGCGCGGGGTGAACCGGCACGACTTCCACCCGTTGACGGGCCGGACGGTGTCGTACGAGGACATGCGGGCCGACCTCGCGTTGCTGAAGCGGTTCAACTTCAACGCGGTGCGCACCTCGCACTACCCGAACGACCCGGCGTTCTACGACCTGGCGGACAAGCTGGGGCTGTACGTCGTGGACGAGGCGAACGTCGAGTCCCACGACCACGCGCACGAGATCGCGGACGACCCGCGCTATCTGGGCGCGTTCGTGGACCGGATCTCGCGGATGGTGCTGCGGGACAAGAACCACCCGTCGGTGATCGTGTGGTCGCTGGGCAACGAGTCGGACTACGGGGCGAACCACGACGCGGCGGCCGGCTGGGTGCGCCGGCACGACCCCACTCGACCGGTTCAGTACGAGGGGGCGTCGAAGCTCGACTGGGCGGCCCCCTCGGACGCCTCGGACATCGCCTGCCCGATGTACGCCTCGCTGGACGACGTCGTCGCGCACGCCCGCTCGGGGAAGCAGACGAAGCCGCTGATCTGGTGCGAGTACTCGCACGCCATGGGCAACAGCAACGGCACGCTGGCCGACCACTGGGCCGCCATCGAGTCCACCCCGGGACTTCAGGGCGGGTTCATCTGGGAGTTCTGGGACCACGGCATCCTCCAGCGTGTGAACGACGGACGACCGGCCGGGCGTGGGGGCGCCGGGCTCTACGAGAGCGGCGTCGCCGGACCCGGCCACCGCTGGGCGTACGGCGGTGACTTCGGCGAACCCGATCACGACGGGGCGTTCATCGCGGACGGCGTCGTCTTCCCGGACCGGACACCTAAACCGGTCATGTTCGAGCACCGGGAGATCGCGGCGCCGGTCCGGCTGGAGTCCGACGGCCGTGACAACGTCGTCATCTCCAACCACCAGCACTTCCTCGGCCTGGACTGGCTGGCCGCCGAGTGGCGGCTCGCACTCGCCGACGGCACCGACCTGACCGCTCCGGCCGACCTGCCGGAGCTGGCGCCGGGCGGATCCGCCGTCGTCCCCGTCCCGTTCGAGATTCCCGCGGACGGCGGGGAGGCGTGGCTGACCCTGCGGGTGACGACGGCCGAGGACGTGCCGTGGGCGCCGGCGGGGACGGAGGTCTGCGTGCCGCAGGTGCGGCTGCGGGGCGCGTCGCCCGCCGCCGGGCCGGTGGTGAGCGGCACGGTCACGGTCGACGACGACGGTCTGCTCGTGCATCCGCTGCTCGCCTCGCCGCCGGTGCTGACGCTGTGGCGGGCGCCCACCGACAACGACGAGCTGGGCGGGATCGCGCGGCGCTGGCGGACGTGGGGGCTCGACCGGCTCGTGCGGACGCTGGTGTCGGTGCAGCGGGACGGCGCGAAGGTCGTGGTGGACGCCGAGTACGCGGGCACCACGGGCGTCGTGCGGCACCGGCAGATCCTCACGCCGGTCGCGGGCGGCGTCCACATCGACGAGTCGGCGCAGGTGCCGGAGGCGTTCCACGACGTGGCGAGGATCGGGTCGGTCTTCGAGACCGTGCCGGGCCTCGACCTGCTGGAGTGGTTCGGGCAGGGCCCGTGGGAGTCGTACCCGGACCGCGCGCACGGCGCCCCGGTCGGCCACCACGCCCAGCCCGTCGACGACCTGTTCACCCCTTACCTGCGTCCGCAGGAGAGCGGCGGCCTGCACGGCGTACGGCGGTTCACCCTGTCCGCGCCGGACGCCACCGGCATCGCCGTCACGCTCGACGGGCCGCGCCAGGTCTCCGTCACGCGCCACCGCGCGGACGACCTGACGGCAGCCGCGCACCACGACGAACTCGTGCCGCGCGCGGGCTGCGTGGTGCACGTCGACGCGGCGCACCGCGGGCTCGGCACGGCGTCGTGCGGGCCCGACACGTTTCCCCCCTATCTGGTCACGACGGGCTGCCATCACTGGAGTTGGACCCTGCGCGTGCTGTGATCCCCCCACACCCCTGTCCTCTTCCTCTGCACCACCCGGAGCACACGTGTGTACTTCGCATGCCCACAACTCTGACGGCGAGCCCTGCGAGGCTCCTCAGGCCGGTGCCGGCCGGCGCGGCTTCCTGCGGGCGACGGCGCTGCTCGGCGCCGCCGCGACCGCGGGTGTCGCGCTGCCGGCCGGGACCGCGTCGGCTTCGCCGGAGGCCTCCGCTGTTGGGGAGAAACGTTCTCCCTGGCGGCCCGACGCCAAGAGCCGGCGTTTCACGCTCGCCGTGATGCCCGACACGCAGTACCTGTTCGACGGCCCCAGCATCGACGCGAAGCCCGTCGAGGCGTCCCTCCGGTATCTGCTGGAGCACGGGAAGGACGAGAACATCGCCTTCCTGTCGCACCTCGGGGACCTCACCCAGAACGGCGCCGCCCCCGAGTTCGCGGCGATCGGCGAGGCGTTCGAGCTGCTGGACCGCAAGGGCGTCGGCTACAGCGTGCTGGCCGGCAACCACGACGTGAAGTCCTCGACGACCGACCAGCGCGGGGCGACGCCCTACCTGGACACGTTCGGGCCGAAGCGGTTCGCGGGCAGGCATCACACGTTCGGCGGGGCCTCCGCCGACGGCTACAACACGTACCACCTGTTCAAGGCGGGCGGCCGGGAGTGGATGGTCCTCGCGCTGGACTGGCGGCTCTCCGACCAGGGGTACGCGTGGGCCGAGAGCGTCCTCGCCAAGCACCCGAAGACGCCGGTCGTCCTCACGACGCACGAACTCGTCGTGGAAGACGACCAGTTGTCGGACTACGGGCAGCAGCTGTGGGACCGGCTGGTCAAGGACCACGACCAGATCTTCCTCACGCTGAACGGGCACTACTGGCCTGCCGGGCGGGCGACGCGCAAGAACGCGGCGGGGAACGACGTCCACCTGCATCTGACGAACTATCAGAACCGGTACTTCGGCGGCGCGGCGATGATCCGGCTGTACCGCTTCGACCTCGACCGGAACGTCATCGACGTCGAGACGGTGTCGCCGTGGATCCTCGGACGGGCGAAGAAGGGGCTCAACGAGTTCGAGCGGCAGGAGATCGAACTCAGCGGCGACGCCGACCGGTTCAGCGTCGACATCGACTTCGCGGCCCGCTTCGAGGGCTTCGCGCCCGCGCCGGTCAGGGCGGCGCGGCCGGTGTCGAAGATGCTGCTGCGGGGGACGGTCGCATACTGGCGGTTCGACAAGGCGGTGACCGGCGGCACGGTCCGCGACCTGTCGGGCAAGGGCAACGACCTGACGCTGGTGAGCGTGGGCGGCGGCCGGCTGGGCTGGTCGGCCGACCACCACCCCGACCAGCCCGGCCACGGCAGCCTGGAGTTCCAGGGCTTCAAGTCCCCTTTGCAGGGCGCCTACTTGAAGACCGTGCCCTCGGCGCCGATCAACAAGGCCGTCTTCAAGAGCGGCTACACCATCGAGGCGTTCTACCGGCTGCCCGCCGACTGGGACCCCTCGCACCACGCCTGGTCGGGGATCGTGAGCCGGACGGGGACCGGTGGGGCGGCGGGGAAGACGGGGGACGACCCGGACGAGCCGCTCGCCACGCTCTCGCTGTCCAACGACCGCGAGCCGCAGTGGGCGATGCGCCCCCTCAACCAGGAGGGGATCGCCACCAACTGGGGCCAGCAGACACCGCTGGAGACGTGGTGGCACGTCGCCGTCGTCAACGACGGCCGGCACACCACGCTGTACGTGGACGGCTGCCCCGTCGTCCGCAACCCCAAGGCCGTGTCGACCGGGATCACCTCCGTCGGACTGCCGTGGCTGCTCGGCGGCTACGAGTACGCCGGGAAGATCGACCAGATCCTGCACGCCCGCCTCGGTGACGTCAGGATCACCGAACGAGCGCTGCCCGTCACGTCGTTCATGAACCACTGAGCTTCCAGAGAGACTTCGCCATGACCGAGCAGCAGCTCCCCACCTGGGCCGACCCCGCCGTCGCGCCCGCCGACCTCGACCCGCAGGGCGTCTCCAGACGTGGACTCCTGCGCAGCGCGGGCCTGTTCGGGGCGGCGTTCGCGCTGTCCCCGGCGCTCGCCTCGCCCGCGTCCGCCGCACCCGACACGTTCGGCCGGGGACACCGCTTCGGGGGTGAGGACCCGCGCCTCGCCTACCTCGTCGGCGACCACCACGTGCACTCCGTGTACAGCCACGACGCGAAGTACACCTTCTCCCAACTCGCCTCGAAGGCCGCCGAGTTCGGCCTCGACTGGATGGTGTTCACCGAGCACTCCAACTTCGGGCACGCCGACTTCGGCGCCGCCCTGGAGCACAAGGAGATCCTCAAGGCCCGCGCGGAGAACCCGCGCCAGCTCATCTTCCAGGGCCTGGAGTGGTACATCCCGGCCGCCGAGCACTGCACCGTGTTCACGCCGCCCGGGCCGGGCGAGGTGGACGTCCTCACGCAGTTCGAGCGCGCCTACGACGGCAAGCTCCTGGCCTACACGGACGGCGCCCCCGGCAACCCCAACACCGCCCGCAACGAGGCCCACGCCGTCAAGGCCGTCAAGTGGCTGGCGGAGCAGCGCCGTTGCGGTTACGTGGACGACGTCCTCGTCCTCGCCAACCACCCGCTGCGCCTCGGCATCGACTCCCCGCACGAGCTGCGGGCGTGGCGCGACGCGGCCCCCGAGATCATGATCGGCATGGAGGGGGCGCCGGGTGCTCAGGGCGCGGCGATCCCCGGCTGGCGCGGCGCGAACTCGATCCGGGGCGAGTACGAGAACTCCCCCTCGGCGAACTCCTTCGCGGGATACCCCAAGGAGGCGTACCTCACGTACGGCGGTTTCGACTGGGCCACCGCGACGGTCGGCGGGCTCTGGGACTCGATGCTGGCAGAAGGCACCCTGTTCTCGGTCACCAGCAACTCCGACGCGCACCGGATCGTCTTCGACACCTGGAAGAACGGGGACTGGCCCGCCGGGAAGAACTTCGACAACACCGGCAAGCTGCCCGACCCCGTCAACACGACGAGCCCCCAGCCCGGCAGCGACTTCTGGCCGGGGCAGTTCAGCCGGACACACGTCGGTGTCACCCGGTACGGGTACCGGGCCGTCATGGCCGGGATGCGTGCGGGGCGGGTCTGGGCCGACCACGGGCACCTGATCGACGGGCTGGAGGTGCGGCTCAAGCGCCACCACGGGCATGGGCGGGGGGTCACGCTCGGGGGGCGGCTGCGGGTGCGTAAGGGGGAGCGGCTGACGTTGGAGGTCACCGTGACGACGGCGTCCCGCGTGAACCCCCACGGCATCCTGCCGAAGCTCGCGCACGTCGACGTCATCCGGGGCACCGTCACCGGTCCGGTCACCGACGCCGACTCCTGGAAGGCCCCCGACACGAAGGTCGTCCGCACGAAGGACGTCTCCGGGCTCAAGGGGACGTACACCCTGCGGTTCCCCGTCGTGGTCGAGGACGACTCCTTCTACCTCCGGCTGCGGGGCAGTGACGGGAAGCGGAACGGGACGGGGTACCTCGGAGCCTCGGTCGACCCGCACGGGCCGATTCCACACACGCCGGGGGACGGGGATCCGTGGGCGGACACGTGGTTCTACGCGAACCCGATCTTTGTGGATGTGGTGGGCTGAAGGGGGCCTGCGTTGAGGGGTCAAGTCCCGTGAACGTCGGCTGGAAAGTCGGCGCGCGCGTGACATTGGCTCTCTCGCCTGCGGGGCGCCTAAGTCGGTGTCGAGAACACGACCGTGCTCAGCCCTTCGGGCCTCCGCGCGCTCGCGCCCTCGACACCGACGCGCCCCTTCGGCTCCTTCGCGGCCGGTGGCCGGAAACGGTGCGAGGTGGGTGGGCACTTGCCCGGCGAGGGTGGAGACGGTGCGTGGGTGGGTTGGGGGCTTGACCGGCGTTGGTGGAGTCGGTGCCTGGGGTGGTTGGCAGGAGGCCGGCGTTCGTGGAGTTGGTGCTGGCCCGGGATCTCCGGGGAGCTGCTGGTCAAGGGTGGTACTAGGTACACCTTCGAGACGGGTGCCCCCTTGATCGCCCCGCCCCGGCGCCCCGATCTACCGTGACGGACATGCACCTCACCACTCGTCCGCTCCGGGCCGCGCTGAAGCCGTTGCGCCGCGCGGCCCGCCCGGTCGCCTTCCACCTCGCGGGACTTCTGATCCAGCTCGGCGTCCTGCTGGTCCTGGCCCTGCCGTGGGTCTTCTTCGACGCGTCGGCGCTGTGGGCGGTGCTCGTCGCGGTCCTCGTGCCGCTCGCGGCGGTGGTGGCGGGCGGGCCGGTGCTGACCCGGTTGCAGCGGGCGCGGTTGCGGGAGTGGGTCGGGGTGGAGGTTCCGCCTCTGCGGGGGCGTTCGCGGCGTCCGCTCAGGTATCACCTGGCGGTCGGACCCCTCATCACGCTCGCCTCGGTCCTGACTCTGCCGGTGTGGGTCGTGGCCGTCGGTGCGGCCTCGTTCTACGGGTGGATCTGGGCGGTACCCGCCGACTGGCGTATCGCGCAGGCCGGTTACTCGGTGCAGGGCGCCTACGTCACCGCCGCCGGGATCGCCCTGCTGTACGGCACGGCGTGGGTGTCGGGGGCGCTGGCCCGGCTGGACGGGCGGGTCGCTGAGGCGTTGCTGGGGCCGAGCCGGGCGGAGGCGCTGGCCCACCGGGTGAGCGCGCTCGCCGAGAGCCGGGCGGAGCTGGTGGACGCCGTCGACGCCGAGCGGCGGCGTATCGAGCGGGATCTGCACGACGGGGCTCAGCAGCGGCTGGTGTCGCTCGCCGTGAACCTTGGGATCGCTAAGGCGACCCTCACCGGTCTCGCGCCTGAGGTGCGGCAGGTGCTGGAGGAGGCGCACCGGGAGTCGAAGGAGGCGATCGAGGAACTGGGCGCGCTGGTGCGGGGGTTGCATCCGGCCGTCCTGGAGGACCGGGGGCTGGACGCCGCGCTGTCGGGGCTCGCGGCGCGGGCGCCGGTCCCGGTGCGGGTGCGGGTCGATCTGGCGTCGCGGCCGTCCGCGACGACCGAGTCCGTCGCCTACTTCGTGGTGTCGGAGGCGCTGACGAACGTTGTGAAGCACGCGGAGGCGTCGCGGGCCGAGGTGAACGTGGAGCGGTTCGGGCCGACGCTGCTGGTCGTGATCAGTGACGACGGCGTCGGCGGGGCGCGCGTCGGTGCGGGGTCCGGGCTGACGGGGCTGGCGGGGCGGGTCGCCTCGGTGGATGGGAGGCTGTCCCTCGACAGCCCCGTCGGGGGGCCGACCGTGCTGAGTGTGGAGTTGCCGTGCGTGCCGTGATCGCCGAGGACTCGGTGCTGCTGCGGATCGGGGTCGTCAAGGTCCTGGAGATGTCCGGGTTCGAGGTGGCCGCCGAACTCGGTGACGCGGAGGGGTTGCTGGCGGCCGTCGAGGAGCACCGGCCCGAACTCGCCGTGGTGGACGTGCGGATGCCGCCCGGGTTCACCGACGAGGGGGTGCGGGCGGCGCTGGTGATCAAACGCCAGTGGCCGGACACCGGGGTGCTGCTCCTGTCCCAGTACGTGGAGGAGCGGTACGCGGCGGACCTCCTCGCCGCGCACACGACCGGCATCGGCTACCTCCTCAAGCAACGCGTCGCGGATGTGGAGGAGTTCGCCGAGTCCGTGCGCCGCGTGGCTGCCGGGGGCACCGCCCTGGATCCGCAGGTGGTCTCCCAGCTCCTGGTCCGCCGCCACAGCGATCCCCTGGACCGGCTCACCCCGCGCGAACGCGAGGTACTGGAACTGATGGCCGGCGGGCGCTCCAACGCGGGCATCGCCAGTCAGTTGGTCATCAGCGAGAGCGCGGTGGCCAAGCACATCAACAGCATCCTCGCGAAGCTGGATCTGCCGCGCGCGGACACGGATCATCGGCGGGTGCTGGCGGTGTTGCGGTTCCTCGGGGTGGTGTGACGGCACGGCTCCCCGTATCCCGGCGCGCGGTACGTGGCCGCGTGCCGGGAGCGGGCGCCGTCCGGTCAGGGCTGGAGGCGTTCGTGGGTCCAGGCCGTGGTGTCCGTGCCGGGGCGGTCGTAGCGCAGCCGGCGGTGGAGGCGGTCGGGGCTGCCGTACCAGAACTCGACGGTGGTCGGGAGCAGGCGGTAGCCGGTCCACTCGGCGGGGCGGGGGACGTCCGCCTCGTCGGCGAGCAGGGACTTCGCCCGGTCACGCAGGGCCTGCTCGTCGGTGAGGGGGCGGCTCTGGCGGGAGACGGCGGTGGTGGCGCGGGCGGCGCGGGGGCGGCGGGCGAAGAGTTCGTCGGACTCGGCGGCGCTCACCTGCTCGACGGGCCCGCCGACCGTGATCTGCTGGAGGGTCTCGCGCCAGTAGAAGGTGAGGGAGGCCCAGGGGCGGGCGGCGAGTTCGGTTCCCTTGCGGCTGCCGGTGAAGCTCGTGAAGACGAGGCCCGAGGCGGCGATGTCCTTGACGAGCAGGACGCGCGTCGAGGGGCGGCCCTCGGCGTCGGCGGTGGCGAGGACGGCGGCGTACGGCTCGCGGACCTCGCGGGCCACAGCGCTCTCCAGCCAGCCGAGAAGCAGGGGGAGCGGGTCGGCGGGCGGGGTGTCGAACTCGGGGAGGTCGAGGTCCGTGGCTCCGCTCAGCGTCTGCGCCTGGTGCGGGGAAGCGGTCACTTGGGGGGTGCTCCTTGAACGTGGTGGTGCGGACGGTGGTTCATCCTGCCCGAGCCCGCCCGCCGACGTGCGTTTGGCGGCCCGCCGAGCAGCGGCAGCAGGCTCAGACCGGTCAGCGGGACAAGGGCCAGCAGGATGTCGGGGGCGGGCAGGGTCCGGTCGAGCAGGTTGAAGACGAAGGGCGCGGTGAACCCGACGTAGGCGAGCGCCCAGAAGGCACCGGTCAGGACGGCGAGCCGGTCGGGGCCCGCGATGCGGGCGGTCTGGCTGAGCCCGTAGACGACGCACAGGCCGTACCCGCAGCCGAGGACGGCGGAGGCCACGAGCGCGAGCAGCGGGTCCTCGTGACGGACCGCCCAGCTGCCGGCCACCAGCCCGGCGGCGATCGTCCCCATGCCCGCGACCGCCGGGGCGAGCGGGTCGTGGGCGGCGAGCCGGCTGGCGAGGAGGCTGGTGAGCGCGCCGGCGCCGGGTGTGATGAGGATCGCCAGCCCGCTGTAGAGCAGGGCGTGTCCGCCGACCGTGTGGGCGACGAGCCGGGGCAGGACGACGTACCCGATCGTGGGCGCGGCGAACACCCAGGGGGCGAGGGGGACGACGTACCGCAGGAAGGGGCGCACGCCGCAGGCCTTGGGGAAACCACGCCCGGCGACCCGGCCCGCACCGGGCGCCGCCGTCTCGGGGAGCCCGGCGGTGACAGCCAACGCCACCACGGTCAGGGCGAGTTGCGGCACGTAGGCGAGAAGGAGCGGGCGCGGCAGCCACTGCGCGACCAGCGCGGAGCACAGCCCGCTGACGGCGAATCCGGCGGACAGGCAGAGACTGGCCCAGCGGGCGGGGCGGCCGTCCGGCTCGCCGAGGTCTCCACGGCTTTCCCGTACGTGGAGTTCACGCGACCACACGGGAACGGCCGTCATCGCGGCGCCGATCGCGAGCCCGGCGAGCATCCGGCCGGCGAACAGCAGAGCGGTCACCTCGAAGCCGGCCATCAGGGCCAGGGAGGAGAGCCCGGAGACCGCGATCGCGCCGACGACGACCTTCTTGCGGCCGAGCCGGTCGGTGACGGGCCCGCCGAGCAGGACACCGGGGACGATGCCCAGGACGTAGACGACGAACGCGGCGAAGACAAGTCCCTCGGAGAGCCCGAGCAGTCGGCGGTAGACGTCGAGGAGTACCGTGAACTCGTTGGCGGTCCAGCCGATCACGACCAGGGTGAGCGCTGCCGCGCGCCATGCCCCGTCCGGCGGGGCGAGTGCCTTATCAGGCGGCCGTATTTGCTCGTGCATGTCAAAAGCACGCCCGTTCTTGATTTCCGACCCTCGGCGCATACGATATCCCGCCAATCCCTTCCGAAATTTTTAGCCTGCCATCGCCAAGGGGCCGCTTGTTACATGCAACTTGAAGGTTTAACATCCCTGGCATGGATCTTCGACGCCTCAATTCTTTCGTGGCAGTCGCAGAGGAAGAGCATTTCGGCAAGGCCGCCAAGAGGCTCTACCTCTCCCCGCCGTCGGTCACTCTGCACATCAAGCAGTTAGAGGCCGATTTCGGAGTGCAGTTACTCCAACGCACACCCTTCGCACTCACCCCGGCAGGACAGCGCCTGCTGCGGCACGCCCGCCGCCTGCTGAGCACCCTGGACGCCGCCCGCGAGGACCTCGCCGAACTGGCGGAGCCGGCCGGCCCACGGCAGCCCCGGCTGCGGGTGGGTGTGATGAGTCACGGCGCGGGGGAGATCACCTCCTCCGCGCTGTCGGCTTTCCAGCACCTGCGCCCGGACACCGCGCTCACCGTCGTCCAACTCACCTTCCAGGAGCATCTGTCCGCGCTCCTGGAAGGCGAGGTGGACGTCGCTTTCATCCGCCCGGCCCCCGCGGACGACCGCATCCGCTACGACGTCCTCGCGAACGAGGCGCGGTTCGCGATCGTCCCCGCGGCTTCGCCGCTGGCGGACGCGCGCAGCGAGGGTCTGCCTCTGGACGTGCTGCTCGACCAGCCGTTCCTGCCGATCACCGACGTGACACGCGAATTCGCCGACTACTTCTACTGCGCCCCCGCCCGCGGCGGGGCACCGGCCCGGCAGGGCGCGCCCGCGGTGGTGCGGACCTCGTACGACGCGTTGCGCTCGGTCGCCGGCGGGGCCGGCATCGCCACCACGGTCCACTCGTTCACGCATTATCACTCCTGGCCGGGAACGGCATACGTGCCGATCCTGTGCGCGCCCTGGGAAAAGTGTGTGCTCGCCTGGCGCAGCGACAACAACAGCCCGAACGTGCAGACGTTCCGGGCGCTGACGGCGGCTCTGGTGAAGAACCAGTCACCGCGACCGACCGCGCCACAATTGCGGGATAAGGAAATCATATGGAATTCCGCAGAAGAAATACGCCGTCATCACGCGGCATGAACACGTGACGGGCGCGGGCCGGGCGGCCTTCCGGTCCGGAAGGCCGCCGGGCCGTCAGGCGCCGAGCTGCTGCCACTCCTTGAGGCGCTGGAGCCGGAAGATGTCCGCCACGGAGGCGATCTTCGGCTCCAGGGCGACGGTGTCACCGGCGTCCCGGATGGAGCGGTAGGTCTCCCGCAGCGAGGAGATCGTGGCCCGCATGCCCTGGTTGGCGTAGATCACCACCTGCACACCCATCGCCTCGGCCTCGGCGATGTTCCAGTCCGGGTAGGTGGTCGGGACGACGACCACCGGGAGCCGGCCCTGCCATCGCTTGACGAACTCGACGACCTCGGTGTTGGTGCTCTTCTTGGAGTGGATGAGGACGGCGTCGGCGCCACCGTCGGCGTAGGCGTGGGCCCGCTCCAGCGCCACGTCGACGCCGAGGCCGTTGATGAGGGCCTCGGTGCGGGCGATGACGAAGAACTCGTCGTCCCGCTGGGCCTTCTTGGCGGTCTCGATCTTCGCGACGAACGCCTCGGTCGGCAGCAGGGTCTGGTCGCCGTCGGCGAAGCTGTTGATCTTCGGGTAGAGCTTGTCCTCGATGGCGACGGCGGTGATCCCCATGTCCTCGAACTCGTGGACCATGTGGGCCACGTTGAGGTTGTTGCCGTAGCCGGTGTCGGCGTCCGCGACCACGGGGATGCCCAGCGCCTTCTGCATGTGGGCCGCCGCCTCCAGGTACTCCGTCATCGTGAGGATGCTGGCGTCCGGGAGGCAGCGGGCGGCCGAGATCTCCAGGCTCGACGACCAGATCGCGTCGAATCCCTCCCGTTCCGCGAGGACGGCACCGAGGGCGCTGTGCGCCCCGGCCACGCGCAGGGCACGGCCGGGCTGCAGGAGGGAGCGGAAGGAGGGGGCCGAGGGGGGCTTCAGGGACATGGGAACACCTTCTGTCGTTAATTCGCCAAGGCAATGTGCACACTGCTGATCACTCAGGGGGGCAGGGCACCCGAGGCGCGTTCGGTACGAGTCCGGGGCCGTCGGCGCGGGTGGGGGGCACCACGGTCGGTGCCACGCGCCGGACATGACGCCATCAAAGGTGACTTTCCGGCACATGAGCTACCAGGAGCCGGAGTTCTTTTACCTCGAAATGGCGATCCGGCTTTCTCCCGGACACCTTCCGTATCCTCCCTGTCACGAAGACCGTTGGCAAAGCTCTTCAGAAATCTTGAAGACCACCGGCACTTCGTTGACAGAAACGACGTGTGCTCAAGATCCTTGATCTCAGCGCGACACCGGTCCGACCCTTCGCCTGATGCATCCCATCAGCAAATCGAGTCCACCGCGAAGTGTCGCCGCCCGTTTCCAGACCGGGAGCTGAACTCGTATGAATCCCCCCACCCCTGAGCCCCGTCCCCCCGCGACCATGCGGGCCGGCCTGCTGACCGCGCCGCGTGTCCTCGACCCGCACGCCCGCCTCGAAGTGCCGCGGCCCGGCCCCGGCGAACTCCTGGTGCGTGTCCTCGCGTCGGGCATCTGCGGCTCCGACCTCGCCGCCTACCGGGGCACCCACCCCTACAAGGTGGCGCCGATCGTGCTGGGACACGAATTCTGCGGGGTGGTCACCCTGGTCGGCGACGAGAACGGCGCGGACGACGGCGGGTTCGCCCCGGGCGACCTGGTCTGCTCGGCCGCGTTCTCTCCCTGCGACACCTGCGCCCAGTGCGGGCAGGGCGCCCCCCACCTGTGCACGGACCGCCGCAACCTCAGCCACGAGGGCTGGCAGGGCTCCTTCGCTGAGTACGTGCTGCTGCGCCGCAACATGACGCACCGTCTCCCGCCGGGCACCGACCCGGTCGCGGGCGCCCTGGTGGAACCGCTCTCCATCGGCCTGCACGCGGTCCGCCTCGCGGGCCCCGGCGCCGGACGGACGGTCGCCGTGCTCGGGTCCGGCACGATCGGTCTGAGCTGTCTGCTGGCCGCCCGTCGGCTCGGGTTCGGCCCCGCCGTGTGCGTCGACGCCGGGCCCGCGAAGGCCCGGCTGGCGAAGGAGGCGGGCGCGGACGGGTACGTGGACGCCAGGACCGGCTCGCCGTCGTCCGCCGAGGTCGCCGAGCTGATCGCCGGGCGGCTGGGCGGCGAGCGGCCGGACACGGTGTTCGTGTCGGCCGGGTATCCCGGTGTCCTCGACCAGGCGGTGGCCGCGCTGCGGCCGGGCGGCACGATCGTCGTCGTCAGCTACTTCGACGCCCCCACCGCCGTGGATCTCAACGCGCTGGTCGGGCGGGAGGCGCGGGTGCTGTTCTCCTCGCTGTCCGTGCCCGACGACTTCCGCCAGGTCGTCTCCTGGCTGGCGGACGGCACCCTCGACCCGCTCCCGCTGGTGACGCACCACTTCCCGCTGGACGCCGTCGAGGAGGCGATGTCCGTGCTGGACCGCCCCGCACCGCCCGCCGCGCACACCGCGCCGACCGGCAAGGTGATGCTGCGCATCGGTGATGCCGCGTGACTCCCCCGTCCGAGCCGGCGCCCCACCACCGCCTGCTGCTCGCCCTCGCCGACCTCGCCCCCTCGCCCGACCGGCTGCGCACCCTGGCGCTCGACCCCGCTCTCGACACCGCGGCCTTCCTGGAGGGCGCGGCCCGCCACAAGCTGCTCCCGCTCGCCGGCCGGCACGTCCACCGCCTCCACCTCGACCGCGGCCCCGGCGCCCTCCCCTTCCCCTGGGTGCTCACCTCGGCATACACCGGGAACCGGGCCCGCAACACCGCCCTCGCCGACGAGTTCGGCTCGGTCCAGCGGGAGTTGACGGCCCATCAGGTCCGCTGTGCCTTACGCAAGGGGTTCGCGCTGGCCGAGGGCGTGTACGGCGATCCCGGTGTCCGGCGCATCGCCGACCTCGACATCGCGCTGCACCCGGACGACGCCGCCCTGGCGCACACCGCGCTCACCCGACTCGGCTACGTCCAGGGCGAGCTGGCGCTGGACGGCGACCGTGTCGTGCCGTACACCACCGCTTTCGACGAGCGGCCCGTGCGCGGCGGCGACGGGGAGTTCCTGCCGTACCGCAAGCCCGGACCGCGCCCCGATGTGCCCGAGTTCTACGTCGACCTGTGCCCCGCCCTGCCGGAGGCGCCCCTCGGACTGCCCGGCATCCCGATGGCGGA
>DATCQX010000144.1:0-4784 GCA_036569285.1 Streptomyces sp.
CCCCTAGGAGCCTCCAAGCAGCCTCACGCCACAAAGGTGCGCGGCGCCTCCCCGCCTCCCGTCCCCCCACTCTCGACAATCCGCGCCGCCGCGGCCAGCCTCGCGGCGGCCTCGTCCGCCACCGCACCCCCCACGGTGAACGGCAGCCGCACATACCCCTCGAAGGCCCCGTCGACCCCGAAGCGCGGCCCGGACGGAACCCGCACCCCGACCCGCTCCCCCGCCTCGGCGAGCCGCGACCCGGACAGCCCTCCGGCGCGCACCCAGAGCGTGAGCCCGCCCCGGGGCACCGAGAACTCCCACTCCGGCAACTGCTCACGCAACGCGCCCACCAGCGCGTCCCGGTTCCCCCGGGCCTGCTCGCGCCGCTGCTCCACCGCCTGCTCCCAGCCCCCCGTCGAGAACAGCCAGTTCACGGCGAGCTGCTCCAGCACGGGCGTGCCCAGATCGGCGTACGCGCGCGCGGCGACGAGGCTGCGGATGACGTCCGGAGCGGCCCGCACCCAGCCGATGCGCATTCCCGCCCAGAACGCCTTGCTGGCCGACCCGACGGTGATCACGGTCGACCCGGCGGGGTCGAACCCGCACACCGGGCGCGGCATCGAGACGTCGTCGTCGAGCCACAGCTCGGCCATCGTCTCGTCCGCCACCAGCACCGTCCCGGCGGACCGGGCCGCCTCCACGAGCCGGCGCCGCTGGTCGTCGTCGGCGAGCGCGCCGGTGGGGTTGTGGAAGTCGGCGACGACGTAGGCGATGCGCGGCGCCGCCTCGCGCAGGACCTGCCGCCAGCGGTCCATGTCCCACCCGGCGAGGCCCTCGGCCATCGCGACGGGCACCAGGCGCGCGCCCGCCTCCCGCATGAGCTGGAGGATGTTGGCGTACGACGGCGACTCCACGGCGATCCGCTCGCCGCGCCCGCCGAAGAGGTGGCAGATCGCGTCGATGGCGCCCATCGCGCCGGTCGTCACCATGATCTGCTCGGGCATCGTGGGGATCCCGCGCGCGGTGTACCGCTCGGCGATCATCGCCCGCAGCGCGGGCAGCCCGGCCGGGTAGTCGCCGTGGGTGTGCGCGTACGGCGGCAGCTCCTCCAGGGCGCCCTGGACGGACCGGGTGAGCCACGGCTCGGGGGCGGGCAGCGCCGCGCAGCCCAGGTCGATCATCGAGCCCAGGGACTCGGGGGGCAGCGGTTCGAGCCCGCGCGCGGGCAGCGGGTTCCCGGCGGGGACGACGGTCCAGCTGCCGGCCCCGCGCCGCGACTCCAGGAACCCCTCCGCGCGCAGCGCCTCGTAGGCCGCGGCGACGGTCGTCCGGCTCACGGACAGCGCGAGGGCCAGTTCCCGTTCGGCGGGCAGGCGTGCGGCCACCGGGACGCGGCCCTCCAGGACCAGCAGGCGGACGCCGTCGGCGAGCGCCCGGTAGGCGGGTGGACGCCGGGTTCCCGGCCCGGCGGGCCCCTCCTGCTGGGACGTCAGCAGCCGCGCGAGCTGCGCCGGCCCCACCGCCGAGGTCCACTGCGCCATAGAGATCAGTCCACCTTCCCCGAATTGGCCATGGAAGTGCCGTCCTTCCCACCCACAGAGTGACACGCACCAGTCCACTTCCACCATCAGGGGGTCCCCTTGTCCAGCCGCCACCGCCTGGGACGCCGGCTCGTCCAGCTCTACGGCGGGCTCGTGCTGTACGGCGCCAGCTCGGCCCTCCTGGTGCGGGCGGGGCTCGGTCTGGAGCCCTGGGGCGTGCTGCACCAGGGGCTCGCCGAGCTGACCGGCCTGACGATCGGCGAGGTGGCGATCGCCGTCGGCGCGCTGGTCCTGCTGCTGTGGATCCCGCTGCGCCAGCGCCCGGGGCTCGGCACGGTCTCCAACGTCTTCCTCATCGGCCTCGCCATGGACGCCACCCTCGCCCTGGTCCCCGAGACGCACGGCCTCGCCGTCCGGATACCCGTCATGCTCGCGGCGATCGCCTTGAACGGGGTGGCCACCGGCCTGTACATCGCGGCGTCGTTCGGCCCCGGCCCCCGGGACGGGCTGATGACGGGGCTGCACCGCCGTACGGGCCGGTCGATCCGGCTGATGCGGACGGCCGTCGAGGTGACCGTGGTGGCGACCGGGTTCGCGCTGGGCGGGACGCTCGGGGTCGGGACGGTGCTGTACGCGCTGTCGATCGGGCCGCTGGCGCAGGTGTTCCTGAAGGTGTTCGCCGTCGGGGAGGCACCGCGCGGCAGCACCGCCGTTGCCACCGGGACACCGGAGGAGGCCATACTGCGGCGGTGACCACGCTGACACGCCACCCGTACCTCGACCACCCGGGCCCCATCCCGTTCGCCCACCGCGGCGGGGCGGCGGACGGCCTGGAGAACACCGTGGCGCAGTTCCGGCGCGCGGTGGACCTCGGCTACCGGTACATCGAGACGGACGTGCACGCCACGCGCGACGGCAAGCTGGTCGCCTTCCACGACGCGACGCTGGACCGGGTCACGGACGGCGCCGGCCGCATCGCCGACCTGCCGTGGGCGGACGTCGCGCACGCGCGCGTGGGTGGCGCGCATCCGGTGCCGCTCTTCGAGGAGCTGCTGGAGACGTTCCCCGAGGTGCGCTGGAACGTCGACATGAAGGCCGAGCCGTCGATGCACCCGCTGCTCAACCTGATCGCCCGCACGAACTCCTGGGACCGCGTCTGCGTGGGCTCCTTCTCGGAGGCGCGCGTGGCGCGCGCCCAGCGCCTGGCCGGTCCCCGCCTGGCGACGTCGTACGGCACCCGGGGGGTGCTGAACCTGCGGCTGCGGTCCTGGGGCGTGCCCGCGGCGGTGCGCCGCTCGGCGGTCGCCGCGCAGGTGCCACAGGCCCAGTCGGGCATCCCTGTGGTGGACCGGCTCTTCGTGCGCGCGGCCCACGCGCGCGGGCTCCAGGTTCACGTGTGGACGGTGAACGAGCCCGCGCGGATGCACCGGCTTCTGGACCTGGGTGTGGATGGCATCATGACCGATCACATCGACACGCTGCGCGAGGTCATGGAGGAGCGGGGCGTCTGGTCCTGAGGGTCCCGCGCGGCGCTCCCAGGGGGAAGCGAGGCACGGGTGGGCGACATCGGCACCCTGGTGGCGGACGCCACGGACCGGCGGCGCGAACAGCGCGGCTGGTACTTCTACGACTGGGCGTGCTCGGTCTACTCGACGAGCGTCCTCACCGTGTTCCTCGGCCCCTATCTGACGTCGGTCGCGGAGCACGCGGCCGACGCCGACGGGTACGTGCGTCCGCTGGGGATCCCCGTCCGCGCGGGGTCGTTCTTCGCGTACTCGGTGTCCCTGTCGGTGATCGTGGCCGTCGTCCTGATGCCCCTGGTGGGGGCCGCGGCCGACCGGTCGGGCCGTAAGAAGCCGCTTCTGGCGGTCACGGCCTACACGGGCGCGGCGGCGACGCTGGGGATGTTCCTGCTGGACGGCGACCGCTATCTGCTGGGCGGGGTGCTGCTGGTCGTCGCGAACGCCTCGCAGGCCGTGTCGATGATGCTGTACAACGCCTACCTGCCGCAGATCGCGGGCCCCGAGGAGCGCGACGCGGTCTCCTCGCGCGGGTGGGCGTTCGGGTACGCGGCCGGGTCGCTCGTCCTCGTCGTCGATCTGGTGCTGTATCTGGCGCACGACTCGTTCGGGGTGTCGGAGTCGACGGCCGTCCGTATCTGTCTGGCGTCGGCGGGGCTGTGGTGGGGCGGGTTCACGCTGATCCCGCTGCTGCGGCTGCGCGACCGGCCGTCGGCCCCGCGCGCGGAGGGGGCCTCGCCGGGGCTGCGGCAGTTCGTGGCGACGATCCGCGACATGCGCCGCCACCGGCTGACCCTCGCGTTCCTGCTGGCCTACCTGATCTACAACGACGGCATCCAGACGGTCATCTCGCAGGCGTCCGTCTACGGCTCCGAGGAGCTGGGCCTGAGCCAGTCCACGCTCATCACGGCCGTCCTGCTGGTGCAGGTCCTCGCGGTGGCGGGCGCCCTGGGCATGGGGCGGCTCGCCCGGACGTACGGGGCCAAGCGGACGATTCTGGGCTCGCTGGCCGCGTGGACGGCCACCCTGGGCGCCGGTTACTTCCTGCCCGCCGGGAAGCCGGTCGGCTTCTTCCTGCTGGCCGCGGCCATCGGGATGGTTCTCGGCGGCAGCCAGGCCCTCTCCCGGTCCCTCTTCTCGCACCTGGTGCCGCCCGGGAAGGAGGCCGAGTACTTCTCCGCGTACGAGATGAGCGACCGGGGCATGAGCTGGCTGGGCCCGCTGCTCTTCGGCGTCACCTACCAACTGACCGGTAGCTACCGGGACGCGATCGTCTCGCTCGTGGCCTTCTTCGTCATCGGGTTCGTGCTGCTGGCGAGGGTTCCGGTGCGGGAGGCGATCGGCGACGCGGGGAATCCCGTACCCGAGAAAATTTAGCGCTCAAGGCGAAAGGGCGGTAGTGTACGCGTTTGGCCTGCCAGGCGTACCGTTACTGCGCGTCAAAGATGCCGAAACGCTGGGTTATATCTCCGATCAGATGTGACAAAGCGGGCGCCTGTGGGTACTGCACTGGTTGACAAGGCTGCGGCTACGACGGTGACGCACGACCCGGAACGGGACTCGGGACGGGAATCTTTACCGCCGACCGGACGTTGACCGGATGACGACGACAGCGACACCTGTCCTGTGGGCGACAAGCCCGGGAGGCACGATTCATGAGTGAGCGAGCTCTTCGCGGCACGCGCCTCGTGGTGACCAGCTACGAGACGGACCGCGGCATCGACCTGGCCCCGCGCCAGGC
>DATCQX010000145.1:0-4524 GCA_036569285.1 Streptomyces sp.
GGGGTGAGGGCGGGGGGCGGGGCAGCGCGGCTGAACGGAAACGTTCGCTCCCCAGCCTCCGAGCCTCCGAGCGGAAACGTTCACGCGTCCCGCCTCCGCACCCGCCACACCCCCGCTCCCAGCGCCGCCGCGCTCCACAGCGCCGTCACCAGGAGCCCCAGCCAGGGGCTGACGGCCGGGTCGCTGTGAAGGACCGCCTGTCCCGCCCGGTCGGGGAACCAGTCCGCGGCCGTCCCGGACACGTCGCCGACGACGAACGACACGATCAGCAGAAACGGTACGACGATCCCCAGCGTCGCCACCCCGCTGCGCAGGACGGCCGTGAGCCCGGCGGCGAGCAGGGCCATCAGCGTGAGGTAGATCCCGCAGCCCACGGCGCCCCGCAGGCTCTGGGCCCACCCGAGGCCGTCCCCCGTGAGCAGGGCGAGCGCGCCGGTGAGGAGCCCGGCGGACAGGACCGGCAGGGCGATCGCCGTCGCCTTCGCGGCGAACCAGCGGGTGCGGTCGGGGACGGCCGCGAGGGACGTCCGCAGGGCGCCGTCGCGGAACTCGGCGGACATGGCGTTCGTGCCGAACGCGACGGCGGCGATCTGGCCGAAGGTGACGCCGAAGAACGTGGTGAACAGCGGGTCGTCGGCGCCGGCGTCCAGCCCGGCGAGGGCGGAGAAGGCGACCGTGACGAGGGGGATCAGCGCGAGGGTGACGACCTGTGACCGCAGGGTGCGGATCTTGAGCCACTCGGCGTGCAGGGCGGGTGTGTACATGCGGGGCTCCTAGTGGTGTGCGGTGAACTCGGTCTCGCCCGCGGTCAGGTCGAAGTACGCCTGCTCCAGCGTCCCTTCCTCGGCGGCGAGTTCGAGGAGGGGGACGCCCGCGTCGGAGGCGAGGCGGCCGACGTCGTCCACACGCGCGTGGTGCACGGTCCAGTGCCCGTCGGGGTGTTCGTCGGCCCGGTGACCGGCGCGGGTGAGCGCGCCGGCGAGGGCGGCGGGGTCCGTCGTCCGCACCCGTACGCGCGGGTGTACGCGCGCGTGGACGAACTCCTTGAGCGGGGTGTCGGCGAGGAGGCGGCCCCGGCCGAGGATGATCAGGTGGTCGGCGCAGGCGGCGGTCTCGGCCATGAGGTGGCTGGAGACGAGGACGGTGCGGCCTTCGCCCGCGAGGCGGCGCAGGAGGCCGCGGATCCAGACGATGCCCTCGGGGTCGAGGCCGTTGGAGGGTTCGTCCAGCAGGACCACCTCGGGGTCGCCGAGCAGCGCGGCGGCGATGCCGAGGCGTTGGCGCATGCCCAGGGAGTACGTCCGGACCCGGCGTCCGGCGGCGGCGCTCAGGCCGGTCTCCGCGAGGACCTCGTCGATCCGGCGCACGGGCAGGCGGTTGTTCGCGGCGAGCGTGCGCAGGTGGTCGCGGCCGGTGCGGGCGCCGTGCGGGGCCTGCGCGTCGAGCAGCGCGCCGACGTGGCGCAGGGGTTCGGTGAGCGCGGTGTAGGGGCGGCCGTCGAAGCCGGCGCTGCCCGAGGTCGGGCGGTCGAGGCCGAGCAGGAGGCGCAGCGTGGTGGACTTCCCGGCGCCGTTGGGGCCGAGGAAACCGGTCACCCGGCCGGGCGGGACGGTGAAGGTGAGACCGTCCACGGCGCGGCGGGTGCCGTGGACCTTGGTCAGGTCGCGGACGTCGATGCTGGTCATGTCCACCACTGTCGGTGTGATGCCTGGTCAGGGGCTTCCCCCTGGGGTGGGAACCGTCTCCCTCGCTCGGGGGAGGCCCGTTGTCAGTGGTGGCTGTCACGATGTCCGTATGGCCCGGTTCCTGCGCCCGCTGCTGCGGGGGACGACGTACACACGGCTCCTGCATCTGTGGGTGCCGATGCTCGTGGTGAGCGTGTGGATGTTCATCGATCCCCACCGGCCCTGGCTGGTCGCGCTGTTCGTGATCCCGGCCGGGCTGGTCGCGGGGGTGCGGACGGGCGAGGGCGTGCAGGCGCAGTGGATGCTGACGCCGGGCGAGGAGGACCCTGGCTTCTCCGTCGCCCCGTCGAGGACCTGGCGCGACCGGCTGCGGACGGTCGTCTGGCTCGAAGTGCGCCTGGTCCTGGGGCTGTTGGCCACCTTGACGTGCTCGTGGGCCTTGATCGTGACGTACACCCTGGTCCGCCTGGCGCTCGGGTACGCGGACGACGTCCCGGTCCTCGGCACGCTGTCCCCGCACGGGGCGTACGCCCTGCTGATCCCGCTCCCCCTCCTCGCCCTGTACGGCGCCGTCGTGGGCCTCGGCCTGCTCGTCACAGCCGCCGCGCGTGCCCTCCTCGGTCCGTCCGCCGCCGAGCGGCTCGCGGCGCTGGAGGACCGTACGGAGCGGCTGCTGGAGCGCACGCGGATCGCGCGGGAGCTGCACGACTCGATCGGGCACGCGCTGACGGTCGCGGTCGTGCAGGCGGGCGCGGCGAAGGTGGCCGGTGATCCGGCGTTCACCGCGCGGGCGCTGGAGGCGATCGAGGAGACCGGCCGGGCGGCGCTGGAGGATCTGGAGCGGGTGCTCGGGGTGTTGCGGGAGTCGGAGCGTCCGCTGGGCGCGCGGCCGACGCTCGCCGAGGCGGACCGGCTCCTGGAGTCGGCGCGGGCGTCCGGGGCCGTGGTGGACGCTGAGATGTCGGGGCCGCTGGAGCGGGTGCCCGGTCCGGTGTCCCGGGAGAGCTACCGCATCCTCCAGGAGGCGCTGACGAACGTCCTGCGGCATGCGGGGCCCGTGCCGGTACGGGTCCGGGTGGGCGTCGAGGCCGACGTGCTGCGCCTTGAGGTGCGCAATCCGCTGACCGCGCGGATACCCGGCCCGGGGCGGGGCAGCGGGCTGCGGGGCATCCGGGAGCGGGCCGCGCTGCTGGGCGGGCGGGCGTCGACCGGTCCCGACGCCGGGGAGTGGCGGGTGCGCGCGGAACTGCCGCTGGGGGAGATGCCGTTGAGAAGCTGATCTAGGCTGGCGGGATGCCGCTCACCGTACTGCTCGTCGACGACGAACCGCTGGTCCGCGCGGGGTTGCGGGCCGTGCTGGAGGCTCAGCCCGACATCTCGGTCGTGGGAGAGGCGGCCGACGGGGCGTCGGTCGTGCCGCTCGTGCGGAGCCTGCGGCCCGATGTCGTCGCCATGGACGTGCGGATGCCGCTGATGGACGGGATCGAGGCGACTCGCGCCGTGCTGCGGGGAGTCGACGCGCCGCCGAAGATCCTGGTGGTGACGACGTTCGAGGACGACGCGTACGTGTACGAGGCGCTGCGGGCCGGGGCGGACGGGTTCCTGCTGAAGCGGGCGCGGCCCGCGGAGATCGTGCGGGCGGTGCGGGTGGTGGCCGAGGGGGAGTCGCTGCTGTTCCCGGCGTCGCTGCGGAAGCTGGCGGCCGAGCGCGGGGACACGCAGGCGCGGGACCGGCTGGCGTCGGCCGGGTTGACCGAGCGGGAGGGGGAGGTGTTGCGGCTGATGGCGCGCGGGTTGTCGAACGGGGAGATCGCGGGGGTGCTGGTGGTGGGGGTGGAGACGGTCAAGTCCCATGTGAGCGCGGTGCTGGCGAAGGTGGGGGCGCGGGACCGGACCCAGGCGGTGATCGCGGCGTACGAGTCGGGGTTCGTGGCGCCGGGGTGAAAGGTGCCGGGCGGGGTGCCCGAACGGGGGCGCCCGAAGGGGGCACTTGGGCGGAAAGTGCCCTCGTCGCGCGCCTCCTTCTTGCCCGGTCGCCCCTCCTCCCTCCCCCCGAGTACCATCCGCCCACACCGGCTACCTGGGAGGATGCACGTGGTGGAGCGGTTGATCGGTGGGGAGCCGTCATTGCTGCGGCGGATCAACTCCGCGGTGGTGCTGCACGCGTTGCGTGCGGCGGACCGGGCGACGTTGACGGAGGTCACGCGGGTGACCGGGTTGTCGCGGCCGACGGTGGAGGGTGTGGTCGAGGATCTGATCGGGGCGGGTCTGGTCGTCGAGGAGGCCGCCGATGTGACGGTCGTCCGCAGGCAGGGGCGCCCGGCACGGAGGTTCCGGTTCCGGGCGGAGGCCGGGTATCTGCTGGGGCTGGACATCGGGGCGCACCGGGTGTCGGCGGTGGTGGCGGATCTGGACGGGCGGGTGCTGGGGGCGCAGAGCAAGGACGTCGCGGAGGCGGCGCCGGCGGACGAGCGGCTGGAGCGGCTGCGGACGGCCGTCGCCGAGTTGCTGCGGCGGGCCGGGGTGCCGCGCAGCGCGCTGCGGGCGGTCGGGGTGGGGACGCCGGGGATCGTGGAGGCGGACGGCACGGTGCGGCTGTGCTCCGCGCTGCCGGGGTGGACGGGGCTGCGGCTGGGTGAGCGGCTGAGCCGGTCGTTCCGGTGCCCGGTGCTGGTGGAGAACGACGCCAACGCGGCGGCGGTGGGCGAGCACTGGAAGGGCGCGGCCACCGAGTCCGACGACATGGTGTTCGTGCTGGCCGGGCTGAGCCCCGGCGCGGGGTCGCTCATCGGGGGGCGGCTGCACCGGGGGTTCGGCGGGGCGGCGGGCGAGATCGGCG
>DATCQX010000146.1:0-8312 GCA_036569285.1 Streptomyces sp.
GAGTACCTGAAGCGGGAGAACAACCACTTCACGATCCACGCGGGCGAGGCGTTCGGGCTGCCGTCGATCTGGCAGGCGCTCCAGTGGTGCGGCGCCGACCGGCTCGGGCACGGGGTGCGGATCATCGACGACATCGAGGTCACGGACGACGGGAGCGTGAAGCTCGGGCGGCTCGCCGCGTACGTCCGCGACAAGCGGGTGCCGCTGGAGATGTGCCCCAGCTCCAACCTCCAGACCGGGGCCGCCGCCTCCTACGCCGAGCACCCGATCGGGCTGCTGCGGCGGCTGCGCTTCCGGGCGACCGTCAACACCGACAATCGTCTGATGTCCGGTACGAGCATGAGCCGGGAATTCGAGCACCTGGTCGAGGTGTTCGGCTATTCGCTCGACGACATCGAATGGTTCTCCGTCAATGCTATGAAATCCGCCTTCATTCCTTTCGATGAACGACTCGCGATGATCAATGACGTCATCAAACCGGGTTACGCCGAGCTGAAATCCGAATGGCTGTTCCGGTAGACCGCTTCGACCAGCAGTTCTTCGGGTGACGGGGGTTGTCGGTAGAGACTTCGGGCTCGTGTGGTGCGGACGGGTGTTCACCATCCGTCCGCATTTCGATGTTTGCGGTGGGTGCCCTCGCGTGTTTACGGTCGGGGACCGCTCGTTTCCCCGTACATTCCCCGTTGTCCCATTCGAGTTCGAGGACGCACTTTTCATGAAGCAGTCTGCTGCCAAGACCCTCGGTGTCGCCGCCCTCGGTGCCGCCATCGCCGCCGTCGGCGCGGGTGCCGCCAGTGCCGCCCCGGCCCTGCCGGACGCCGCCCAGTCCCTCAACGGTGTCACCCAGGCGCTGCCGGGTGCCGGTCAGGCCGCCCAGCAGGCCCAGCCTGCCCTCGCGACGAGCCTCAACACCGTCGCCCCGATCGCCCAGAGCGCCCTCGCCGACGGGCCCACCAAGCCCGTCGCCGGTCTCCTCGGCGGTCTGCCGGTCGGCCAGCTCCCCACCCACGGCCTGCCGCTCAACGGGATCCCGCTGGGCTGACCCGGTCACTCCGACGCCGGGGCGCACCCTTGAGGGGGTGCGCCCCGGCGTCGTGGGTCCTACGGGTCCTACGGGTACGCCCCTCACGGCGCCGGAATGACCTCGATCCGCTCCCCGTTCAGCAGGTACAGCGGAAGCAGCCGCTCGTTCTCCGGCACCGGGAACTCCTGCGAGGCGGCCAGGCTCGCCAGGGCCAGGAGACCGAGGGAGACCTGGGCGCGCGGGGCGGGGGAGTCGCCCCAGTACGCGGCGTGCCGCTCCAGCGCGTCCTTCAGGGTCGCCGAGAACGCCTCGTCGTCGTTCGCGAGCATCCGGTGGAACAGCGCGGCGGGCTGGTAGTCGACGCCGTCCGAGAACCCGGTCGGCGTGTAGGCGATGGCCTCCGGGTGGGCGGCCTCCATCGTCGCGATGAGCTTGGCGACGATGTCGTCCATGGACCCCCGCGAGAAGTACGTCCGCAGCGTGTCGATCCAGCACAGCACGTACTCGTCGACCGAGGCGTCCTCGCGCAGCCGCTCCAGCGGCACCTCCACCAGCCGCGCCACCCGCCCCCACTCCCGGCACACCACCGCCAGGTACAGCGCGTCGAGCCAGGCGCGGGCGTCGGCCGGCGGGGCCGCCGCGAACGCGGGCAGCCGCACCTGCTGCTCCTCCCCGAACCAGAACTCCCGGGGCTGCGCGCCCGTGAACAGCGCGGTCCCGAGCTGCACGGCGATCGACCAGGGGTCCCACGTGTCCACGTGAGCCGCCTGCGGGTCCACGGCACAGCGCGCGTGCGCCAGCGTGACGGACGCCGCGAACGCGTCGGCCAGCAGCGCCGGTTCCGTACCGAGCCGCTGGAGCAGCCTCGCCGTCTCCCGCGTCAGCTCCCCGAGGTCCGGCGCCTGCGCGGTGAGCGCGGTGCGCAGCCGGCCCGCGCCGTCCAGCCGGACCAGGCCCTTCATCGCCGCGAGCAGCTCGGGCGGCGGCTGGAGCGAGAAGCTCCGGCTCTCCTCGTCGATGACCGTCAGCGCCGTCACCTTGCCCCGGTACCACCAGTACACCCGCGGCGACAGCTGCCCCTCGCCCTGCTGGTACGCCCCCAGCGCGTACTGCGCGAGCGCGTTGAGCGCGTCCACGACCGTGCCGTCCGCGATCGGGTGGTAGACGAGGTTGTCGCGGGTCGGGACGGCGAACAGCGCGCCGTGCTCCGGCAGGGGCTCGCCGGTGACCCGGCGGGCGACCTCGCCCAGGTAGAGGGCCTTGCTCGCGATGAACGGGGAGTCGCCGTAGAGGCTGTGCACCGTGGCCTGTCCGCCGACCTCCACGACGTCGTGCCCGACGGGGACCCGCATCAGGTTCTCGTACCCCGCCTTGCCCAGCGCGTCCGGACCGGCTCGCTCCACGTCGCCGTCGGTCAGGACACGGACGCTCGTCGGGCCGTCGAGGGCGTACGCGAAGAGGAGGCCGTCGGCGACGACGCGGGTGTACGTCAGGCCCGCTGCGATCTCCGGGCCGACCGACTCGACGGGCAGCAGCCGGATGTGCGCGTCCCGCAGCAGCTCCTCGGCGCTCTCGCCGCCCTGGCTGGCCTCGGCGAGGCGCCCGAAGTGGGCGTCCACCAGCGCGGGCCACTCCTCCTCGGCGGACCGGGCGCAGCGCTGTGCCAGGTCGTACAGGGAGTACTGGCGGCCCTCCCGCAGGTGCGGGGCGGCGAGCGAGCGCAGGCGGGCGGCCTGCGCGGCCGTCAGCATGGGGAGTTCGGCGTCGGGCGTCGGTTCTGGTGCTTCGTCGAAAGTCACCCGGATGACTCTATGAGGGATTCGGGGGCCGCTTCGACCGCGCGCGGGCTACCAGGCCGTACGGGCCTTCTCCTCGGACGGGAAGAGGATCCACAGCGCGATGTAGAGGAGGAACTGCGGGCCCGGCAGGAGGCAGGACAGCACGAATATCACGCGCATCGTCGTGGCCGACGTGCCGAAGCGGCGGGCCAGCGCGGCGCAGACGCCGCCGATCATGCGGCCTTCGGTGGGGCGGGCGAGGCGGGACATCTGGGGCTCCTTCACGAGCGTCGGGTCGAGGCCGCGGCCCTTGCCGGCCGCCCCTCACTGACCTCAACGCTACGAGGACGAAGCGGATAAAGCGTCCCTCTACGGAGCTACTCCGACCCTGGGAATCGTCGGGGTCCGACCCTGAGACGGCTCCTCCTGGCGGACGGCGGCCGGTCGTCGCCGCGTCGTACGCCGGCGCAGCCAGGCCCGCCCCGCGGGTACGACCAGGGTATGAGCGAGGGCGACCCCCAGGGTCCCCAGGATGATCGAGTCGACGTCCACGACCTGGCCCGGGATGCCGGTCTGGAGCAGTTCCACCGTCAGCGTCAGCAGCGCCCCGGCGGCGGCCGTCCGCACCAGCGATCCGAACGGGGAGACGTTCAGGCGGCCGTGGACCAGGGGGAGCAGGAAGCCCAGCGGGGCCGGCAGCGCGAGGCCCCGCCCGATCCGGAGGGCGGCTTCGGGCCAGCCCAGCTTCAGGTCGGCGCGGATGCCGTGGAACGGGTGCAGGTTGGCCGGCATCACCCAGGGGACGTCCAGCGAGCGCAGCGAGTGCCAGGCGACGAACGCGAGGTGGGCGACGAGGAGGACACCTCCCGCCACACGGAGTCGGATCTCGGCGCTGCCGCCGACGAGGCCTTGACGCTGCACGACCCCCAAGACGCAGCCCCCGCCGCGAATGGTTCCGCGGGCGGGCCCCCGGAGCGGATGAGTCCTTCACCACACCCGCACACACGGAACCGGAGGGGCCGGGGCGGGGCGCTGCCGTGGGGAGGGCTCGCACAACACGGATGAGGCAAGGGCGTGTTGAGGTGACGACGTCCGCGACTCACCCGAAGCGGAGGCCCGGAGCCGGGTCCGTAGCCTGTCCGATGCGGAGGCCGGGAGCCTTGGCGAGGCGAGGTACACCCGCCCGGCCCGCCCGCCTCAGCGGCGTCGCCTCGACTGCCCGCTCACTTCGTCACGTTCGACGACGGCGGCACCTCGGCCCCCGGCCGCTGCTTCACCTTGTCCGTGCACTCGTACCGACTCAACTCCCCCCGCACGGTGCTCCCGAGGACGACGGAGCCGTCGCCGTCGGAGGCGGCGGAGTCGGAGAGGGTGCAGACGACCTGGGCGAGGGCGTAGGGGGAGAGGGCTTCCGGCGCGACGCTGAGACGCAGGGCGTCGTCCGGATCGGTGCCGGCCAGGGGCGGGAGGACGCGGACCCCGGCGCGGACGTCGGTCGTGTACCCGGCCTGTTTCTCCTCGGGCGACGGACTGTCGCCCAACTCGTTCAGCAGCCCCTGCGCGACGAGCACCCGGCGTTTCGCGCCGACTGCCCCCTCCGGGACGGGAACCGACCGGTCGACGGCGACGAGCGACGCCCCGCACAGCAGGAACACCCGCACCGGCACCCCGCCCGACAACTGGGCGGCCGTCGTGCCGGATTCGGGGAGCGAGCACCGCACCCGGGACGGCGCCGCCCCGAAGTCGGTCGGCACCTCGGTCGCCCGGATCCCGCACCCCGCGAGCAGCAGCCCCAGCGCGGCGACGCACGGCAGCCGCAGGTGCCTGTTCCCCGTGACGCTCACGACGCCGCACCCCTGTCCTCGCGCTCCACCGTGTCAGAGATGTCCCGGGGCAGCCGCAGCGTGAACACCGCACCGCCTTCAGGGGAATTGGCGGCCTCGATCGCACCGCCGTGGATGTGCGCGTTCTCCAGCGCGATGGACAGCCCGAGGCCGCTGCCGTCCGAACGCGGCCTGGACGAACTGGCCTTGTAGAACCGGTCGAAGACGTGCGGCAGCACCTCCTCGGGGATACCGGGCCCGTGGTCGCGCACCGCGATGACGACCTCGTCGTCCCCCGCCCGCACGGACACCCGCACCGGGGACCCGCCGTGCTTGAGGGCGTTGCCGATCAGGTTCGCGAGGATGACGTCGAGCCGGCGCGGGTCGAGCCGCGCGTGGATCCCGCGCTCCGCGTCGAGTTCGACCGCGTCCAGCCAGGCCCGCGCGTCGATGCAGGCGGTGATCTGGTCCGCGACGTCGACGTCGTCGAGGACCAGCCGGGCCGTCCCCGCGTCGAAGCGGGTGACCTCCATCAGGTTCTCGACGAGGTTGTTCAGCCGGCGCGTCTCGCTCACCACGAGCCGGACGGCGGGCTCGATCATCGGGTCCATGCTGCCGGTCTCGGCCTCAAGTTCCTCTTCCAGCACCTCAGTTACCGCCGTGAGTGCGGTGAGCGGCGTCCGCAGCTCGTGGCTCATGTCCGCGACGAACCGGCGTGACGCCTCGTCGCGCGCGGCCATGTCCGCGACCCGCTTCTCCAGCGCCTCGGCGGCCAGGTTGAACGTCCGCGAGAGATCGGCGAGTTCATCGGTCCCGGAGACCTGGAGCCGGGTGTCGAGCTTGCCCTCGCCGAGCCGCCGCGCGGCGACTCCCAGACGGTGCACGGGTTTCAGCACGGTCGTCGAGGCGGCCTGCGCGATCAGCGCCGCCCCGATCAGAGCCAGCCCGGTGGCGATCCCCAGTGACCAGGCAAGGGAGTTGAGGTCCTTCGCCTCCGGTTCGAGCGACTTGCGCATGTACCCGGTGGGACCGCCCCCGTCGACCCTCGTCCCGGCCACCAGATAGGGCGTGCCGTGGTCGACGACGCGCTGCCAGAAGAGGTGGTACGTCGACCGGTTGGCCCCCGACACCGACTGCCTCCCGTCCACCGCGCGCCGCAGCGCCTGCGGCACGTCGTCCAGCGAAAACCCGCTCAGACCACCGGAGTTGCCGTACACCGTCCGCCCGCTGTCGTCGGTGGCGACCAGCAACACACTGAAACGCTGGGAGCTGTTGGCCATCTGCGCGGCCGTGCGCTGGAGTTCACCCTGCGACGGACGCTCGGGCAGGGTGCCCGCGCGGTTCTGCATCTCCGTGCGGAAGTCCTTCAGCACCGCGTCCTGCGCGCGCGTCAGCACCGCCTCACGGTTCAGCCAGTAGGCGATACCGGACGCGGAGACGGCCGTCGCGAGCGCGACCGCGCCGAAGACGAGGACCAGGCGCAGCCGCAGGCTCGTGAAACGCACCCGGGACAGAAAACGTCTGCGGAACGCGGACCAGCCGCGTGAAGCCCGTGCGGCCTGGGTCACTGAGGCGCGTCCAGGCGGTAGCCGACACCCCGGACGGTACGGATCAGCGTGGGCGACGACGGCACGTCCTCGATCTTGGCGCGCAGCCGCTGGACACACGCGTCCACCAGCCGCGAGTCACCGAGGTAGTCGTGCTCCCAGACGAGCCGCAGCAACTGCTGCCGCGACAGCGCCTGTCCGGGTCGCCGGCTCAGCTCAAGGAGCAGCCGCAGCTCGGTCGGCGTCAGCTGGAGGTCCTGGCCGTTCTTCGTCACCGTCATCGCCGAACGGTCGATGACCAGGCTGCCGAAGGTCGCGGAGTCGCTCGACTCCCGCTCGCCGCGCCGCAGCACGGCCCGGATGCGGGCGTCCAGGACCCGCCCCTGCACCGGCTTGACGACATAGTCGTCCGCCCCCGACTCCAGGCCGACGACCACGTCGATGTCGTCGTTGCGGGCGGTCAGCAGGATGATCGGCAGCTGGTCCGTGCGCCGGATGCGGCGGCACACCTCGAAACCGTCGATGCCGGGCAGCATGACGTCCAGCACGATCAGATCCGGTCGCTGCTCACGCAGCAGTTTCAGACCGTCCTCTCCGCTCGCAGCGGTCGCCACGCGGTGCCCCTGGCGCGTCAGTGAGAGCTCCAGGGCCGTACGGATGGCGTCGTCGTCCTCGATCAGCAACAGGGAAGGCACAGGCTCATTCTGGCCCATACAGGGGGCGAGGTTCGACAGGTGGGGGCTTATAACGCCTTTACGAGCCTCCGCCCGCCCCCTGGTGGTCACCCCCTGATTCCCAGCCGCCACAGTGAGGTGACCTCCGCGCCGCGCACGGCGTGCAGCGGGTCGCTCCGGTCCCGCGCGCGCCGGTGCCGGGGCTTCACGTCATACCTGCGGACTACGCGCAGCCCGCTGTCACGGAACAGACCGAGCAACTCCTCCCGCGTCCGCAGCCCCAGCAGCTCCGCCAGATCCGACATGATCAGCCACCCCTCCCCGCCCGGCGACAACCGCTCGCGCAGCCCGCCCAGGAACCCCCGCAGCATCCCGCTCCCCTCGTCGTACACCCCCAGCTCAAGCCCCGCGCTCGGCGTCCCCGGCAGCCACGGCGGATTGCAGACGACGAGATCGGCCCGCCCCTGCGGATACAGCGCCGGGCCCCGGACGACGACCCGGTCCCCGTACCCGAGCCGCCGCACGTTCTCCTCGGCACAGGCGAGGGCGCGCGGGTTGACGTCCGTCGCGACGACCCGTTGCACACCTCGCCGGGCAAGTACCGCCGCCAGCACGCCTGTTCCGGTGCCGAGGTCGAAGGCTGTACGGCAACGCGGGGGCAGGGGGACCGAGTTGACGAGGTCGACGTACTCGCCGCGTACAGGGGAGAAGACGCCGTACGCGGGGTGGATCCGGGCGTCGAGGGCCGGGATCTCGACGCCCTTCAGCTGCCACTGGAACGCCCCCAGCACGCCCAGGAGTTCACGGAGCGGGACCAGCGAAGGGCCGTCCGCCGGGCCGTAGGCGGCGTCACAGGCGGCACGGACGTCGGGGGCTCGGCGCAGGGACAGGGCGTGGTCCGCGTCGAGTTCGACGAGGAGGCGGTTCAGGAGGAGGGCTCGGCGGGCGCGGTCGGCGCGTTGGCTTCGGAAGATCTCCGCCGGTGAACTGTGTTGGCTGTTGGGGGAGTTGGGGATGCGGCGGGCCAGTGCCTGGAGCATCTGGCGGGCGTTGACGTAGTCGCCTCGCCAGAGGAGGGCTGTGCCGGACGAGGCGAGGCGGTGGGCGGTGGCGGCGCGGAGGGTGTCGTCCACGGGGACGACGTCGTCGTACTGCGCGGGCATGGGGATGCTCCTGGGAGTCGTAAGTGCCGTGAGAGCGGAGGCACTTCGACGGGGCGAGGAGCAGGGGGAACGGCTGGGGGACCCGCTGTCACCGCCGCGCCGAAGCGCGAGGGAGCGGGTCGCCGAGGACCATGCCGTAGACCATGCGGCCAGGGTCCCACGCGGGGTGGGGAGGCTCAAAACGGGCCGACGCCTTTGGAGCCGCTGTGGTGTTCCCGTGAGCGGCCCCTGTGACAGGTCTGTGACAGTCGGCGGACATGGCCATGAAGGTCCCCCGGCAAGCTTTTCGGCACAGGGGCAAGC
>DATCQX010000147.1:0-8347 GCA_036569285.1 Streptomyces sp.
CTCGGCGGGGAGACGGTGACCGCCTGTCCGACGGCGCGGGCGACGTCGACGCGCCCGGCGCCCTGTGCGAACAGCCCGAGCGCCGGGTTCGGACGGGCCGTCCCCATCAGCGCCTCCTTGAGGCGGGCGCCGGTCCAGTCGGGGTGCTGCTGGGCGAGGAGTGCCGCCGCGCCCGCGACGTGCGGGGTCGCCATGGACGTCCCCGACAGCGCGGTGTACCGCGGTGCGTCGTCGAGGGGTTCGAGGGGACTGTCCTCGGAGCGGGCGGCGACGATCCCGACGCCGGGTGCGGTGAGGTCGGGTTTGACGGCGCCGTCCCCGACGCGCGGCCCCCTGCTGGAGAACTCGGCGAGCGCGTCGTCCGCGTCGACCGCGCCGACCGCGAGCGCCGCGTCCGCGCTCGCCGGGCTCTCCACCGCCTCGTCCTGCCCGGTGTTGCCGGCGGCGACCGCGAAGAGGGTGCCGTACTTCGCGCTGAGCGTGCCGACGGCCTCCTCCAGCGGGTCGACGCCCGGCGCGTCGGGGCCGCCCAGGCTCATGTTGACGACCCGTGCGCGCGGCGCGGCCCACTCCATGCCGGCGAGGATGTCCGACTCCTCGCAGCCCCGGTCCGCGCAGACCTTGCCGATCAGGAGGGAGGCGCCGGGGGCGACACCGGTGTACCGGCCCCCGGAGGCGGCGCCGTCCCCGGCGAGGATCGACGCGACGTGCGTGCCGTGGCCCACGAGGTCGGTGGTGTCGGGGGCGGTGGTGAAGTTCTCCTCGCCGACGATCCGTGCGGCGAGGTCGGGGTGGGTGTCGTCGACGCCGGTGTCGAGGACGGCGACGGTGACGCCGGTGCCGGTGTATCCGGCCCGCCAGGCGGTGGGGGCGCCGATCTGCTGGACGCTGACGTCGTCACTGACCTGGACTTTCGCGTCGAGCCACACCTTGGCTCCGCCGGCGGCCAGCCCCTCCCACAGCGCGGTCCCCCCACCGGGCCGCACGGCGGCCAGCCCCAGCTCCGGAAACGTACGGCTCACCCGCGCCCCGAGAGTCCGCCTCACCTCCCGCCGGTCCTCGACGAGCAGCGGCACCCCGTCCTCGTACCCGGCCGCCACCAGCCCGGTCACGTCGAACAGCCGCCGGTCGACGGTGCCCGCGCCGACGAGCGCGAGAGCGTCGTCCGGTATGACGTACCGGCGCCCGGCGTCGGTGTACTGCGTGAAGGCCATGCCGTCCCGTCCCCGGCCCGGGGTGACGGAGACGGTGTCACCGGCGAGGGTGACCTGATCGCCGGTCAGGAGGGTGAGGGTGTGGGCGCCTTGAACGGGGCGTGAGCTTGCGGCGCTCCACGCGGCGGATTCGGACGGAGCTGCACTGGCGGACGGGACCGGCCCTGGCAGCACGCTCACCACAAGCGCGCCCAGAACCACGCACCCCGCCGCACGTCGACTGCGCGGCAAGCTGTTCCTCCCGGTGAGGCGGGAACGCGAGCCGCGTTCCACAGTCCGGCATGACCTCGCTTTTTGTCGTGCCCACGCAAACTACCAACTTCAACTACCGTCCCGCCAGGGCGCGTTGACCCCACGGGCCCTGCGGCCGTGCACCGGCGGAACAGCCCCGGTGCACCGCTGGGACACAGGGCCGGGCCGGCTCGGCATAGCGTGCGAGCCCGGGAGCGGGAGCCGCTCCGCAATCAACGGCGTGCAGGCCGAGGGGAGTTGTCGAAAGGTGTCCACGATGCCGGTCGGCGGGCTTGTGGCCCGTGCCACCGACGACGCGGCGGATCTCGTCGTCCGCAACGCGAAGATCCACACGGGGGACCCGGTCCGCCCGCAGGCCGAGGCGATCGCCGTCCGGGAGGGCCGGATCACGGCCGTCGGGGACGACGGCGACGTGGCCGCGCAGGTCGGACCGGCGACGACGGTGGTCGACGCGCTGGGCCGCCGGATGGTTCCCGGCCTCAACGACTCCCACCTGCATGTCATCAGGGGCGGCCTCAACTACGTCCTGGAGCTGCGCTGGGACGGCGTGCCCACCCTGCGCGAGGGCCTGGCGATGCTGCGCGAGCAGGCCGCCCGCACCCCCAAGGGCCAGTGGGTACGGGTGGTGGGCGGCTGGTCGGCGGAGCAGTTCGCCGAACGCCGGCTGCCGACCGTCTCCGAGCTGAACGCCGCCGCGCCGGACACCCCCGTGTTCGTCCTGCACCTGTACCAGTCGGCGGTGCTCAACCGGGCCGCGCTCAAGGCCGCCGGATACACCCGGGACACCCCCGACCCCAAGGGGGGACAGATCGTGCGGGGCCGGGGCGGTGAGCCCACGGGCATGCTGCTGGCCGCCCCCAGCGCCCTGGTCCTCTACTCGACCCTGGCGAAGGCGCCGGTGCTGACGGACGAGGACAAGAAGACCTCCACCCGGCACTTCCTGCGGGAGCTGAACCGGTTCGGCCTCACCTCGGCGATCGACGCGGCCGGCGGGTTCCAGAACTTCCCCGGCGACTACGGCACGGTCGCCGAACTGGCGAAGGCGGGTCAGCTGTCCCTGCGGATCGCCTACCACCTCTTCCCGCAGACCGCGGGCCAGGAGATCGACGACCTCGCCCGCTGGATCGGAACGACGCGCCCCGAGGACGGCGACGAGTGGCTGCGCCTGAACGGCGCGGGCGAGAACCTCACCTGGGCGGCGGCGGACTTCGAGAACTTCGCCCAGCCGCGTCCGGGGCTCGGCGACTACGAGGCGGAGTTCGAGAAGGCCGTCCGTCTCCTCATGGAGAACGGCTGGGGCTTCCGGCTGCACGCCACCTACGACGAGACCATCCGCCGCGACCTCGCCGTGTTCGAGAAGCTCGCGGCGGAAGGGCTCTTCCCGGGCGGGAACCGCTGGCTGTTCGACCACGCGGAGACGGTGTCCGCGGACAGCCTGGACCGCATCGCCGCGCTCGGCGGCGCCCTGTCCGTGCAGAACCGGCTGTCCTTCCAGGGCGAGGCGTTCCTGCGCCGCTACGGCCCCGGTGCCGCCGCGGACGCCCCTCCGGTGCGGGCCATGCTGGAGCGCGGCCTGACGGTCGGGGCCGGCACGGACGCCACCCGGGTCTCCACGTACAACCCGTGGGTCGCCCTCCACTGGCTGGTCACCGGCCGCAGCGTCGGCGACCTGGTGCTCCGCCCGCCGCACAACCGGGTCGACCGGGCTACGGCGCTGGCGATGTTCACCGAGGCGGGTGCCGCGCTGACCGGCGAGGAGGGCGTCAAGGGGGTCCTGCGTCCGGGCTTCCTCGGCGACTTCGCCGTCCTGTCCGAGGACTACTTCACCGTGCCCGAGCAGGACATCGCGCACATCGAGTCCTTGCTGACGGTCGTCGGCGGCCGGATCGTCCACGCCGCCGCCGAGTACGAGGGCCTCGACGAAGAGCTGCCGCCGGTCAGCCCCGGCTGGAGTCCGGTGGCGCACTTCGGCGGCTACCGGGCCACGCCCGTCACCGGTCTGTCGGGCGCCCGCCAGGCCGAGTCGCTCGGCCAGGCCGTCGCCGAATCCGAGCGGCACCGCCAGTGGCGTGCCCGGCGCGGCCAAGCCGCGGCGGGCGAGAGCCCGGCCTTCGACCCCTGCTTCTCCCTCTGATCCTGCGAACACCACTCACGAAGGGCTTGTCTCATGTTCGACGTCTCCGAGGTCACCGCGGCCCCCAGCCCCGACCTGCTCACCCCCGACAACTGCGCGGTGCTGTTCATCGACCACCAGCCGCAGATGTTCTTCGGCACGGGCAGCGGCGACCGCACCGCGATCATCAACTCCACCGTCGGCCTGGCGAAGGCCGCCGCGCTCTTCGACGTGCCGGTCGTGCTGAGCACGGTGGCGGCCGAGTCCTTCTCGGGACCGCTGCTGCCGCAGCTCGCGGACGTCTTCCCCGGACAGAAGGTCATCGACCGCACCTCGATGAACGCCTGGGAGGACCTCGCGTTCGTCGAGGCCGTCAAGGCGACGGGACGCAGGAAGCTCGTCGTCGCCGGTCTGTGGACCGAGGTCTGTGTCGTGCTGCCCACGCTGTCCGCCATCGCCCAGGGCTACGAGGTGTACGTCGTCACGGACGCGTCCGGCGGTGTCACCCCGCAGGCGCACGAGCACGCCGTCCAGCGCATGATCCAGGGCGGCGCGGTTCCGGTGACCTGGGTGCAGGTGCTCCTCGAACTCCAGCGCGACTGGGCGCGGGGCGAGACGTACGGGCCGGTCACCGAGCTGGTGAAGGAGCACGCCGGCACCTACGGCCTCGGCATCGTCTACGCGCAGGCGTTCATCGGCGAGCACGCCGCCGGCTGACCTCTCCACACGGTCACGTCAACAACAGGCAGGGACACGATGGACACCGGACTGTTGGTCCTCCGGCTCGTGGCGGGTCTCCTCGTCGCCGGGCACGGAGTGCAGAAGGTCAGTTTCCGGCTGGGAGGCGCCGGTCTCGCGGGCGGCACCGAGGAGTTCCGGCGCGACGGCTTCCGCGGTGGGCGGCTCACCGCGCTCGCCGCCGGGGGCAGCCAGATCGGCGCCGGCCTGTTCCTGGCGGCGGGTCTGCTGACGCCTGCCGCTGCGATGGCCGCCATGGGGGTGATGACGGTCGCGAGCACGGTCAAGTGGCGCAACGGGCTGTGGGTGCAGAACGACGGCTACGAGTATCCGCTGGTCCTCGTCGTCGTCTCCGCGGTGCTGGCGCTGACCGGGCCCGGCCGCTGGTCCGTCGACCACGTCCTCGGGCTGGCCCCCTGGCCGGTGTGGGCGAGCGTCGTCGCCGTCCTGATCGGCCCGGTCAGCGGGCTGATCACGCGGGCGGTGCTGCACCGTCCGGCGTCCTCCGTCAGGAGCGCTCCGCGTGCGCAAGCTGCTGACTGACGCGGCCCGTACGCTGGCTCCTCCCAAGGAGGACCGGCACGGCCCGCTGCCCCCGCTCATGCTGACGCTGACCGTGGTGACCGGCCTGATCGACGCCGTGAGCTATCTGGCGCTCGGGCACGTCTTCGTCGCCAACATGACCGGCAACGTGGTCTTCCTCGGGTTCGCCCTGGCCGGCGCCGACGGGCTGTCGGCGCTCGCCTCGGTGGTCTCGATGGCCTCGTTCCTCGCCGGTGCGCTGGCGGGCGGCCGGTCCGGGGTCCGGTTCGCGGCGCACCGGGGGCGGCTGCTGGCCGTGGCCATGGCGATCGAGGCTGCGCTCGTGGCCGCCTCCGTCGTCACGGCCGCGGCTTCGCACGGCGAGGTGACCACTCCCGTGCGGTACGCCCTGATCGTGCTCCTCGGCCTGGCCATGGGGCTGCAGAACGCCGTCGCCCGGCGCCTCGGCGTCCCCGACCTGACCACGACCGTCCTGACGCTCACCCTGACGGGGCTGGCCGCGGACTCCACCCCGGCCGGCGGTGAGGCGCCCCGGCCCGGCCGGCGGCTCCTGTCCGTCCTGGCCATGTTCGCCGGGGCGCTGACCGGGGCAGTGCTCCTGCCGGACACCGCACTCGTGCTGGGCCTGGCGCTGGTGCTACTCGCGGTGGCCTCGCTGGCCACCCATCGCCTCTCGTCCACCGACGCGGCCTGGATCAGGCCGCAGTCCTGAACTCCGTACGGCGCCCTCGGCATCGCCGGATGCCGAGGTGACCGCGTCCTCGTTCCGGCAGGGACCAGCATGAGCACCTCACCTTCACGGAACCGCCAGGACTCGCCCTGGGCTCCGCTCGCGGCGCGTGTCTTCCGTGCGCTGTGGACGGCCCAGCTCGTCTCCAACATCGGCGGCTGGATGCAGACCGTGGGCGCCCAGTGGCTGCTGATCGGGCACGACGCGGCCCTGGTGACGCTCGTCCAGACCGCCTCCAGTCTCCCCGTCGTGCTGCTGGCCCTGCCCTCGGGCGTGCTGGCCGACCGGTTCGACCGGCGGACGGTGCTGCTGGCCGCGCAGTTCGCCATGCTCGCCGTCTCCACCGTGCTGACGGTGCTGGCGTTCGCGGACGTGCTCACTCCCGCGCTGCTGCTCGGCCTCACCTTCCTGCTCGGCTGCGGCACCGCGCTGATGGGGCCCGCGTGGCAGGCGATCCAGCCGGAGCTGGTGGAGCGCCGCCAGTTGGGGCAGGCCGCCGCGCTCGGCGCCGTGAACATGAACCTGGCCCGCGCGCTCGGCCCGGCGCTCGGCGGAGCGGTCGTCGCGGCGGCGGGCACGGGCTGGGTCTTCGCCTTCAACGCCGTGTCCTATCTCGGCATCGCGGCCGTTCTCCTGCTCTGGAAGAGGCCCCCGGTGCAGACGCCCACGGGTGGGAGCGAGAAACTGCTGACGGCCCTGCACGCCGGGCGGCGTTACGTGTGGTACTCGCCCGGCGTCCGCCGGGTCCTGCTGCGTACGGTGCTGTTCATACCCGGCGGCGCCGCGCTGTGGTCGCTGCTTCCCGTGGTCGCCGGCCGCTCCCTGGGGCTGGGCTCGGGAGGGTACGGGCTGCTGCTCGGCGCGGTCGGCGTCGGTGCCGTGGGCGGGGCGTTCGTCCTGCCCGCCGTCCACCGCGCGCTCGGCGCGAACGGCACCCTCGCCGCGGGCGGCGTCGTCTTCGCCGGTGTGCTGGTGGTGCTGGCCACCACCCGGACCCCCTGGCTCGCGGTGGCCGTGCTGCTGCCCGCCGGACTGGCCTGGATCGGAGTGCTGTCCACGCTCAACGCCGCCCTCCAGACGAGGCTGCCGGGCTGGGTCAGGGCCCGGGGGCTCGCCGTCTACCTCCTCGTCTTCCAGGGCGGGCAGGCTCTGGCGGCGCCCCTGTGGGGTGCCCTGGCCGACGGGCCCGGGCTGACCGCCGCCCTCCTGACCGGCGCCGGGCTGCTCCTCGCCGGGGCGGTCAGCGTGCGCCTGTGGCCGCTGCACGGCATGGACGGCATCGACCCGACGCCGTCCGACCACTGGCCCGTCCCGCCCCTCCTCTTCGAGCCCGGCCCTGCCGACGGCCCCGTCCTGGTCTCCGTCACCTACCAGGTCGCCCCCGGCGACAGGGCCGCCTTCACCGACTGCATGGACCGTGTGGCCCGCTCACGCCGACGCACCGGCGCGGTCTCCTGGGGGCTCTACCAGGACGGCAACGATCCCCGACGCTTCATCGAGAACTACCTGGTCGGCTCGTGGTCGGAACACCTCGCCCAGCACCACGACCGGCTCACTGCCACCGACCGCGACGTCGAGGAACGGACCCGCCGACTCCTCCTGCCCGGCACCGCCCCGGAGGTGACCCACGCCTTCGACGCCACCGCGGGGCCCGTGGTGCCCGAACCGGAGGCGGGCCGGCCGCTCAGCGCGGGTGGGCGGGAGCATCCCTAGGGACACGCCGCGGGGAGTGGCCGATCCGTGCGGCCGGGTGACGACAGGAAGCGGGCCGCCGTCCGGACGGAACAACCGCGTCGGCCCCCTGGCGGGGTGCACGAAGGTCGAAGCCGCCGGCCTTGTCGGCTCGGGCGTCCCCCGGCTTCAGCGGGACGCTTCGCGGACAGCCGTCTCGACTCGGACCACCACGAGCCTCGAACCGGAACGCCACACGCGTGATCCGCTGCACCACCTCGCGGGCACGGCCGCCGGGCGGGGGCAGCGCCGCCGGCCCGGGCTCGGGGCGCGCCTTCGCGCGGCCTCGGTGAGGGAGGTCACCACGTCGCCGCCAGCCCGGGCACGGGGCACGCCTCCTCGGCCGGGCCGAACGCGGCGAGCCGGGCGGGCCTGTCCAGCGCTGTGGCCGGGAGGCGGCGGGGGGTTCATGGGCGGCACTGTCTGCGCGGCCACCGGGCGGAGTGGGCCGCGGGGTCCAGCGCCGGGACATCCTGCGGCAGGGCACGGCACCATCCACACAGCCACCGCGCACAGCGGGCCGCAGGGTCCAACGCCGGGACATCCTGCGGCAGGGCACGACACCATCCACACAGCCACCACGCACAGCGGGCCGCAGGGTCCAACGCCGGGACATCCTGCGGCAGGGCACGGCACCGCCCACACAGCCACCACGCACAGCGGGCCCCCGCCCGCACCCGGACCGACGGCCACTGATCGCCCACCGGGTTCACCGTGTCGAGCCGGAAGGATGGTGCCCCGCCGGGTGGTGCAGCCGATCAACGGACCGGAACTCACAGGTCACGCCGGGTGCTTCGACCAGCCGGGGCGCTCCCGGCGCCCGGCCGGGCCACTTCGCGTGCCGCACCGGCAGAGAGGTCATCGCGAGCCGGATACCGGAGGGCGAAGCGCATGACCGCTTACACCAGCTCGCGGGACGCGACCGCCGGAAGCGGGGTACGGCGTCCCTCGGATCGCCGGACAGCGCGGCGGTGTGACGCGCGTCAGCAGCGTCAACCGGGGCGAGGGGAGCTTCCCGCACACCAC
>DATCQX010000148.1:0-7563 GCA_036569285.1 Streptomyces sp.
AGTTTCATAGTGTTTCGGTGGTTATAGCGTGAGGGAAACGCCCGGTTACATTCCGAACCCGGAAGCTAAGCCTCACAGCGCCGATGGTACTGCAGGGGGGACCCTGTGGGAGAGTAGGACGCCGCCGAACTCCTTTTAGAGCTCTGGCTCTTGGGCACACAAGCCCAAGAGCCAGAGCTTTTTTGCGTTGAGGTAGGGTCAGGGAGCATCATTGGCTCATTTTCCTCTGGAGGCCCCCGGGTGGAGGTCCAGGAGACCCGTGTCCAGACTGACCGGGTCCTCACCATCCCGAACATCCTCAGCATGGCCCGCCTGGTCGGCGTGCCGATCTTTCTGTGGCTGATTCTCAGGCCCGAGTTCGGGGGGCCGAAGAGTGACGGCTGGGCGTTTCTGATCCTCGCGCTGAGTGGCGTGAGCGACTATCTGGACGGCAAGCTCGCCCGGAAGTGGAACCAGATCAGCAGCCTCGGCCGGCTGCTCGATCCGGCCGCTGACCGGCTCTACATCATTTCGACGCTCGTCGGCCTCACCTGGCGCGAGATTCTGCCGCTGTGGTTGACGGCTGTACTTGTCGCCCGAGAACTGGTTCTCCTGGTGATGGTGGGCATCCTCAGGCGACACGGCTATCCACCGCCGCAGGTGAACTACCTGGGGAAGGCGGCGACCTTCAACCTCATGTACGCCTTTCCGCTGCTGTTGCTCAGTGACGGAAGCGGATGGCTCGCGTCACTGGCTGAGATTTTCGGCTGGGCCTTCGCAGGTTGGGGTACAACGCTCTATTGGTGGGCAGGAGTCCTCTACGTGGTACAGGTCCGCCGCCTGATCCGTGCGGACGCCATGGCCGACTGAGCCCGTCGATCGGAGTCAGCGGAGACTCGATGGCCCGCCGCGGGAAAGTGCGGGACAATTTGGACGGGTGAAGTCGGCTAGACCGTCGTCTCTCAAGGAGGACGCTTCCGACATGAAGGCCGTCGTGATGGCCGGAGGCGAAGGCACACGCCTTCGTCCCATGACCTCAAGCATGCCCAAGCCGCTCCTGCCAGTTGCCAACAGGCCGATCATGGAGCACGTCCTGCGGCTGCTCAAAAGGCATGGTCTCAACGAGACCGTCGTTACCGTCCAGTTCTTGGCGTCGTTGGTCAAGAACTACTTCGGTGACGGTGAAGAGCTCGGAATGGAGCTCAGTTATGCCAACGAGGAGAAGCCACTCGGTACCGCCGGAAGCGTCAAGAACGCCGAAGAGGCGTTGAAGGACGATGCTTTCCTCGTCATCTCCGGCGATGCGCTGACCGACTTCGACCTCACCGACCTCATCAACTTCCACAAGGAGAAGGGGGCACTGGTCACGGTCTGTCTGACCAGAGTCCCCAACCCGCTGGAATTCGGCATCACGATTGTCGACGAGGAGGGGAAGGTCGAGCGGTTCCTCGAAAAGCCGACCTGGGGACAGGTCTTCTCCGACACCGTGAACACCGGTATCTACGTGATGGAGCCGGAGGTCTTCGACTATGTCGAGGCCGATGTGCCGGTGGACTGGTCCGGTGACGTCTTCCCGCAGCTCATGAAGGAGGGCAAGCCGATCTACGGCTATGTCGCCGAGGGCTACTGGGAGGACGTGGGTACGCACGAGAGCTACGTGAAGGCCCAGGCCGACGTGCTCGAAGGCAAGGTCGACGTGGAGATCGACGGATTCGAGATCTCGCCCGGCGTCTGGGTCGCGGAAGGCGCCGATGTGCATGCCGACGCCGTACTGCGCGGACCGCTGTACATCGGGGACTACGCCAAGGTCGAGGCCGGGGCGGAGATTCGGGAGCACACGGTCGTCGGCTCGAATGTCGTCGTCAAGAGCGGGGCTTTTCTGCACAAGGCGGTGGTGCACGACAACGTGTACGTCGGGCAGCAGAGCAATCTGCGTGGCTGTGTCGTCGGGAAGAACACCGACATCATGCGGGCCGCCCGGATCGAGGACGGCGCGGTCATCGGGGACGAGTGTCTGATCGGCGAGGAGTCGATCGTCCAGGGGAACGTGCGGGTCTATCCGTTCAAGACGATCGAGGCCGGCGCCTTCGTGAACACCTCGGTGATCTGGGAGTCGCGCAGTCAGGCGCATCTCTTCGGCGCCCGTGGGGTGTCGGGGATCCTGAACGTCGAGATCACTCCGGAGCTGGCCGTGCGGCTGGCGGGGGCCTATGCGACGACCCTGAAGAAGGGGGCGACGGTCACCACGGCCCGTGATCACTCGCGTGGTGCGCGGGCGCTCAAACGGGCGGTGATCTCCGCGCTCCAGGCCAGCGCCATCGACGTACGGGACTTGGAGAACGTGCCGCTTCCCGTGGCGCGGCAGCAGACCGCGCGGGGGAGTGCGGGCGGGATCATGATCCGGACGTCGCCCGGGGTGCCGGACTCGGTGGACATCATGTTCTTCGACGGGCAGGGCGCTGATCTGTCGCAGGCGAGCCAGCGGAAGCTGGACCGGGTGTTCGCGCGGCAGGAGTACCGGCGGGCGTTCCCCGGGGAGATCGGGGATCTGCACTTCCCGGCGAGCGTGTTCGACTCGTACACCGGGTCGTTGCTGCGGAACGTCGACACGTCCGGGATCGCGGAGTCCGGGCTGAAGGTCGTCGTGGACGCGTCGAACGGCAGCGCCGGGCTCGTTCTGCCCAGCTTGCTGGGGAAGCTCGGGGTGGACTCGCTGACCATCAACCCGGGGCTCGACGAGTCGCGGCCGACCGAGACCGGGGACGTCCGGCGGAACGGGCTGGTGCGGCTCGGGGAGATCGTGGCCTCGTCGCGGGCCGCGTTCGGGGTGCGGTTCGACCCCGTCGGCGAGCGGCTGTCCCTCGTGGACGAGAAGGGGCGGATCATCGAGGACGACCGGGCGCTGCTGGTGATGCTCGACCTGGTGGCCGCCGAGCGGCGCAGCGGTCGGGTGGCGCTGCCGGTGACGACGACGCGGATCGCCGAGCAGGTGGCGGCGTACCACGGCACACAGGTGGAGTGGACGACGACGTCGCCGGACGACCTGACGCGGGTCGGGCGGGACGAGTCGACGATCTTCGGCGGGGACGGCAAGGGCGGGTTCATCGTCCCCGAGTTCAGCGGGGTGTTCGACGGGACCGCCGCGTTCGTACGACTGATCGGACTTGTGGCTCGGACTCAACTGACACTCAGTCAAATAGATGCCCGGATTCCTCGGGCGCACGTCCTTAGACGCGATGTGGCGACCCCGTGGGCCGTCAAGGGGCTCGTGATGCGGCGGGTCGTCGAAGAGGCCGGAGAGCGCTTCGTGGACACCACGGACGGTGTGCGTGTGGTGGAGACGGACGGGCGCTGGGTGATGGTCCTGCCCGACCCGGCCGAGGCGGTCACCCACCTGTGGGCCGAGGGGCCGGACGACGCCTCCGCGCAGGCCCTGCTGGACGAGTGGTCCGCGGTGGTGGACGGCGCCGGGCGCTGAGCGCCGTCAGCTGAAACCGCCCCGCACGCGCGCGTGCCGGACAACCGTCCCCAAGGGGGGGCCTGTCCGGCACGCCGGTGGGGGCGTTCGGAAGCAGCCCCCGCGACGTGCGACGATGTGCGGCATGCCGCAGCAGCCCCCCGTTCGGAGCACACCCGCGCGCGCGTCGCGTCCGGACGCCTCCATGTCGCTGCTCATGAACGTCATGGACCACAGCCTCGACGAGGGCTACGCCGAGGCGGCGAAGCGTAAACGGGCAGAGGGGACCGGCGCTCTTCCCAAGCCGCTGCGGGCCAAACTCGGGCTCGCCGCAGGGCTGGTGCTCGCGGCTCTCGTCGTGACCGTGGGCGCCGCCCAGGCCCGGGTGTCGGCCCCTGTCGTCGCCAAGGAGCGACAGGAGCTGATCGACCGGATCGACCGGGAGACCGAGGCGGCCGACAAGCTGGAGAAGTCCGTGGACACCCTCCGGGACGACGTCGGCGCCCGGCAGCGGCAGGCCCTGGAGAACAGCGGCGGCAGCGGTCAGGCGGATCTCGTCGGCATCCTCTCGGGAGCCGTCGCGGTGCACGGACCCGGCGTCAAGCTCGTCGTCGACGATGCGAAGGAAGCGACCACCGGCGGAAACGGCAACCCGCGCGAGACGTCCGGTTTCTCGGACACCGGGCGGCTGCGCGACCGGGACATGCAGCGGGTCGTCAACGGCCTGTGGGAGTCCGGCGCGGAGGCCGTCTCCGTCAACGGACAGCGGCTGACGGCGCTGTCGGCGATCAGGGCCGCGGGGGCCGCCATACTGGTCGACAACAAGCCTCTGGTGCCGCCGTACACGATCCTCGCCGTGGGGGACGGGGACAAGCTGAGCACCCGGTTCCAGAACAGTGCGGACGGGCTGTATCTGAACGCTCTCCAGGAGAACTACGGCATTCGGACGGCCATCTCCACGGAGCAGGACCTGCGGTTGCCGGCCGCGCCGAGTGTGATCGTCCGAACCGCACAGCCGAGAAGTGAGAAGGGCACATCGTGATCGCCGTACTGGGCCTCGTCGTGGGAGTCGTGGCCGGCCTGTTGGTCCGGCCCGAGGTTCCGGCGGCCGTCGAGCCGTATCTGCCGATCGCCGTGGTGGCGGCGCTGGACGCCGTCTTCGGCGGGCTGCGGGCCATGCTGGACGGCATCTTCGACGACAAGGTCTTCGTGGTGTCGTTCCTGTCGAACGTGGTCGTCGCCGCGCTGATCGTGTTCCTGGGCGACAAGCTGGGCGTGGGCGCGCAGTTGTCGACCGGTGTCGTGGTGGTCCTCGGCATCCGGATCTTCTCGAACGCCGCCGCGATCCGCCGGCACGTCTTCCGGGCGTGACGCCGATGAACGAAGAAGGCCGCACGCCCGGACACGGGCTGCGCAGGGAGTTGCCGCAGGAGGTCGAGCCGGCGCCCGCGCGGGAGGCCGTCGAGCCGTCCCCCGAGCCGGGGCTGACCGGCCGTCAGAGGCTGGTGCAGGGGCTGTGGCCGCCGCGGGTGACGCGCGCCCAGCTCATCGTCGCGCTGCTGCTGTTCGGGCTCGGTTTCGGGCTCGCCGTCCAGGTCGCCTCCAACAGCGACAGCGACAACGCGCTGCGCGGGGCACGTCAGGAGGACCTCGTGCGGATCCTCGATGAACTGGACGACCGCAGTCAGCGTCTTGAGGACGAGAAGACCGGGCTCGACAAGCAGCGTCAGGAGCTGGAGAACAGTTCCGACCAGGCCGAGGAGGCCCGGAAGCAGACGATCGAGAAGGAGAGGCAACTCGGCATCCTCGCGGGCACGGTGGCGGCCCAGGGGCCGGGTATCACGATGACCATCGACGACACGAAGAGGACGGTCGAGGCGGACATGCTGCTCGACGCGATCCAGGAGCTGCGCGCGGCCGGCGCGGAGGCGATCCAGGTGAACGGCGTGCGCGTCGTCGCCGGGACGTACTTCACGGACGGCGACAAGGGAGTGAGCGTGGACGGGAACCAGATCCGCACTCCCTATCGTTTCCAGGTCATCGGCAAGCCCGAGGATCTGGAACCGGCGCTCAACATCCCGGGAGGTGTGGTGCAGACCCTGGAGAAGGAGCAGGCCACCGTCACCGTCGAGCGATCCGACAAGATCGTCGTGGACGCCTTGCGGGCGGCGAAGCAGCCTGACTACGCTCGGTCGTCGGCCCGGTGAACCGGGGGTGCATGGGGGCCGTCCGGCAGGGGCATGAGGTTGCGGGGGGTCGGCGCACCGATCGGGTGGTCGGTGGTGGAAACTGTCTGGTGGATACGGACGTTGTGAAGGTGTCCGGGTCGGCCGGTCTATTGAGTCAGGGTTCGTCCTGCCCCACGGGCGGGTCTGTTTCGGTCAAGGGGAATCGCCCGTGAAGTTGTTTGCGAAGTTGTTCGGCAAGAGCGCGCGAGGAGAGGGCGGCGAGAACGCCACCGCCCGTCATCGCGCACAGCCAGGTGACGAAGGCCAGCGTCCGCTGTTCCGTGACCAGGTGGCGGGGGGTGACATTCCCGGAGGTCACGGCGCGGCGTCTGTTGACCCTGCGCAGTCCGGCGACATAGGTTTCGGACAACCGTCAGCCTCAAGTGCAGGTGGAGGGTTTGCCCCCATGTCGTCCCCGGTCTGTCAGAGGTGCGGCAACCGCAACGCGGAGAACAGCCGTTTCTGTTCCAACTGCGGTGCTCCGCTGCGTCCGGGCGTGACACCCGAGCGCGCGTCGGAGACGACGTCCACCATCTCCATCTCCGGCCTGGAGGCGTACGACTCCGAGGTCACCGGTCAGACGGCGCTTCCGGCGCTGTCCCCGGAGGCCCAGGCCGCGGTCGAGGCGCTGCCGCTGGGTTCGGCCCTGCTGGTCGTCCGCCGGGGCCCCAACTCGGGCAGCCGCTTCCTCCTGGACGGCGACCTGACGACGGCGGGCCGGCACCCGCAGAGCGACATCTTCCTGGACGACGTGACGGTCTCGCGCCGGCACGTGGAGTTCCGCCGCGGTGCGGACGGCACGTTCAAGGTCGCGGACGTCGGCAGTCTGAACGGCACCTACGTCAACCGTGAGCGGATCGACGAGGTCGCGCTGAACAACGGCGACGAGGTGCAGATCGGCAAGTACCGGCTGGTCTTCTACGCGAGCCAGCGCGGTTACTGACCCGCCCCGGACTCGTCCGGGGATTTCCCAGGGAAGGTCCATGCTGAGAACACCGAGGGGCGGTGCCGGAGACGGCACCGCCGCCACGGAGGCCGGGCCGATGAGCATCGGCGCCGTGCTGAACGTGCTGCGGGACGAATTCCCCGAAGTCACCGTCTCCAAGATCCGCTTCCTGGAGTCGGAAGGGCTCGTCGAGCCCGAGCGGACCCCCTCGGGGTACCGCAAGTTCAGTCCGCGGGACGTCGAGCGCCTCGCTCGCATCCTGCGGCTCCAGCGGGACCACTATCTGCCGCTCAAGGTCATCCGGGAGCACCTGGAGGCCCTGGAGCGCGGTGAGGCCGTCCCGTTGCCGACCGTGGGCAGGCAGCGGGACGGCGAGCTGTTTCCGGATCCCGCCGACACCCCCACCGTCGCCCGCATCGGCCGCGCCGAGCTGCTGGCCGCCGCCGGCATCGAGGAGCGGGAACTCGCCGAGTGGGAGTCCTACGGCCTCGTCGTCCCCCTGGCGGACGGCGTGTACGACGCCGAGACGGCCACCGTCGCCGCGCTCGTCGTCGAACTCGGGCGGTTCGGCATCGAGCCGCGACACCTTCGGGTGATGAAAGCGGCGGCCGACCGTGAGGCCGGTCTCGTCGACCAGGTGGTCGCCCCGCTGAAGCTCCACCGCAACCCCCAGACGCGGGCGCACGCCGAGGCCCGGGCGAAGGAGCTGGCCGGGCTGACCGTCCGGCTGCACTCCGCGCTCGTCCAGACCGCTCTCGGGGTGCGGCTGCCCTGACGCGGGGCGTTCGCCCTGGGCGGATCGGCCGTCCGGTAGGGGCCCGACTACCCAAACGTCCCGGGCACGGCCTAGGGTTGCTGTGTGAACGAGCTCGATGTCGTAGGTGTCCGGGTCGAAATGCCCTCCAACCAACCGATCGTGCTCCTGCGTGAAGTGGGAGGCGACCGGTACCTCC
>DATCQX010000149.1:0-2288 GCA_036569285.1 Streptomyces sp.
GCGCCCCCGGCAGGACTCGAACCTGCGGCCAAGCGCTTAGAAGGCGCCTGCTCTATCCACTGAGCTACGGGGGCCGGGTGGTCGGCGGTGTGCCGGGACCGGGGAAGGGTCTCGGGACGTGCCGGGGACAAGGATAGGGCTCCGGGTTCCTTGTCCTGGTTGCTTCCCCTCCGTGGCTCGATGTGGAGGTTCGGTGAAGCGGTCCTGATAATCGCAGGCAGGTGCGAATCGTGCATCGCTTTTGGCGCCTCGGGCCCCGGGTGTTGTGCACTCGTTATGCCTGGCGTGCGCCCTTGTCCCGCTCATCCCTTCCATCCCTTGTGTCCCATCGGCGCGCAGGGACGCTTATATGCTTCAGAAATCCCCTAAAATTGGGCATTCTTCGCATGTGGTGACCTTGGACGTACGGCCTCAACTGCTCGACGCACTCTCCGCCCTGCGCGACCGTGTCGCCGCCGCACGCTTCCCGCTGCCCCTGGCGGGGGCGCCACGCGCGCGTGCCAACCGCGACGAACTCCTCGCCCAGCTCGACGACTATCTGGTGCCCCGGCTGAGAGCCCCCGAAGCCCCGCTCCTCGCGGTCGTCGGCGGCTCCACCGGCGCCGGCAAGTCCACCCTCGTCAACTCCCTCGTCGGACACCGCGTCAGCGAGGCCGGAGTGCTGCGCCCGACCACGCGCACCCCCGTGCTCGTCTGCCACCCGGAGGACCATCACTGGTTCAGCGGCATGCGCGTCCTGCCGGGCCTCACGCGCGCGTGGGTGCCCCACCAGGACCCCGCCGACGACCCCGTCCCCGCCGAGGACGGCCGCCACGTCCTGCGCGTCGAGACCGCCGACACCCTCCCGGCCGGCCTCGCCCTCCTCGACGCCCCCGACATCGACTCCCTCGTCGCCGACAACCGCACCCTCGCCGCACAGCTCATCTGCGCCGCCGACGTCTGGATCATGGTCACCACCGCCGCCCGCTACGCCGACGCCGTCCCCTGGCATCTCCTGCGCACCGCCAAGGAGTACGACGCGACCCTGGTGACCGTCCTCGACCGCGTCCCCCACCAGGTCGTCTCCGAGGTCTCCCGCCAGTACGGCGCCCTCCTCGCCAAGGCCGGCCTCGGTGAGGTGCCCCGCTTCACCGTCCCCGAACTCCCCGAGTCGGCCTGGGGCGGCGGACTGCTGCCCGCCACCGCCGTCGCCCCCCTGCGCACCTGGCTCGTCCACCACGCCCAGGACCCCGGCGCCCGCCACCGCGCGATGGCCCGCACCGCGCACGGCGTCCTCGACTCCCTCAAGTCCCGCATGCCGGAGCTGGCGGGAGCCGCCGCCGCGCAGTACGCCGCCGCGCTGCGGCTGACCGCCGCCGTCGACAACGCCTACGACAGCGAGTACGCGCGCGTACGCGGGCGCCTGCAGAGCGGCGCCGTGCTCGCCGGAGACGCTCTGAAGCGCTGGCGGGCCTTCCCCCTCGACTGCACCGCCACAGAGCTCCTGGACGCCCTCGTGGAGTCCCTGGCGGCCCTCCTGCTGTGCGCCGTCAGCGCCGCCGACGAACGCGTGGACGACGCCTGGCGCCGCGAACCCGCCGCCGGACACCTCGACGACCGCGACCCCGACCTGGAGAGCGCCGAACACCGCATCGGCCTCGCCGTACGACGCTGGCGGCGCGAACTGGAGGAGTACGCGGAGGACGAGGTCCGCGACCTCGACCGGGGCTCCGCACCCGACCCCGAGTCGGTCGCCGCGCTCGTCGCCACCGCCCTCCTCGGCGGCCGGCGCGCCCGCTCCGCCGGAGAGGGCCTCGCCGAACGCCTCGGCGCCCACGGCGCGCTGCGCCTGCGCGACAGAGGCGGACGGCTCCTCACCGCCCACCTCGACCGCGTCGTCACCGCCGAACGCGAGCGCCGTCTCGCCCCCCTCGACGGACTCGACGTCCACGTCGAACCCCAGGCCGAACTGATCGCCGCGCTGTCCGTACTGCAGAAGGAGAGGTGACAGATGACCGCCGTCACGGACCATCAGGAACACGAGCAGGGACCCACGGACGAACCTCGTGAGGAGGACGGCTGCGAAAACGCCCTCCCTAGGGGTGACGAAAACGCCAAGGGTGACGAAAACACCGGGGGCGATGAAAGCGACATTTTCGATCAGGCGGAGAGCGCACAGAGCGAGACAAGCGCAAAAGCCGCCAAGAACGCCGACGACGACCCCGCCGCCCCGGACGACACCCCCTGGGGCGACGGCCTCATCGCCCGCCGCGTCACCGCCCCCGGCACCGAACCCCCCACCCCGGAGC
>DATCQX010000150.1:0-5060 GCA_036569285.1 Streptomyces sp.
GACGGCTTCCGGATCGACACCGTGAAGCACGTCAACATGGAGTTCTGGACGCAGTGGGCGACCGCCCTCGACGCCTACGCCGCCCGGCACGGCCGCCCCGGCTTCTTCATGTTCGGCGAGGTCTACTCCGCCGACCCCGACATCACCTCCCCGTACGTCACCGAGGGCCGCCTGGACGCCACCCTCGACTTCCCCTTCCAGCAGGCGGCCCGCCAGTACGCCTCCCAGGGCGGCAGCGCGCAAGCACTTGCACAAGTTTTCGGCGCCGACTACAAGTACACGACCGACAAGGCGAACGCCTACGAACAGGTCACCTTCCTCGGCAACCACGACATGGGCCGCATCGGCACCTTCATCGAGCAGGACAACCCGAAGGCCACCGACGCCGAACTCCTCGCCAAGGACGAGTTCGCCAACGAGCTGATGTTCCTCAGCCGGGGCAACCCGGTCGTCTACTACGGCGACGAACAGGGCTTCACCGGCGCGGGCGGCGACAAGGACGCCCGCCAGACCATGTTCGCCTCGAAGGTCGCCGACTATCTCGACGACGACCAGATCGGCACCACCCGCACCCACGCGACCGACGCCTACGACACGAAGGCGCCCCTCTACCGCCAGATCGCCGCCCTCTCCCAACTCCGGAAGCAAAACCCGGCGTTGACCGACGGCGTCCAGACCGAGCGCTACGCCGCCGACGGCCCCGGCGTCTACGCCTTCACCCGGAGCGACCGGCACACCGAGTACCTCGTCGCCCTCAACAACGCCCCCGAACCGAGGACGGCGACCTTCGCCACCTCCTCACCCGGCATGACCTTCCAGGGCGTCTACGGCACGAGGACGGCCGTCCGCTCCGGCACCGACACCCGCGTCACCCTCACCGTCCCACCCGGCACGGCCCTCGTCCTCAAGGGCGGCTTGGCGCAGCCGACTTCGCCCCCGAAGCTCACCCTGACCGCGCCCCCGGCGGGAGCCACCGGCACCGTGACCCTCGCCGCCGACGTCACCGGCGGACAGCTCGACCGCGTGATCTTCGCCGCCCAGACCGGCAACGGCCCCTGGCGCACCCTGGGTTCGGCCGACCACGCCCCGTACAAGGTCACGCAGCGCGTCGGCAAGGACGTCCGCCCCGGAACTCCCGTCCGCTACAAGGCGGTTGTCGTCGACTCGGCCGGACGGAAGGCGAGCGCGACCGCCGCCACGACCACCGGCACCCCGCCCACGACACCGCCCCCCACCGCGAACGACCGGGACTACGCGGTCGTCCACTACAACCGCCCCGACGGCGACTACGCCGACTGGGGCCTGTACGCCTGGGGCGACCTCGCGGACGGCGAGGCCACGACCTGGCCCGCCAGCCACCCCTTCACCGGCCGTGACGCCTACGGAGCCTTCGCCTACGTCAAGGTGAAGCCGGGCGCCTCGAACGTCTCCTTCCTCGTCATCGACAAGGACGGCACGAAGGACGTCGCCACCGACCGCACGATCGACGTCACCAGGACCGGCGAGGTCTGGATCGAGCAGGGCAAGCCGGACGTCCGCACCGAACGCCCCGACCACCCGCCGCAGGACAAGACGAAGGCGGTCCTGCACTACCACCGCGCCGACGGCGACTACGACGGCTGGGGCCTGCACGTCTGGGCGGGCGCCGCGAACCCCACCGACTGGAACAAGCCGCTCCAGCCCACCCGCACCGATCCCTACGGCGCGGTCTTCGAGGTCCCCCTCGACTCCGGCGCCACCAGCCTGAGTTACATCCTCCACAAGGGCGACGAGAAGGACCTCCCCACGGACCAGTCCCTCGACCTCACCGCGAACGGACACGAGGTGTGGCTCTTGAACGGTCAGCAGAAGTACCTGCTCCCACAGCCCGCCGGAAGCGCCGCCGCCCTCGACCTGACCACCTCCAAGGCGATCTGGATCGACCGGAACACCGTCGCCTGGAACGGCAGCGAGGCCGCCGCCTCCACCCAGCTCCTCTCCTCCCACGACGGCTCGATCAAGGTCGAGAACTCCACTCTGACCAGCGACGACGAACGCTGGCTCCGCCTCACCAGGACCACCCTCACCGACGCCCAGAAGGCCAAGTACCCCCACCTCAAGGACTACACGGCCTGGACGATCGACCCCCGCGACCGCGCCCGCGTCAGGGACGCCCTCAAGGGCCAGCTCGTCGCCTCCCAGCGCGCCGTCAACGGCGCTGTCCTCACCGCGACCGGCGTCCAGATCGCCGGCGCCCTCGACGACCTGTACCCGGCGGCGACCAAGGCGGCCCTGGGCCCCACCTTCTCCGACGGCCGCCCCACGCTCGCCGTCTGGGCTCCCACGGCCCAGTCCGTCGCCCTCGACCTCGACGGCAAATCCGTCCCCATGAAGCGCGACGACACCACCGGCGTCTGGTCCGTCACCGGCCCGGCGAGCTGGAAGGGCAAGCCCTACCGGTACGCCGTCAAGGTGTGGGCGCCCAGCGTCCGCCGGATCGTCACCAACCACGTCACCGACCCCTACTCCGTCGCCCTCACCGCGGACTCCGGGCGCAGCCTGATCGTCGACCTGGGCGACAAGTCCCTGGCGCCGAGCGGCTGGACGACCTACGCGAAGCCCAAAGCGGTCCCTCTACGCGATGCCCAGATCCAGGAGCTCCACATCCGGGACTTCTCGATCGCCGACCGCACCTCCCGACACCCCGGCCAGTACCTCGCGTTCACCGACAGGAACAGCGACGGCACCAAGCACCTGCGGGAGTTGGCGAAAGCCGGCGCGGGCTACGTGCACCTGCTCCCCGCGTTCGACATCGCCACCGTCCCCGAGAAGCGCGCCGATCAGGCCGTCACCGGCTGCGACCTCGCCGCCCTGCCCGCCGACTCGGAGAAACAGCAGGAGTGCGTGGCGAAGATCGCCGCGAAGGACGGCTACAACTGGGGGTACGACCCGTACCACTACACGGTCCCCGAGGGGTCGTACGCGTCCGACCCCGACGGGACGGCCCGTACGGTCGAGTTCCGGAAGATGGTGAAGGCGCTCAACGGTGACGGCCTGCGGGTCGTCATGGACGTCGTCTACAACCACACGGCAGCCGCCGGACAGGCCGACACCAGCGTGCTCGACAAGGTGGTACCCGGGTACTACCAGAGGCTGACGGCGGACGGCGCCGTCGCGAACAGCACCTGCTGTGCAGGCACCGCGCCCGAGAACGCGATGATGGGCAAGCTCGTCGTCGACTCGGTCGTCACCTGGGCCAGGCAGTACAAGGTCGACGGCTTCCGCTTCGACCTGATGGGCCACCACCCCAAGGCGAACATCCTCGCCGTCCGCAAGGCTCTCGACGCCCTCACCCTCCAGAGGGACGGGGTGGACGGCAAGAAGATCATCCTCTACGGCGAGGGCTGGAACTTCGGCGAAGTCGCCGACGACGCCCGGTTCGTGCAGGCCACCCAGAAGAACATGGCGGGGACGGGCATCGCCACCTTCTCCGACCGGGCCCGCGACGCCGTGCGCGGCGGCGGCCCCTTCGACGCCGACCCTGGCGTCCAGGGCTTCGCCTCCGGCCTCTACACCGACCCCAACCCGGCCGCCGACAACGGCACTCCGGCCGAACAGAAGGCCCGGCTCCTGCACTACCAGGACCTCATCAAGGTCGGCCTCTCCGGGAACCTCGCCGGCTACCGCTTCACCGACACCGGCGGCAAGGCGGTCACCGGCGCCCAGGTCGACTACAACGGACAGCCCGCCGGATACGCGGCGAACCCCGGCGACGCCCTCGCCTACGCCGACGCCCACGACAACGAGTCCCTGTTCGACGCCCTCGCGTTCAAACTCCCCGCCAGGACCAGCGCGGACGACCGCGCCCGCATGCAGGTCCTCGCGATGGCCACCGCCCTCCTCTCCCAGGGCCCGGCCCTCTCGCAGGCCGGCAGCGACCTGCTCCGCTCCAAGTCCCTGGACCGCAACTCCTTCGACAGCGGCGACTGGTTCAACGCGATCCACTGGAACTGCGCCGACGGCAACGGCTTCGGCCGCGGCCTGCCCCCGGCCGCCGACAACGCCGCCAAGTGGCCCTACGCGAAACCCCTGCTGACCGCGGTCAGGGTCGGCTGCCGCCAGATCGAGGCCACCACGTCCGCCTACCGTGACCTGCTGAGGATCCGTACGACCGACAAGGCGTTCTCCCTCGGCACGACGGCCCAGGTGCAGTCAGCCCTCTCGTTCCCCCTGTCGGGTCCCGCCGAGACACCCGGCGTGATCACCATGCGCCTCGGTGACCTGGTCGTCGTCTTCAACGCGACCCCCATCGCACAGCGGCAGAAGCTCACCGAACTGGCCGGTACGGGCTACCAGTTGCACCCTGTTCAACAGGCGGGCGCGGACCCTACCGTGAAGGGGTCGCGCTACGAGCGGGTTTCCGGCACCTTCGCCGTTCCGGGGCGCACTGTGGCGGTTTTCTCCCGCACGGCCTGACGAATCAGTAACTTGTCTCGTGCAAGGGTCTTGTAAGGCACGGCTCGCCTCGCACACGCGCAGGGAGAGGAGACGGCCGTGAGTGCTCAGCGCATCACCGAGGACGACATCGGCGCGACCGTGCTGGTGGTCGACGACGTGGCGGCCAGCCGTTACGCCATGGGCGCCGTGCTGCGCCGCGCCGGACACCACGTGGTGGACGCGGCCAGCGGGTTCGACGCCCTGCGGGAGCTCGACGTACGGCGGCGGGCCGGCACCGGGGTCGACGTCGCGCTGGTGGACGTCGGGCTGCCCGACATGAGCGGCTTCGAGCTGTGCCGTCGGCTCAAGGCGACCCCGAGCACGGCCACCCTGCCCGTCGTCCACTTCTCCGCCGCGGCCGTCGCGCCCATCGACCGGTGCAAGGGACTCGACGCGGGCGGGGAGGCGTATCTCACCGTCCCCGCCGACCCGTTGGAGATCCAGGCCGTCGTCCGCGCGGCCCTGCGCGGTGCGCGCACCCGCGGTGACGCCGAACAGGCGGCCCGGCGGCTGGCGTTGCTCGCCGAGTCCATCGTCGCCGTGCAGAGCGCGCGTGACGTGCAGGAGTTGGCGGACGTGGCGGC
>DATCQX010000151.1:0-2616 GCA_036569285.1 Streptomyces sp.
GTCTTGCCGTCGGGGCTGATGACGGCCTTGCCGACGGTCGGGTTCCACAGGGTGCCGCCGTTGGAGATCGCCGCGTAGATCGTGGCCATCTGGATCGGGGTGACGAGGGTGTCGCCCTGGCCGATGGAGTAGTTGATCTCGTCACCGGCGCGCATCTGGTTGCCTTCGAGGCAGTTCTCGTACGCGATCTGCTCGACGTACGTGCCGCCCTTCTTGCCCTGCTTGCACCAGGCGTCCTTGTTGGCCTTCCAGTAGTTCTGCTTCCACTGGCGGTCGGGGACGCGGCCGGTGACCTCGTTCGGCAGGTCGATGCCGGTCTCCTTGCCGAGGCCGAACTGGTGGGCGGCCTTGAAGAAGTAGTCGCCGGGGTTCTTCTTCGGCTTGATGCCGCCGTCCTTCTGCCACTCGTTGTGCGCGAGGCCGTAGAAGACGGTGTCGCAGGAGACTTCGAGGGCGCGGCCGAGGCTGATCGGGCCGAAGTTCTCCGACTCGAAGTTCTTGAAGACCTGGCCGCCGACCGAGTACGAACTGGTGCAGGGGTAGCGCCCGTTGAACTCGTAGCCCGCCTCCACCGCAGCCGCCGTGGAGATCACCTTGAAGGTGGAACCCGGTGCCGACTGACCCTGTATGGCCCTGTTGAGCAGCGGGTAGTTGGAGTCCTTGCCGGTGAGTGCCTTGTAGTCCTTGGCGGAGATCCCGCCGACCCAGGCGTTCGGGTCGTACGTCGGGTTCGAGGCCATCGCGACGATGCGGCCGGTCTTGGCCTCCATCACGACGACGGCGCCGGAGTCCGCCTTGTACCGCTCATTGGTGTTGCGGTCCCACTGCTTGCGGGCCTCTTTCATCGCGTCGTTCAGCTCGAACTCCGCGACGCGCTGGACCCGGGCGTCGATGCTGGTGACGAGGTTGGCGCCGGGCTGGGCCGGGGTCGCCTCGGCCTGGCCGATGACGCGGCCGAGGTTGTCGACCTCGTAGCGGGTGACGCCCGCCTTGCCGCGCAGTTCCTTGTCGTACTCCCGCTCGAGTCCCGAGCGGCCGACCTGGTCCGAGCGCAGGTAGGGCGAGTCGCTGTCCTTGGCCTGCTGGATCTCGTCGTCCGTGACCGGCGAGAGGTAGCCGAGGACCTGCGCGGTGTTCGACTTGCCGGGGCCGGGGTAGCGGCGGACCGCTTCCGGCTCGGCGGTGATGCCGGGGAAGTCCTCGGCGCGCTCGCGGATCTGGAGGGCCTGCTTGGGCGTCGCCTCGTCGGTGATCGGGATGGGCTGGTAGGGCGAGCCGTTCCAGCACGGCTGGGGGGTCTGGGCGTCGCAGAGGCGGACCTTCTGCTGGACCTCCTCGGGGGTCATGCCGAGCACGCCCGCGAGTTTGGCGAGGACCGCCTTGCCGTCGTCCTTCTGCTTCAGGAGTTCCGTACGGGACGCGGAGACCACGAGCCGGGTCTCGTTGTCCGCGAGGGGAACGCCCCGCGCGTCCAGGATCGAGCCGCGCACCGCCGGTTCCACGACCTGCTGGACGTGGTTGCCGGACGCTTCCTTCGCGTACTCGTCGCCCTCCCGGATCTGGAGGTACCACAGGCGCCCGCCGAGCGTCGCGAGGAGCGAGAGGACCAGGATCTGGATCACCACGAGCCGCGTCTGGACCCTCGGTGTCCGCCCGGTCTCCGGGATGTTCGTCACTGCCGCCCCCTCCCCGCCACTGCCTGAATCGAATGTCCGTACGCCTCATGAACGGCCGGGCCACCCGCCCGCGTTCCGCCACCGTTCACCCCTGCGAGTGAACCTCGCGCAGAAATCTCGGCCGCGAAGATCTCGGCCGCCGGAATCCCGGCAGCCGGCATCACCGCCCCAGCGGCCCCGCTCGACACCCCCGCCCTCACAGCCTCTTCACCCCTTTGATCCGCCCCGTCCGCGCGGCCGACCTCTTCGCCGCCTTCATCTTCAGCCCGCTCCCCCGCTGCCCCCCGATCCGCAGCCCGGTCCCCGACGACAGCCACCCGGCGGAGACGTCCCGGGCCTTGGACGCCGAACCGGCCTCGGCCAGCGGATCGTTGTCGGCGCGCCGCGCGAGGAACATCACCGCGGGGACGACGAAGGGCGCGAGCAGCAGGTCGTACAGAGCGGCGCTGAACAGCAGCCCCCCGAGGCCGACGTGCCGCGCGGCCGTGTCCCCGACGAGCGCCCCGACCATCGCGTACAGCAGCGTCGACCCGACCGCCGACGCGACGACCACCAGCATCGGGGCCGTCGCCGACTTCAGCCGCCCGGTCTCGGGCTTGATCAGCCCGGCCGCGTACCCGATGACGCTGAGGACGAGGGCGTACCGTCCGGCCGCGTGGTCGGCCGGCGGCGCGAGGTCCGCGAGGAGTCCCGCGCCGAAGCCGATGAGGGCCCCGCTGGTGTGCCCGTAGACCATGGCGAGGCCGAGGACCGTCAGGAGCAGGAGGTCGGGGACGGCGCCGGGGAGGTGGAGCCGGGCCAGCACGCTGACCTGGACGACCAGGGCCACGACGACGAGGGTCGTGGAGAGCAGAATGCGGTTGACGCGCATGAAAAGTGTCAGCTCCTACTGCTCTTGCTGCTGGCCGGTCCGGCCCTGGTCCGGTGCCGTCGCGCCCGG
>DATCQX010000152.1:0-5737 GCA_036569285.1 Streptomyces sp.
CCCCGTCACCATGTCCCCATGACCTCCTCCTCCCACCCCACAGCCCGAGCCCACTCCTTCAACGCGGCGGCAGCCCAGTACGCGGCCAACCGGCCCGGTTATCCGCAGGAACTGTTCGACACGGTCGAGGAGTTGGCGGAGCGGCGGTTCGAGGGGACGAGAGTGGGGGACGTCGGGGCGGGGACGGGGATCGCGACGGGGCTGATGCACGGGCGGGGCGCGAGGGTCGTGGCTGTGGAGCCTGGTGAGGGCATGGCCGCGGAGTTCAGGCGGGCGCTCCCGGATGTGCCGGTCGTCAGGGGCGACGGCAACCGGCTGCCCTTCCGTGACGGCTCTCTCGACCTCCTCACCTACGCCCAGTCCTGGCACTGGACGGACCCGACCCGCGCGGTGCCGGAGGCGGTGCGGGTGCTGCGGCCGGCCGGGGCGCTGGCGTTGTGGTGGAACACGACGCCGGACGACGTCCCGTGGCTGAGGGCACAGGCGCTGCGGATGGGCAGGCACTTCGGCATCGACGGCGCCGCCGAGAAGGACCGCGCCTCCCGGACCTCCCTCGCGGATCCGACCGGCACCCTCACGTTCGTCCACCGCATGATCCGCTGGAGCCGCCGGGTCCCCCTGGACACGCACCTCGCGAACCTCGGCAGCCACTCGGTGTTCCTGGTCGACACGGAAGAGCGCACGAAGGCCTTCTTCGCCGCGGAACGCGCCCACCTCCAGGCCGAGTTCCCGGACGGCGTCGTCGAGGAGACCTACGACGTCTCCCTCCTGGTGGCCCGCAGGACCTCGTCCGACTGATCCGAACGGGAAGCGGCGCCCTCCCGGAAGAAGCGCCGCTTCCCGAGCGAGGCCTCCTAAACCCCCACCTCGGCCCGCCCGGACACCCTCTCCCCCCGCCCCTCGGCCCACGCCCCCAACGCAGCCGCACACGCATGATCCACATGCCGCAGCCCACCCAGCTCCAGCCGCACCTCCCGGTCCACGGGCAGCCCCTCCAACGCGTCGAGCAGCTTCGGCAGCCGCAGGAACGTCGCATGCCCGACCACCCGCACGACCAGCACCCCGTCCCCCCGGTCCTCCATCTCGACCTGCACATGACTGATCTCCCAGGCCGTCTTGGCGACGGCGAGCGCCAGCCCGACCACGACCCCCTCGAAGAGATTCCCGAGGACGATCGCGACGGCGGTCACGGCGAGGACGACGACCTCTCCCCGGTCCGCCCGCCACAGCGCCCGCACCTCACGCACCGGCACGAGCTTGCACCCCGCGTGCACGAGCAGCGCGGCGAGAGCGGCGACGGGAATCACCCCGAGTACCCCCGGCATGACGGCGGCGAAGAGCAGCAGCCAGACACCGTGCAGCACGCGTGACGCCTTCGTCCGCGCCCCGGCCCGCACATTGGCCGCACTGCGCACGATCACGGCCGTCATGGGCAGCGCCCCCAGCAGCCCGCACACCGCGTTCCCCGCGCCCTGCGCCATCAGCTCCTTGTCGTAGTCGGTCCTCCTCCCGTCATGCAGCCGGTCCACGGCCGCCGCACTGAACAGCGACTCCGCCGAGGCGATCAACGCGAACGCGACGACCGTCCCGATCACCCCGACCTCCGCGAGCCGCCCCACATCGGCGAGCCCGGGTATCCGGACGGCCTCCCACAGCCCCCGCACCTCGACCCGCCGCACGTCCAGGTCGAACACCCCGGTCACCGCCGCCGCGAGCGCGACCGCCACGAGCGGCGCGGGAACGAGCCGCGCTCCCCGCCGCCACCGCCCCCACAGCAGCAGTACGACCATGGTGGCACCCCCCACTGACAACGCCACCGGATCCGCCTCCCCGGGCAGCTCCACCAGCCCCGCGAGCTTGTCGATCCCGCCCGTCGGCGCACTCGCGTCCCCGAGCGCGTACACCTGCCCGGCGACGAGGACGAGCCCGATCCCGGCGAGCATGCCGTGCACGACGGCGACCGACACGGCCCGGAACCACCGACCGAGCCGCAGCGCCCCGAGCCCCAGCTGAAGCAGCCCGGCGGCGAGCACGAGAACGCCGAGCGCGTGCGGGCCGTACGCGTGGACGGCCTCGTACACGAGCACGGTCAGCCCGGCGGCGGGCCCGCTGACCTGGAGGCTGCTCCCGGGCAGCGCCCCCGCGACCAGGCCCCCGACGATCCCGGTGACCAGCCCCAGCTCGGGCGGCACCCCCGAGGCCATCGCGACCCCCACACACAGGGGCAGCGCGACGAGAAACACGACGAGTGAAGCGAACAGATCGGCCTTGCGTACGCCACGGCGCATCTCGACAGCACCTCCGGTCGGCAACAGGAGACGCGTGGGCCCCGCGCCGGGGGAGGGCGCGGCACTGCGGAACACCCTGCGCGCCCCGGAACCCCGCCGTGCCGCGCATGAATTCCATTGTCGGCAAGGCGAGTCGACCGCACAGCGGGTCCCGGGCGGCGCGCGGGAGCGATGGGGAGCGAGAACAGCGCGCGACCTGCTTGACGGCTCACCCCGCCGAGCGCATTATTCATCACATGATGAATAAGAGTCCGAGCGTCACCCCAGCCGTCCGAGCCGCCTCCCTCACCGTCACCCGCGGCCCCCGCGAAGTCCTCCACGCCCTCGACTTCACCGTCCCGAAAGGCCAGATCACCGGCCTCCTCGGCCCCTCCGGCTGCGGCAAGACCACCCTCATGCGCGCGCTCGTCGGCACCCAGGCCAAAGTCACCGGCACCCTCGACGTCCTCGGCCACCCCGCAGGCCACCCGGCCCTGCGCAGCCGCATCGGATACGTCACCCAGGCCCCGTCCGTGTACGACGACCTGACGATCAGGCAGAACCTCGACTACTTCGCCGCCGTCCTCACCCCCTCCCGCCCACACGCCGCCCGCCGCGCCGACGTCGACCGCGCCCTCGCGGACGTCGACCTCACCTCCCACGCGAACGCCCTCGCCGGAAACCTCTCCGGCGGCCAGCGCAGCCGCGTCTCCCTCGCCGTCGCCCTCCTCGGCACCCCCGACCTCCTCGTCCTCGACGAACCCACCGTCGGCCTCGACCCCGTCCTGCGCCGCGACCTGTGGACCCTCTTCCACGACATCGCCGCCCGCGGCACCACCCTCGTCATCTCCTCGCACGTCATGGACGAGGCCGAACGCTGCCACCGCCTCCTCCTCATGCGCGCCGGCCGCCTCCTCGCCGACGACACCCCCGCCGCCCTCCGCACCCGCACCACCACCGACACCGTCGAAGCCGCCTTCCTCCGCCTGGTCGACGAGGCGGACGACACGACCCGAGAGAAGGACTCCCTCCGATGACGACGACCCAGACGACGAAGACGACGCCGACGGCGCCCACCCGCGTCCTCAACGCCTCCCGCACGACCGCGACCGCCGCCCGCGTCCTGCGCCAACTCCGCCACGACCCGCGCACGATCGCCCTGCTCCTCCTCATCCCCTGCCTGATGCTGGTCCTGCTGCGCTACGTCTTCGACGGCAGCCCCAGCACCTTCGACAACATCGGCGCCTCCCTCCTCGGCGTCTTCCCACTGATCACGATGTTCCTGGTCACCTCCATCGCCACCCTCCGCGAACGCACCTCCGGCACCCTCGAACGCCTCCTCGCGATGCCGCTCGGCAAGGCCGACCTGATCGCCGGGTACGCCCTCGCGTTCGGCGCCCTCGCCATCGTCCAGTCCGCGCTGGCCACCGGACTCGCCGTCTGGTTCCTCGGCCTCGACGTCACCGGCAGCCCCTGGCTCCTGCTGCTCGTCGCCCTCTTGGACGCCCTTCTCGGCACCGCCCTCGGCCTGTTCGTCTCCGCCTTCGCGGCCTCCGAGTTCCAGGCCGTCCAGTTCATGCCGGCGGTGATCTTCCCCCAGCTCCTCCTCTGCGGCCTCTTCACCCCGAGGGACGCCATGCACCCCGTCCTCGAAGCGATCTCCGACGTGCTGCCCATGTCGTACGCCGTCGACGGCATGAACGAGATCCTCCGGCACACCGACATGACCGCCGCCTTCGTCCGGGACGTCCTCGTCGTCGCCGGATGCGCCCTGCTGGTCCTCGCCCTCGGCGCCGCGACCCTGCGCCGCCGCACCCGGTGAACCCCCGCGCCGGGCGCCCGTTCCGCCAGCCGGACAGCCACCCTCGGCCCCCGTCCCCGGTGCGAGGATGAGGACATGAGCCAGAAAGTCGCAGTCCTCGGCACCGGAAAGATCGGCGAAGCCCTGCTCAGCGGGATGATCCGGGGAGGCTGGGCCCCGGCCGACCTGCTGGTCACCGCACGCCGCCCGGAGCGCGCGGAGGAACTCCGCACCCGCTACGGCGTCACCCCGGTCGGCAACGCGGAAGCCGCCAAGACCGCCGACACCCTGATCCTCACCGTCAAGCCGCAGGACATGGGCGCCCTGCTCGACGAACTCGCCCCGCACGTCCCCGCCGACCGCCTCGTGATCAGCGGCGCCGCGGGCATTCCCACCTCCTTCTTCGAGGAGCGCCTCGCCTCCGGTACCCCGGTCGTCCGCGTCATGACCAACACGCCCGCGCTCGTCGACGAGGCGATGTCCGTCATCTCCGCCGGCACCCACGCCACCGACGGCCACCTCGCCCACGCCGAGGAGATCTTCGGCGCCGTGGGCAAGACCCTGCGCGTCCCCGAGTCCCAGCAGGACGCCTGCACCGCGCTCTCCGGCTCGGGACCGGCGTACTTCTTCTACCTGGTCGAAGCCATGACCGACGCCGGCATCCTGCTCGGCCTGCCGCGCGACAAGGCCCACGACCTCATCGTCCAGTCCGCGATCGGCGCCGCCGTGATGCTCCGGGACAGCGGCGAACACCCCGTCAAGCTCCGGGAGAACGTCACCTCCCCGGCCGGCACCACCATCAGCGCCATCCGCGAACTGGAGAACCACGGCGTCCGGGCCGCCCTCATCGCCGCCCTCGAAGCCGCCCGCGACCGCAGCCGCCAGCTCGCCTCCGGCAAGAAGGACTGACCCACCGAGGCCTCACCGGCTTGATCCACCGGCCCGGCCCACCGGTACGACGCCGTCCGGCAGCGAGGCCACGACGCCTCGCCACCGGCGCCGCCCGCCACTACCGGCCCGCGTTCACCGCCACCTCCGGCGCGGGCTCCAGCAACCCGATCGCCCGGTAGGCGCCGTCCACCGTCGGCCGCGCCATCGCCCTCGCTCTCCGCGCTCCGTCCCGCAACACCTCCTCCACGTACTCCGTATCCGCACACAGCTCCTGATGCCTGGCCCGCACGGGCCTCAAGGTCTCGATCACAGCCTCCGCGGTGTCCGCCTTGAGTGTTCCGTACGAATTGTGAACGCCTGACAGATCCTCAGGGTTCCCGCCCGTGCACGCGGCGAGGATCTCCAGCAGATTCGCGACGCCGGGGCTCGCCTCACGGTCGTACACGACCTCCCGGCCGCTGTCCGTGACGGCCCGCATCACCTTCTTGCGGATGGTGTCGGGCTCGTCGAGGAGATAGACGATGCCCGGACCCGAATCGTCGGACTTCCCCATCTTCGACAGCGGGTCCTGGAGGTTCATGACCCGCGCGGCCACCGCCGGGTGCGTCGCCCTCGGCACCACGAACGTGTGCCCGTACCGCTGGTTGAACCGCACCGCCAGGTCCCGGGCCAGCTCCACGTGCTGCGTCTGGTCGTCGCCCACCGGCACTTCGTCCGTCCCGTAGGCCAGGATGTCCGCCGCCATCAGCACCGGATACGTCAGCAGCGACAGCCGCAC
>DATCQX010000153.1:0-7942 GCA_036569285.1 Streptomyces sp.
TCGCTGTACCCCAACTGCTCGCCCACCGCCGCCTTGAGTTCGTCGGCGGACGTGAAGATCCTCGGCTCTGCCATGGTCCCGGCCTCTCGCTGTGCGTCCCTGTGAAGTCCAGATCTAAGCAACTGCTTAGCATGGTAGCCCCCGGGGTCCCTGTCAACGGCTCTGAGCAGGCCCGGTCGCCCCGTTAGGCTGGGCGTGTGCCCCAGATCCACGAGAACGTCCAGGAGCTGACCGTCGGCCAGTTGGCGGCGCGCAGTGGTGTCGCCGTGTCCGCGCTGCACTTCTACGAGGCGAAGGGGCTGATCACCAGCCGCCGCACCTCGGGCAACCAGCGCAGGTACGGCCGGGACACCCTGCGACGGGTGGCGTTCGTGAGGGCGGCCCAGCGGGTCGGCATCCCGCTCGCGACGATCCGGGAGGCGCTCGCCCAACTGCCGGAGGAGCGCACGCCCACGCGGGAGGACTGGGCGCGGCTGTCGAAGGCGTGGCGGTCCGAACTGGAGGAGCGCATCCAGCAGTTGAACCGGCTGCGCGACCACCTCACGGACTGCATCGGCTGCGGCTGCCTCTCCCTCGACACCTGCGTCCTCTCCAACCCGGACGACGTCTTCGGCAACCGCCTCACCGGCTCCCGGCTGGTGGTGGAACAGCGGGAGGAGTAAGGGGGCACCCCTCACTCGTACTCCGTCCCGCCCTTCCGCGTCAGATACGCCGGACTCACCGCCTTGGCGATCGCCCGCCCCCCGACGACATCGCTGTACCTCTCGACGGCGGGCCGGATCACGACCCCCTCCCGAAGGTGCAGCCCCTTCCCGGACACGGTCTCGCGCCCGCTCGCCAGCGCGAGCACCCGCTCCCGGTCGTAGGGCCCCTCGAACAGCCGCGGCACCAGAGGCAGTTCACCCCCGAGCAGTTCCTCCGCGTCCAGCCACCGCACCACCCCGTCGACCTCCGCGGCCACGTCGAACACCGCGTACCCGAGGGAGTCGCGACGCCCGTCGGCCCCGTACGACAGATCCTGGACGCCTTCCCCGTAGACCTCCCCGAAGATCCCCACCCGCCGGGCACCGAGGCGCGCGGCGAGCCGGGCGGCGGCCTCGGGGACGCCGTGGCCGCGTACGGCTCGCCAGTACAGGTTGCGCGGGCCCTCCTGGAGAGCCAGGGACTTGGCGCCGAACCCCTTGGAGGAGACGTACACGCGCTCGTCGTCCGCGACGTACGTCAGCAGGCAGGCCGAGCCGTGCAGCTTCTCCGTGAGTACTACGGGTTCCCCCGGGGTGAAGACGTCCGGGTAGCGCTGGATGTTCTCGATGTCGACCCAGGGGACCAGGTCGGGCGCCGGTTCGACGTCCCCGCTCATCGTCGGCGGCACCGGCGGCACCCACTTCGTGATGCCGAGCGCCTGCGCGAAGTCGGTGCCGTCCTCGGCGGCCCGCGCCAGATCGACGTCCGCCAGCGCGCGCGGCCGGCACACGATCCCCTGCGACAGCTGCCCGCGCAGCCGGACCGCCTTGACCCGGTCCGCGTCCGGACCCGCGAGCCGCCCGGTGAGCCCCAGCTCCGCGATGAGCCCGGCGGGCAGCACCGACTGCTCGGGGATGTACACGGCGGTGTCCCCGGTGCGGTACACCCCCTTCGCCACGACCGCTCGGTACAGGCCGACTTGGGCCAGTTCGAGCGCGTCGGCATCGGGGTGCTCGTGCACGGTCAGGACTTCGGCGGTGACGCGCAGCGTCAACATGAGGGCTCCTACGGACGTGGTTTCATCGCCCTCAACTGTCCTGACGGGAATGGGGTGGAGCGAACCGATTTCCGCCTGCTACCTTCGACGGCCCTCAGGAACCCGGGCACCGGGATGTTCACCGGCGCGAAGCAGCGCGAAGAAAATCCGAAGCGCCCCCACCCCGCTGAGCGCCCGCGGCGTCCACGCAAACGGCGTTCCACAGGGGGTGCGGCATCCCCATCGCACCCCCGCCGGCCCCTCGGCCGGGCCCTGCGGAAACCCGCCGCGGCCCTACGCCGAGACCAGCAGCCGTCCCCGCCGTGCCGACGCCAGCGCCTCCGGGGTGAGGACGGGGCGCGGCACCAATATCCCGCAGTCCGTGCAGACCGGGCCCGCCGACGGCTCGTGATCGAGGTCGTACTTCCACAGCAGCCGTTCGCCGCCGCACACCGGGCAGTTCGCGCCCGGTTCGCGCTCCAGCGCGGAGATCAGCCGGCGCAGTACCTCGGCCAGCGGCTCACGGGGGTGAAGCCGCGGGTCGTCGCACCATGCCACACCGAACCCGCCCCAGGTCAGCCGGTGCCAGTCGTCGACACTCCCCGGCCTGCGCAGTCCGTCGTGCTTCTCCTTCCTGCGTCGCTGGGCGAAGCCCGCCTCGTAGGCGAGCCACACCGTCCGCGCCTCCTCCAGTTCCTCCAACGCGGCCACGAGCCGCGCCGGGTCGGGAGAGCGGTCCTCGGGGCCGAAGCCGGCCCGCGAGGAGAGGTGGTCCCAGGTCGCTCTGTGCCCGTAAGGCGCGAACCGCTCAAGGCACTTGCGCAGCGAATAACGCCGCAGTGCCAGATCGCTGCGCGGATCGCGCGCCTGTCTCGCCAGACTCCGGAAACCTGCCATCGCCTTGCACCTCCGTCACACCTGCACCTGTACTTCGGTCACTTCGGCGCCGCCGCGCCGGATTCACGCGGCGTCGTCGAATAGACGTATCGACTCTCGAATCGGCTCCATCCGATTTCCGGATGGCCCCCGCCGGGTGAGGAGCCGTGAAAAAACTTGACGCATGTTCATCTTCAATCCCGGGGATACCGGCGGTAACCTTCCGGCCACCCCCGTCGCTAGGAGCTGCACATGCCACGGCGAACTCCCCTCGACAGACTGAGAACTCCCGGCGGATTCCCCGGGTTCCTGAAGAGCGCGACCGTATGCGCGCTCCTCGCCGGTCTGCTCTCTCCGCTGTCCCCCTTGGCCCGCGCCACCACCGCCGAGGCGGCCGAGTCCAACGACTACTGCGGCGGCCAGTGTTCCGACATCCTGCCGCCCGGCCAGAACGGCAACGCGACCCTCGCGCAGGTCATCCTCAACCAGGCGTTCGGCACCCAGCCCGACCACGCCGACGACCAGCTCGGCCCGTACAGCAACCTGGCCAAGGGCTATCCCGCCCTGACCAACGCCACCATCAACACCTTCTTCAACGACGCCTCCTTCGGGGTCCCGGCCGATCAGGTCGCCTCCACCCTCAAGCCGGCGGGCCGCACCGACGTCACGATCGTCCGCGACAAGAAGACGGGCGTCCCGCACATCACCGGCACCACCCGGTACGGCACCGAGTTCGGCGCCGGATACGCCGCCGCCCAGGACCGGCTGTGGCTCATGGACGTCTTCCGCCACGTCGGACGCGGACAGGTCACCGCCTTCGCCGGCGGCGCCCCCTCCAACCAGGGCCTTGAGCAGCAGTTCTGGCGCAACGCGCCATACACCGAGGCCGATCTCCAGGCACAGATCGACAACGCCGTCGCCACCAGCGGCGCCCGGGGCCAGCAGGCCCTCGCCGACGTGAACGCCTATCTCGACGGCATCAACTCCTACATCGACGCCTCCGACAGCGGCCGGTACTTCCCCGGTGAGTACGTCCTCACCGGGCACAAGGACGCCATCACCAACGCCGGCACCATCGACCACTTCAAGATCACCGACATGGTCGCGCTGGCGTCCGTCATCGGCGCGCTCTTCGGCTCCGGGGGCGGCGGCGAGGTCAACAACGCGATCTCCCTGATGGCCGCGCAGGAGAAGTACGGCGTCACCGAGGGCACCAAGGTCTGGGAGTCCTTCCGCGAACGCAACGACGCCGAAGCCGTCCTCACCGTCCACAACGGCGAGAGCTTCCCGTACGCGTCGAAGCCCGCGAACCCGCAGGGGACGGCGCTGCCCGACGCCGGTACGGTCGCCGCGGAGCCGCTGATCTACGACGCGACCGGCACCGGCGGCCCCGCCGCGACGGCCGCGGCAGCCGCGACGACGTCCGCCAAGCGCGGTATGTCCAACGCCCTCGTCGTCAACGGCGCGCACACCGCCAGCGGCCACCCCGTCGCCGTCTTCGGTCCGCAGACCGGCTACTTCGCTCCACAGCTCCTCCTTCTCCAGGAGATCCAGGGTCCCGGAATCAGTGCCCGTGGCGCATCGTTCGCAGGTCTCAGCATGTACGTGGAACTCGGGAGGGGTCAGGACTACGCCTGGAGTGCTACGACGTCCGGGCAGGACATCATCGACACGTACGCCGTCGAACTCTGCCAGGACGACTACCACTACCTCTACCGAGGGACCTGCACGGCCATGGACAAGGTCGAGCAGAAGAACGCCTGGAAGCCGACGACGGCCGACTCCACCGCCGCCGGCTCCTACACGATGCGCGTGTGGCGCACCAAGTACGGTCCCGTCACGCACCGGGCGACCGTCGGCGGCAAGAAGGTCGCCTACACCACCCTGCGCACCTCCTACCTGCACGAGGCCGACTCCATCATCGGCTTCCAGATGCTCAACGACCCCGGCTTCGTGAAGGGCCCGGACACCTTCGAGGAGGCCGTCCAGCACATCAACTACACCTTCAACTGGTTCTACGCCGACTCCCAGCACACCGCGTACTACAACTCCGGCGACAACCCGGTCCGCGCGTCCGGAGTCGACGCGGAGTTCCCGGTCCGGGCCGAGGCGGCGTACGAGTGGAGGAACTGGAACCCCACCACCAACACCGCCGACTACACGCCCCCTTCGCAGCACCCGCAGTCCGTCGACCAGGACTACTACATCTCCTGGAACAACAAGCAGGCCAAGGACTACACCTCCGCGCCCTGGGGCGAGGGCTCGGTGCACCGGGGCAACCTGCTGGAGGACCGGGTCAAGACGCTCGTCGCGGCGGGCGGGGTCACCCGTGCCTCCCTCACCAAGGCGATGGCGGACGCGGCGCTCGTCGACCTGCGCGCCGAGGACGTCCTGCCGGACCTCCTCAAGGTCGTCAACAGCTCGCCGGTGACGGACTCCACCGCCGCGGCGGCGGTCACGAAACTCCAGACGTGGCTCACCAACGGCGGTAAGCGCACCGAGACTTCGGCCGGGTCCAAGACCTACGCCGACGCCGACGCGATCCGTATCCTGGACGCCTGGTGGCCGCTGCTCGTGCAGGCCGAGTTCCAACCCGGCCTCGGCAGCGACCTGTTCACCGCCATCACCGCCAACCTCCCTGTGGACGAGTCGCCTTCGGCGGCCCACGGACCGACCGGCTCCCACGCGGGAAGCTCCTTCCAGTACGGGTGGTGGAGCTACGTCGACAAGGACATCAGGGCCGTCCTCGGCGAGACCGTCAAGGACCCGCTGGCCCAGAAGTACTGCGGCGCCGGTGTCCTCGCCGCCTGCCGTGACACTCTCATCAGCACCCTGAAGACCGCCGCGGGCAAGACCGCCGCCCAGGTCTACCCCGGCGACAGCCTCTGCTCGGCCGGCAACCAGTGGTGCGCCGACTCGATCTTCCAGCGCCCCCTCGGAGGCATCAAGCACAACAACATCAGCTGGCAGAACCGGCCCACCTATCAGCAGGTGGTGGAGTTCACGTCACACCGGTGAGCGGTTCGGTGAGAACTCCGGCGGACGGCCGGGCGCCGACCGCCGATCGCTGACAAACGCCGTACGGCCGGGCCGGGTTCGCCTCCACGGGGACCCGGCTCGGCCGTGGGCTCACCCCTGAGAGATCCGCCCCGCCCCCAGCACCACCCGCGCCAGCTCGGTGTGCACGATGTCGCTGTGCGCTCCGGACGGCGGACCGCCCCTGCGGACGACGGATGCCGCGTCGACGTTGACGCAGCCGGACGCGGGAAGCGGGCCGCGCAGCGCGTCCGCGAGGCTCAACTCCCGTGTCCCCGCCACCGCCTGGACGCCGTCGTGCCCCATGGCACCCCACTTCGTGCCGAGCAGGTCCCCGATCGCCCCGCGTGAGTCCCCCGCCATCCGGGACGCCAGCGGGTACATCGTCCCGAGGGCCTGGTCGAACGAGGAGTGGCAGCACACCACCGGACCGTCGACCCGGTTCTGCCGCCCGCTCAGCGCCCCGTCCGCCGCGAACGCGTAGTGGGAGAAGGCTCCCTGAAGGAGCGTCACGGACTTCACCGAACGCACGCCCCCGGGAAGCCCGTTGAGTGCGAACGACACCAGGCGTCCGCCGAAGCTGTGCCCCACCAGGTGGACCCGCACGCCGGGTGCCACCGCCGCCAACTTCCCCAGGAACGGACCGAGTCCACGCTCGCCGACCGTCCCGGCCCGGCGTTTCATCGCGTAGTACGTCGCCTGCCGCAACAGCTCCTTGGCCCCGTCCCAGGGGTTGGGCAGGGAGAACTCCCTTGTGCCGTCCGCCTCTTGGAGGGCCTCCGCGAACTCCTGGCACATCTGAGCCGCCGGTTCGGTGAGCAGCGCGGGCGCCCCTTCCCCCGGCAGGTCCGTCGCGCACCGTGCCGGCACGGCGTCCACGAGCCGCGCCACCAGCTCCCCGAACTCCGCCAACCCCGCATCACCGGAGGGCGGTTGGTCCAGGAGCTGGGCGATCCGCTCGACGGTGGCGTCCTTGCCGGGGAAGGTCGCGAGGAGCGCGTCCCGGGTCCCGTCGTCGAGGCAGTCGTCCTGGAGGGCCGTCAAGTGCGGGAAATCCGGGATGGGTTCGTCGCAGAACCGCATCGACGGCCACACGACACCGACGTACCCGAGCTTCGCGTGCGGCGCGAGGTCCGGTATCGGGGCGAAGAAGGCCCGGTAGAGGGCGGTCGCGCGGGAGCGGTCGTTGTTCCACCCGTGCGAGAAGAAGATCAGATCCTGGACGCCTTGCGCCCCCGCCTCCTTGAGAAGCCGGTCGCGTTCAGCGGGGTTCACGTCCCCGTCCGCGTCGAAGGTGAGTTGCCAGTAGGGAGCGACAGACATTGCCGGTTCGGCCATCACGGCCTCCGTCCCCCGGAGTGATGTGAGTGCAGCGTCCTGCTAACCGCCCGACTTGGCCATACGTCACGCACCACACCCGGCGCGCACCCCCACGTTCGCCCTCCAGCTCCGGGGCACGCGGACAACACCCCTCAGAGAGCCCGGCCCCACCCTGTCACTCCTCTCCCGGACCGGCGGTCGCTTCTTCCCCGAACACAGCCCCCTCCCTCAAGAAGCGCCCACTGACTCGGGTGGTTTCGGTGGATGGGCGGGTGCGGGTGCGTCGTGGCCGTTCGCGCAGTTCCCCGCGCCCCTGGGAGGCGGCTGCGCCGCCATGCGTGCGTGGTCGCGTCTCTTCCCCGCTCCAACTGTGGTCAGGCACGCCCGCCAGCTCGGGTGGTTTGGGTGTGTGGGCGGCTGCGGGTGCGTCGTGGCCGTTCGCGCAGTTCCCCGCGCCCCTAAAAGGCGGCTGCGCCGCCATACCCGGGTATCTGCAGTCGGTCCGTCGAGCCACGCCCACTAGCTCGGGTGGTTTTGGTGGGTGGGCGGGTGCGGGTGCGTTGTGGCCGTTCGCGCAGTTCCCCGCGCCCCTAGGAGGCGGCTGCGCCGCCATGCCCAGGCACCGACTCCACCAATGCCGGTCAAGCCCTCACCCCACCCCACGCACCGACTCCACCGACGCCGGGTGAGTGCCCACCCACCTCGCACCCTCTCCGGCCACCGGCCGCGAAGGAGCCGAAGGGGCGCGTCGGTGTCGAGGGCACGAACGCGCGGAGGCCCGAAGGGCTGAGCACGATCGTGCCCTCGACACCGACTTAGGCGCCCCGTAGGCGAGAGAGCCAATGTCACGCGCGCGCCAACCCGACAACCAACGCCCACGAAACCCAACCCCTCAACGCAGGCCCCCCAAACGCCAGCCCAACAACCAACGCCCCCCGCAAAAACACCCCTCAGCGCAGGCCCCCTACAGCCCCCAGCCAACACCCACAA
>DATCQX010000154.1:0-8946 GCA_036569285.1 Streptomyces sp.
GAATCTGACCGAGTGGGGGCTCGCGGAGTGTGAGCGGGCGTCCGATGTGCTGCTGTGTGTCAGCGAGTTGGCCACCAACGCGTTGTTGCACGGGGTTCCGGTGGGGCGGCAGTTCATGCTGTCGATGCGGCTGGACGGGGACGTCGTGCTCGTCGAGGTGCATGACAGCGGGGACGGGATGCCGCGTATCGCTCAGGCGCAGAGGGATGACGACGAGGGTGGGCGGGGGCTCGTGCTCGTCGCCGCGCTGAGTGCGAAGTGGGGGGTGCGGGAGAGGGGCGTCGGGAAGGTCGTGTGGTGTGAGTTCACTGTGCGGTCGGGGACGTCAACTGGGCTTTGAGCCAAGAGGTTTCAGGGTTGGTGTAAGGGTGGCCCGCGATGAAGACCGTCGGGACGGTCTCGTTGCCGTCGTTGGCCGCGCGGACGCGTGCCGCCGCGGCGGGGTCCGTCCAGATGTTGACCCAGTGGAGCTGCCTGGCGTCGCTGCCCAGGCGTATGCGGAGGCGGATGCAGTACTTGCAGGTGGGGCGCCAATAGACGACCGGGCGGCCGTCGTCGGCTTCCTGGGCCTGCGCCTCGGTGATCGACTTGGGGAAGATCAAAGGGGAGTTGATGACCGCGAGGGCCGCGAAGAGGAGGAAGAAGGCTACCGCCGCCACCGGGTTCTCCCGGCTGAGGAGGCTGTTCGCGGCGAGGGCGCCACAGAGGACCAGGAGAGCGGGGAACATCCAGACGCGGTTCATGATTCCGCAGGTTAACGGGAGCGTTCCGCCAACGTGAGGAGCAGGTGGGCGGATTCGGGGTGGAGGAAGTCGGAGTGGGCGCCGGAGGGGTGGAGGCGGGTGAGGGGGCTGCCCCGGTAGAGCCAGTCGGCGTTCACGTTCACCAGCCGGTGGTCCAGGGCGTGTTGGGGGTAGGGGACGGTCGTCCGCAGGAGTTTCGTGGTGAATTGGGGGACCGGGGCCGCGCCCGCGCCGGAGTGGCCGATGCCGGGGGATTTCTCGGCGCGCAGGTGCCAGAAGCCCGTTGCCCGGTCCCAGCGGGAGTGCGTGAGGACGAGGGGGCCGCGCAGGGGTGCGCCCGGGTGGGCCGGGGTGGGGAACAGGGTGTCGAAGTGGGTCGTGAACGCGTCGCGTGGGGCCGCCATCTGGAAGATCAGCATGCTGTCCACCGTGAACGGGCGGCGCGGGTCGTGCGGCATGCTCCAGCCCAGCGTCTTCGGCGGCTCGGCCGCCCGCTGCACGGCCTCGCAGAGGAAACGTCCGCCGAAGCTGTGGCCCATCAGGTGCAGGTACTGGCCGCGCCGGTTCGCGAGGACGGGCGGGGCCTTCGGGTCGCCGCGTTCGCCGTCCAGGTAGCCGAGCAAGTGGCCTATCACGTACGGCGCGTGGCCCTTCCCCTCCGCGCTCATCGCGTGCGCGCGGTCCCGGATCCTGGTGTAACCACCCTTCAGACGCGACAGACTTGACGACGGCCAGCGCACGGCCACGCACCACGGGCGGTAGCCGTCCTCCTTCAGGCCGGGGTAGCGGTCGGGGTGCCTCCGGTACAACTCCGTTGCTCTGTAAAGGAGTTTGGCCGCCGTCTTCGTCGCCTGCGCGGGTGGGGTCTGCCAGCCGTGGACGTAGACGTGGAGGTCCGTGGCCCAGCGGGGGAGGGGGAGCGTGCGGGCTAGGTGGTCGGCGACGCGGTTCACCGGCACCGGGGTGCCCTTGCCCGTCGTCAGGCGGCCCTGCTCGTCGAGGTCGATCTCGGCCGGCTTCATGACGCCAGGTCCAGTCTGCTGTCGATACCGCAGTTCAGGCCGTAGGTGAGGGCCAGCGGGTTGTGGTACTTCTCGGCGAAGTCGCGCACGAGGGACTGGCTGATCTCGCCTGCGGTGCGTTCGCCCGCGAGGTACGACTCCAGGAAGCCGTAGGCGTATTCGGCGGCGAAGAGCTGGGGGATGTCGATCTGGGGGGCGAGGACGCCTGCCGCGCCCATCCTGATCAGCTCCTGGCCCAGGTGCTTGATGGAGTTCGGGGCGCCCGCCCGGCCCGTGTGGCAGGCGTTCAGCAGGACGAATGGCTTGAACCTGGTCTGCGGGGTGCGGGGGATTCCCCGGCGCCGCGCGGAGACGGCCGGGCCGTCGACATGCTCGTCGTCGGAGAGGCGTACCGACAGACAACTGCCGGACGCGCCGTTGTCGGAGAAGTGGCCGTGGCACCAGAAGTACATGAGGTCCTCGGCCAGTACCTCGGCCGCCATCGCGTCCAGCAGCTCACTGCCCAGGGTCCGGACGATCAGCCTGCTCTGGTCCTGGAGGAGTTGATGCACGTCGGGGGCCCGGCCCACCCCGTCGAGCGCGATGTCCTTGTTGAGGCTGGTGGTGGGCTGGTCGCGGACGGCCGACGGGGCGGGGTCCCAGCGGCTCTGGTCGTTCTGCTCCACCTGGTGGCGGTAGCCGAGGAACGCCTCCCAGGGGCTCGCGCACCGCGCGGGGTCGACGGCCAGCATGGGCCAGGGGAGTTGGACCTCCGAGTCGAAGGTGACCCGCAGCGGGTCCGGGCCGGTCAGCGTGTCCAGGAGGAACGTGCGCGCCTGCGCCAGCTCCGGGTCGTGGCCGTCGAGGAGCGTCGCCAGCAGTCCGTACCCCTCCCGTGCCAGCCGTGTCACCAACTCGTCGGTCACCGTGGCCAGTTCGCTCAGGTCGGCGCGTTCGGTGAGCGGGTAGCCGCCGGGTCGGTCGCCGTACGAGCCGTCCGGGCTCTGGTGGCGTACGACCAGGTCGCTCCACAACGTCCGCAGCCGGTTGCCCAGTTGCCACACCTCGGTGGTCGGGGTCTCCAGCGTCGCCCGTACCCATCTGCCGCGGCCGTGCACGATGATCTGGAGCCGTTCCCGGTCGCGTTGGAGGACCGCCACGCGCAACCCGGTATCGTCCCGTCCGGGCGGTCTCGCCGTGAATCCGTGGGCGGGGTCCCGGACCGGTTCCACCGGTATGTCCCTCGTCATTCCGCAGAATCCCCCGCTTCCCCCGCGGCCTCTCCCGCTTCCCCGGCGACGGTGACGACCGTCCTGATCTCCTGGAGCACGAACCCCGACTCGTGGTCGTACATCGTGAACCGTGCCTCGTGGTCCCCGGGTTCACTGGCCGTCAGTTCGAAGCGCAGGGTGCCGCCGGGCTCGTACTCGACCATCGGCGGGTCGAGCACCGCCTTCGTACGGCAGCTCGCGACCACCATCAGACGGCTCAACTCCCCGCCTCCCTGCTGCTGTTCGAGCCGCAGCTCCAGCGCTGCCGGGGTGTCCGTGACCGGCTCGTCGGCGAGGAGCGTGACGCGGGCCCGCCAGGCGGGGCGGGCGGTGCGCAGCCGCCAGTCCAGCTCCGAGACCGCGGGGTGGCCGGCGCCGTACGCCTCCTCGTGGCGGTCGACGACGTCCTTCGGGGCGGGACCGTCGTCCAGGCCGGACTCCAGGCAGGTGAAGGCCAGTTCGGCGAGGGCCTCCAGGGTGCCGGGGTGGTGCGGGCCCAAGGCGCGGGAACGGCCGTCGTGCACGGTTCTCAGGAAGTCGGCGGCGGTCCGCGGGTCCTCCAGGGAGCGGGCGATCAGAGTGGCGAGGGAGGGGAGCAGCAGATCGTCGAAACCGAGGGCGAAGACCTCCACCTCCCGGCCCAGACGGATCGACTCCTCGTCGTCCTCGCGGACCCGACGGCACTCCTCGTGGAGCCGGGCGATGTCCGGCAGGGCGGTGGGCACGTCCGGGTAGCTGTGCAGGAACTCGGCCAGGGCCTGTGCCGCCTGCGGCCGGGCGCCGTCCTGGAGGAGTGCGTGCGCGACGACCAGGAGCGCGTTCAGCGTGAGCCAGTGACCGGGGCCGAAGAGCCGGTGTGTCTGCTCCGCCAGCTCACGGGCCAGCCGCACCGCGCGTTCCGGCAGCCCCGCGTCCGCCGTCAGCCAGGCGAGACCGCCGCGCACCCAGAAGACCGAGTGGTGCTCCTCGGGTAGTTCGGCCTCGCAGCGCGCCAGGAGTTCCGTCAGGATCTGCTCGGCACGCAGGGTGTCGCCCGCCTGCCAGCAGAGGTAGGCCAGATCGGTCCGCACGGCGATCGTCCGGGGGTGGACCGCGCCCCGCACCCGCTCGCTGTCCGCCAGCAGGGCCTCGGCCTCCCGCAGACCGCGCAGCCGGTCCCCCGACCTGAACAGGGTCCGCGCCAGGACCTTGCGGGCGGCGAACACGTCGGCGTGTTCGGGGCACAGCGACCGCGTCCAGTCGGCCACCAGCACCGTACGCGCCTCCAGGGCGAGCGCGGTACGGCCCGCCGACCAGTGGGCCGTCGCGAGCCGGGAGCGCGCGGTGAGGGTCTGGTGGTGGCCGGGGCCGAGCACCCGCTCGCAGCGGGCCGTGAGCCGCTCGGCGGCCTCCTGGGCGATGTCCGCGCCGGACGCGTTGGACCACGTCCAGACGAGGTACTGGCGGACCCTGAAGGTCCTGATGTGGTCCGGGCCGTGGACGCGTTCGCAGTCGGGCAGGAGTGCCGTCAGCTCCCGCAGCGCGCCGAGCCGGTCCCCTCGGTAGCGCCGGTTCTCCGCCAGGGAGAGCCTGCTGTCCAGGGTGTCCGGATGGTCCGCGCCCAGCACCCGCGTACGGTCCGCCACCAGCTCTTCGAGGACAGGGACGGTCCGCTCGTGGTGGCCCGACTCGCGGAGCGCGGACGCCAGCGACGCGCGGGCGTGCAGCGTGAGGGGGTGGTCGGGGCCGCCGAGCCGGGTACGGGCGCGGACCAGCTCCTCGAAGCCGACGATCGCGCGCTGGTACTGGCCCGACCACAGCCACGCGTGGGCGAGCTGGGAGCGCACCCCAACCGTCGTCGTGTGCTCGCGGCCCCTGACCCGCGCGTGGTCCGCCAGCAGCACCTCCGCCAGCTGTGCCGCGAGCAGGTGCGCGCCCGCCATGCAGTGTCCCCACACCAGGTCGGTCCGGAACGCCAGCACGGACGGCCGTCTCGGGCCGCTGCGCCGCTCGGCGTCCGCGACGACCGACTTCAGCAGCGCCAGGGACTCGGCGTGCGCGCCGGCGGCCCGGCGGACCAGCGCGAGGTCGCGGCGGGCCCGCAGGGTGCGCGGATGGTCGGCGCCGCGCAGCCGGGTCCAGGACGCCACGGCCGCCTCGTAGAGCGCGGCGGCCCGCGGGTGGTCGCCCGCCGCCGAACAGGCGTTGGCCAGGTTCTCGCGGATCAGGAGCGTGTCCGGTGCCTCGGCGCCCAGGATGCGGCAACGGTCGTCCAGCAGAGCGGAGAAGTCCGCGACGGCGTCCGCGTGGTCGCCCGCGCCCAGTCTGGCCAGGGCCAGGCCGTTGCGGGCGTTCAGCGTCTCGGGGGTCTCGGCGCCGAGCACCCGGGTCCGGTCGGCGACCAGTGCGCCGTACGCCGTGACGGCCTGGCGGTACTCGCCCGCCGAGCGCATCACCCACAGCCGCCAGCTCCTGGTGTGCAGGGTGCGGGGATGGTCCGGGCCGAGGAGACGGGCGCGGTCGGCGGTCAGGGCGTCGAAGACCCGCGCCGCCTCCCGGTGGTTCCCGGCGGCGCGGTGCGCCTCCCCCAGACGCTCGCGGGCGTGGAGCGCCGAGGGGTGCTCGGGGCCCTGGAAGCGCTCCTGGTCGGCGACCAGCAGCTCGAACAGGGGCAGCGCCGTACGGTGGTCGTCCTCCTCCAGGTACACCTCGGCGAGGTCGGTCCTGGCGCTCAGAACGGTGGGGTGGCCCTCACGGAGGAAAGCCGTGAGATCGGCCAGCAGATGCCGCAGATCCGCGACCGCGCCCCGGTGGTCGCCGATCAACTGGCGTGTTCTGGCCAGATATTGACGGGCATTCAGGCTACGGGGATGGGTGGGGCCGAGGACCCGGGTACGGTCCGCCACGACCCGTTCGAAGATCCGGATCGCCTCCTCGTGGCTCCCGATCGCGCGGTGGGCGAAACCCAGGTTGGCGTGGGCCGTGAGGGTGTCCGGGTGGTCCCGGCCCTGGACCCGGGTGCGGACCTCGACCAGCTCGGTGCGCTCCTGGATCGCTCTGCGGTACTCCCCGGACAGCTGCCGGGTGTAGGCCAGCGCACCCCTCGCCCGCAGCGTCTCCGCGTGGTGCTCGCCCCGGACGCGTACGTAGTCGGCGATCACAGCCTCGTAGGCCGCCGCCGCCCGGCGGTAGTCCGCGCGGCCCCGGTGGGCCGTGGCGACGTCGTCGCGGAAGTCGAGGGTCGCGGGGTGGTCCGGGCCCTGGTAGCGGGCGCTGTCCGCGGCCAGGGCCTCGAACTCGGGCAGGGCCGCGTGGTGGCCCTCCGCACTCGTCAGGGCGTACGCGAGCCGTTGGCGGCAGCGCAGGGTGTCGGGGTGGTCGGGGCCCTGGATCCGGATTCGGTCGGCGAGGAGGGCGCGGTAGCGGGTGACGGCGGTGCGCGGGTCGCCGGCGGTTTGGTGGGCTGCGGCCAGCCAGCCTCGGCAGTTCAGTGTCTCGGGGTGGTCGGCGCCGTGTACGTGCAGCCGGGCCGCCACCGCACGCGTGTACAGGTCCAGGGCCTCGCGGTGGTTGCCTGCCGCTTGGTGGGCGTGGGCCAGGTTGCTGAGGGAGGCGAGCCGGTCGGGGTGGCCGGCGGGAAGGAGGCGCGGGAGTTCCTCGGCGAGTGCTTCGAACTCGCGGACGGCCTCTGCGTGGCGGCCGGCGTTCTGGAGGGCGTAGGCCAGGGTGCTGCGGGCGGTCAGGGTTTCGGGCGCGTGGGGGGAGTGGCTGCGGCGTCGCGTGACTGTCGCGGTGAGTTCGGTGACCGCTCGGGTCACCTCGCCCGCTTTGCGGTAGGCGTAGGCGAGGCGTTCGCGTGCGGTGAGGGTTTCCGGGGCCTCGGGGCCGTGCAGGCGGTGGCGGTCCAGGTAGACGTCTTTGCACAAGGAGAGGGCGCGAGTGGGGTCGCCTGCCTTGGCGTGGAGTTCTGCCAGAAGGTCGCGGTCGGCGAGGGTCTGGGGGGCGTCTTCTCCGTGGAGGGCGGTGTCGGCGTCCACCACCCGGGTCATCAGCGGGATGGCCAGGACGTGTTGTTCTCTGGCGATGAGTTCTGTGGCGCCCTGGCGGTACATGGCGGTCACTTGGGGGGTGGGGGTGGTGGGGGCGCAGGATTCCGCGAGGGCCTGGATGTGGGGGAGGAGGGTTTCGTGGTCGGTGTTCAGGTGGGACGCCAGTGCGCGTTCCATCTCGTCGCGGGCGTGTGACGCCTCGGGTGGGTCGGCGAGTTGGAGGGAGTGGCGGACCAAGGGGTGCAGGAGGAGACCTGCTGGGGTGGAGGTGATGAGGTGGAAGTCCTCCAGGGCCTCCAGGGCTGCTTCGATCTCTGTGCGTGGGTGTGGCCAGTGGGCCAGGATTTCGCGGGGGATCGGTTCTGGTGCGCACCAGGCGAGGGCGTGGAGGAGAGGGGTGGACAGGGGGCGGTCGCGGCGGATGATCTCCAGGCTGGTTCGCCAGATCTGGGTGATCTTGCGGTCGGGCCGGTCGGGTTCGTCGTCCGGGTCGTGCGGGGGGTCTGCGGTGCCGGGGGTGAGGTCGGGGCCGGTTCGGGGCAGGGCCTCCGCGTGGGCCAGGCGGTTGCGGTAGCCGGCCAGGCCGGTGCGGGTCTCGCGGAGGTAGGCGCCCGCCTGCGCGAGGGCCAGGGGAAGACAGCCCAGGTCCTGGATCAGGCGCTCGGCCGTTATGCGGTCGGCCGGGGTGGTGTCCGCTTCCAGTCCGGCCGCCGCATGGAGCAGGTCGTACGCCTTCCCCGGCGCCAGGACGTCCAGGGAGATCAGCTGCGCCTGGTCCGGCCAGCCCCTGTGGTGCCGGGTGGTGACCAACTGGCGTCCCCGGCCCATGAGTCGGCCCAGGTAGGGGGTGAGGTGCTCCGGGTGCTCCACGTCGTCGTAGATCAGCAGCCAGTCCGTGTGCTCGTGCAGCCAGACGAGGGCGAACTCGGTGCGTTCGCTCGGGGAGGCGGTTTCCGACCAGCGCGGGGCGAGGTGGTGGGCCAGGTCGGCGAGGCCGGTGGCTATCTGGGGCTCCGACTGGGCGCGGATGTGCCAGATCAGGGGGGTGGTGCGGGCAGTCAGGCGGGCGTGTGCGTGGCGGAGGGCGAGGGTTGTCTTGCCGGTGCCGGCGGCGCCGATCAGGATGGAGGTCGCGGTGGAGTAGGAGGGTGGGGTGGGCTCGGAGGGCGAGGTTGGGGGCGCCGTGGACTCGGAAGCCGCCGTGGAGTTGGGAGGTGCCGTGGGCTCGGGGAGTGCGCTGTCTGGGCTCAACGCCTCCTGTAATCGGCCGAGTTCGGTCTCGCGGCCGATGAACGGCTCCGCCGGGAGCGGGGGCAGGTTGTGCAGGCCGGCTGGTGGCGTGAGGCGTTCGGCGGCTCGGCGCACGGCTGGGGGGAGCGTGGTCGTGGGGCGCTCGGTGTGGGGATCGACGCGGAGGCGGGAGCCGTCGGAGTCGTGTTCCGAGGTGGCGGGGCCGCTGTACGGGACGGAAGGGCGGGCAGCCCGTTCGTCGACGGTGACGGCCATGTCTCCCCCATATCCATCGCGCTGTCAACGCTACTTTGCCGCAATGGAGTTGTCACCGCCGGTGAGTTCGGGAAACCGAGGACACCGGCGGTGAGGGGTGCTAGGCGCTTCGCTGGACGTGTGGCGGTGGGCCGTCGATCGCCTGCGTCGTCGTCGTGGCTGGTCGCTCCCCCATGCCCGGCTTTGGGTGAACTGCACCAGGACCGCTCAGCACTTCGCGTCAGAGCTTGTCGGGCGTCCTGATGCCCAGGAGGTGCATGCCCTGGTGGAGGGTGCGGGCCGTGAGGTCGATCAGGAAGAGGCGGTTCTCCTGCTGGGCGGGGGTGTCGGCCTTCAGGACCGGGCACTGGTCGTAGAAGGTGGTGAGGTGGCTGGCCAACTGGTAGAGGTAGGCGGC